>DATLCW010000183.1:0-20068 GCA_035526195.1 Bryobacteraceae bacterium
CAGCTTTCCGGGCGATACTCTGATTTACCAGACGCTCGCGCGCAAACTGGACGAGTACCCGTTTGCGATGACGGCGCGCCTCCCATAACTCGCTGGATGGGATCTCTTTCACCAACTCCCACGTCTTAGGATCGGAGTGCCGCTCGCGCCAATCGGGCTGCAGGTACTGATCGTAAATGGTCGCGAGATCCCCGTTTAACCAGGTTGGCAGATGGACGCCATTTGTCACGTGGCTGATGGGCACCTCCCAGTTGGGAAGGGCGGGCCATAAATCAGACCACATCTGTTGAGAAACATGGCGATGGAGCGCGCTGACGGCATTGCGATAGGAAGAGGTTTGGAGCGCACAAATGGCCATTGAGAACGGCTCCCCGGCATCGGAGGCGTTGCGCTTTCCCAACCCCAGCAACTGATCAAAAGGAATGCCGGCGTCCTCGCAGTACTCCTTGAAGTACTGATACATCAGGCCGCTGTCAAAGAGGTCGATCCCAGCCGGGACAGGGGTGTGGGTGGTGAAGATGTTGTTCCGCCGGCTGGCTTCCAGCGCTTCGTCAAAAGGCAGCCCCTGTTCCTGCATCATCAGGCGAATGCGCTCAATGCCGAGGAACGCGGAGTGACCCTCATTCATATGGTAGGCGGTCGGGTCGTGCCCCAGCGCCTTCAAGGCGCGAATGCCGCCGATGCCCAGTACCACTTCCTGCCGGATGCGTGTATGAAGGTCGCCGCCATACAACATGTCCGTGATGTCGCGGTTCTCCGGCCCCACGTTCTCGGGAATATTCGTGTCGAGCAGATAGAGTTTCACCTGCCCGACGTTCATATGCCAGACCTTGATATGAACCGTACCGGCCGGCATCTTAATTGACACCTTCACTTCCCGGCCATTGCTATCGAGGGTTGGAATCACCGGGAGTGTATAGAAGTCGTTTTCCGGATTTCGCTCGTTCTGCCAGCCGTCGGAATTCAGGCGTTGCTGCATGTAGCCACGCTGATAAAGGAGGCCTACGCCTACCAGGGGTATGCCCGCATCGCTGGCGGCCTTCAGGTGATCGCCGGAGAGGATCCCCAGACCGCCGGAGTATATTGGCATACATTCGAGGAGTCCGTATTCCATGGAGAAATAGGCAACCAGCTTGTCGCGCAGCACGGGCCGGCTGATGTAGGCGTCGTGCAGTTCGCACGCGCGGCGATAGGTGGCGAGGTAGCGTTGGTCCTTGGCAGCCTTCTCCAAGGTGCTCTGCGACACATGGCCGAGCAGTCGCACGGGATTATGCCCGCCGGACTTCCAGAGCACGGGATCGAGGCGGCGAAACACCGCCCGAATGTTATGGTCCCAACTATAGATAAGGTTATACGCCAGTTCCGACAGCCGGGAGAGTGCTTCTGGAAGCGCCGGGAGAACTAGGAATTCCTTAGTGGGATAAATTTGAAACGGCACAGTAGTAGGGTAGAAACACTTACGATAGCAACTTTTCGATTTACTTCGCCCGCCATGGGCATACAATAGAAGAAATGAAACTCAGCGCCCAGGAAGAGTATGGGCTCCGATGCCTGCTTCACATGGCGAGACTGGAGGAGGGCCAGAGTCTCAGCATTCCGGAAATCAGCAAGGCCGAGGGGCTGTCTGTTCCCAATGTGGCGAAACTGATGCGGTTGCTGCGACTGGGTGGGATGGTTACATCGGTGAGAGGGCAATCGGGCGGTTATACGTTGGCACGCGCGGCGGAGGACATCACCGTAAGCTCCGTGATGGATGTGCTGGGAGGGCGATTTTTCGGCACCAAGTTCTGCGAACGCCACGCGGGACTGGAGAAAGTGTGCAATCACTCTTCGGACTGTGCGATTCGCATGGTTTGGACTACCGTGCAGGAAGTGTTGGACATTGTGCTGAAGAAGATTACGCTCAAGGATTTGCTCTGCGGGGAGACGGATATGGCGAAACTGCTGGAGAGCACTTCAAGCCTGCTCCCGATGCTGAAAGAGCGAACGGCGGCGGACCGGCGTACGATCGTTTAGGACGCCATTCTACGGGTTCCAACTGTTTGGAGCGGTGCTGGATTTGGGTTCTTGTTCGTATGTTGTAACGAGCCGCGATATTTGCCGCCGCCATTCTCACATTCGAGTCGACAGTCTCCCACGATCTTTCCCCCATGGGCAGAGCCAGTTTTAGAAAACGGCCCGGAGCAGTCAAGAGCGCGCCAGCAGGCGCGGCGAGAGCGGACTCTAGACGGCGAGGACCGTTTTCTCCTGCTCGTCTGAGGGGGAAAGATCGCGGCAAACTCCGCGGGGGGGTAATTTGACTCGGCCGTCCAAAATTTCGTGACCCGTTACAGTATGTGACTGTTTTATTGGTAGGCGCGGCAGGACTCGGACCTGTGACCCGCTGCTTAGAAAGCAGCCGCGAGGTTACTCGCAGGAGGCATTGGAGTTTACAAGCGAACAACATTACCCATCCTTCCCCACATTTTGCCTCGTTTTTCAACTGTACTCCCCAAAGAAAGCCCCAAACTAAACTACACTTTGGCCTGATCACCTGATAAGCTGAGTGAACCGAATTTTCACCTTTGGAGTCCCCGTGCGATTGAGAACGGCCGCGCTGTGCCTTCTGCCTTGTCTACTACTTGCGCAATTTGAGCCTGATAATGCCCAAGTGCACTTGTACTTCCCGCATTTCGCTGACGGCGGCAACTCGCAACAGGCTTGGCAAACGTCGTTCGTCTTTTCCAACCCGAGTGCCGGCCAATCAAGCAGTTGCACTTTGTCGACCTTCAGCGACAATGGGAGTCCGCTTAATCTGAATTTGGGCTCGGGTTCGAGTTCAACCGCCACTTTTACGTTGCCTCCAAATGGCCGCAGAACATTCCGTAGCCAGTTGACGTCTCCCGCCGTTGTTACCGGATGGGCGGTTGCGCTCTGTTCCCTTCCGCTGCAAGGAACGGTTCTCTTTCGAGAACTACGGAATGGCATTGGCCAGGTGGAGTTATCCGCTCCTTCCATGCTGCCCACCGTCAGATACGTTTCGATTGCAACGCGCGATGCAGGCATTGCAATAGCAAATCCGTACAACCGTGCCATTACAGTAGCGGTCACGGCGTACGACAGCAGCGGAACGCAAGCGGGTTCGCGACAAGTTACGCTATGTGCTCTCTGTCATACGTCATTTAACCCGAGCAGTTTTCCCGCGAACTTCCCTCGCAACTTCGAGGGGACGGTTGTCATTGAAACCACCGAACCGTTCATCACATTTGCCGGTTGGACTTTGAATTCTGAACGCGGCTTGCTGTCCAGCCTGCCCGATGGTAGTGTAACTTGGCCGGGCAGTCCAGTGGCGCGAATCGCCCAGGCTTTCAATAAACTCAAAGCAATCGGGAACGTTTTTTTCCCCACAGCAAATCTCAACGCAGTGCAGCTCAACATGTTTGGGAGTCAGCTGATTAACGCGTTCTATACCCCCACCACTGGGACCGTTCATGTATCGACTGCCCTCGCCGAATTGCTGAATGAATCGAGCAGCGAGATTGCGTTCATGCTCGCGCACGAACTGAGCCATCATATTCAGGCACGGCTAGGACAATCTCTGATCGTTGCGAATAAAGAGCAAGATGCCGACGCGCTCGGCACTCTCCTGGCGCTTGGCGTGGGTTACGATCCCTATGCGGCTGCGGGCGTACTGGGAAAGCTTTCTATGGTGACGCGCCAAAGCAGCTTGATTGCCCAATACTTCGATGACATTGCGGATCCGCAAACATCTTTTAGCACCAGGTTGACGTCTCTATTCGATACTCTGCAATCGATGTGTTCCGCCCCTCAGGCTCAGGGCGCATGCAACACTTACAAGGGGGTAATCCACCCGAGCTTTCCTTCCTCCATACCCCTAACCGTCCCGCGTCCCTGGCCTATGGTGGAAAAGACGCTACAGCCGATCCCTCAACACTGACGGCACAAGTTAAGGTGCTTACCGCGAAATCTGACGTCCGGACTTACCGGCGTTCTAACTGACTTGCTACCTTCCGACGTTACTCGCTAGCGGTCCCATAAGGCTCCGTCACAGTCTGCCGCGAGGGCCGCCGCATCATCCCGATGAACCATGATTTATATGCCACGGTTGAAATGCATGAGAGTTGGTTCAAGAACAAGTTCGACGAGATCCGGCCGGAGTGGTCCCATTTTCCAGCATTAGAAAGCCTTTTGATCCAGAGAGGCCGGCAACAACAATAAGTCCGCGTGGGAACCG
The DNA here is from genome assembly GCA_035526195.1 of Bryobacteraceae bacterium. Classification (GTDB taxonomy): domain Bacteria; phylum Acidobacteriota; class Terriglobia; order Bryobacterales; family Bryobacteraceae; genus CADEFT01. Next base: position 4,235 of record DATLCW010000183.1, read on the forward strand.
TGCGCAGAGACGCTGGCGTGTCGTGCCGTTTTCACGATCTGCGTCACACGGCACTCACCAAGATGGCGAGGCTGGCGTTCCTGAATCGACAATGCCCATGCTTCAGCGTTACAGCCACGTTCGCATGAAGGCGAAGCGGGAGGCCGTCGAGTCCTATCTTTGGCTCTAAAGTCAGACTGGGGTACCCCAAGAATCCCCCAAAGTAATCCCAAAACCGAAGATCAACCGATGCGCTAAGTCATTTGTTTTGTTTGGTAGGCGCGGCAGGACTCGAACCTGCGACCCCCTGCTTAGAAGGCAGGTGCTCTATCCACCTGAGCTACGCGCCCGTAAGTTTATGATTCTAAGTAACAATCACAAAATGTGATGATCTTAGAACACCTGCTTCACAAAGGTGCTGCATTACAGGGTTCCCTCGGCTCTGTTCTGCCGAACCATGCTCGCGGCCAGAGCTACCAAGTTCTCCTTCTGCGCCGGTTTCAGGTCGTCCCAAACTCTTTCTAGCGGCTCCATGTCGGGTTTCTTTCCGGTGATAGACTCCGGCAATACACCGCCGTACCTTAGACGAATACGATCCTGCTCCATCAACTCAGACAAGGTCTCCATCGGAATTTCCAGTACCCTGGAAATGTCCCGGCACAACCGATCCGAAGGAGGCGCCTCACCCTTTACCACACGGCGTGCGTGCTCATACGATGTGTCCACCTTCACCGCTAGATCCAGGATGGACATTCCAACTTTTTCCATTTTCGCAGCGATGGCTTCCCCAACTCGCGTGCGGTACTTCTTTGGGTCTTTCATTGTAACCTCCTAAGATCAATCTTACGCTCCAGACGATGTGTTTGTCAATCACTTTGCGTGTGTAATTTGCAAGCATATTTTGTGCTTGAGAACAGACGCTTTCTGTTTGAGGAGGCAACAAGTTCCGACCAAATCGTGAACTATGTATATTTCAAAATACAAATCTCGGTATGCCAAACTACACCCGTGTGGAATTAGGGCCAGCAGACACACGGTATTTGCGTAGAATAATTATTTGGAAGATTATAACCACATCGGCCCCTGGCTAAAGGAAAAGTTAAAAGCCAAAGGCGGGATGTCTGTCGAAAAATTTTCCCGCCTTAGCAATCTCTCGAGGGCTTGTATCTACTTCTATATGAGCGACAAAACGAGGCCCACAGAGCAATCTATGGCTAAGATGTGCCAAATCCTGGGATGCCCGCTAGAGGAGGGTTTAAGGCAGTACATCCCCCGCCCCCAAGGGCGACCGAAAAGCTAGAATCACATTGGCAGCGCGCCGGTTTGCTGCCATCTGCCCGACCGGGCGGACTCCAGCACGGCATCGCAAACCTTCTGCGTTTGGAGCGCATTGCGGAAATCGGGTTGGACCGGCGTACCGGTTTCTATTCCCATCACGAAGTCAGCCAGCGCATTTAGAAAGGTATGTTCGTAGCCGATGCAGGTCCCCGGAACCCAATACCGGTTCATATAAGGATGCTCGGAATTTGTGGTATGAATCTTCCTCCATCCGGTAAGATGCGATTCCATCTTCCTGCCCGACTGCAGTTGTTTGTACTCGAAGTATTGCAGGTATTCCGGCTCTTCCAGATCGAAATAAATGCTGCCGTCGGCGCCGTTCATTTCAAACGTATTAAAATTCTTACGCCCGCGGGCATAGCGCGTCGATTCAAAAGTCCCCAGGGAGCCGTTGGCGAATTCCGCCAGGAACATACAGGCATCATCAATCTTCACCGCCTGCTTCTTTCCGCTCTCGACATGCTGCCGCTCTTTGACGAATGTCTCGGTCTTGGCGACCACGCGTGAAATTGGCCCGTTCAACCACATGGCGGTATCGATCGAGTGCGCCAGCAGGTCGCCGGTCACGCCGGAGCCCGCCACATCGGCATCCAGACGCCATAATCCCGCGCCTCCCTGAGGCACATCCTCGCTGATGGTCCAATCCTGAAGGTACGTGGCCCGGTAGTGAAAGGCGCGCCCGATGCGTCCTTCCTCAATGATCTGTTTCGCGAGTGCAATGGAAGGAACGCGGCGGTAATTGAACCACACCATGTTAGGCACTTTGGCCTCTTCCACCGCCTTCACCATTTCTTCCGCCTCCCTCACGCTCATGGCGAGCGGCTTCTCGCACAGAATCATTTTGCCGTTCTTTGCGGCGGCCAGCGCGATGTCGTGATGGGTGTTGTTTGGCGAGCCGATATCGATCAGGTCGATGTCCGGCGCCTCTACCAGTTTCTTCCAGTCGGTCTCAATCCGTTCATAGCCCCAGTTGGAGGCGAATGCTCGCGCCTTCTCGACATTCCGGGCGCAGACAGCCTTTAACACCGGCCGGTGCTGGACCGGGAAAAAATCGGTGAGCCGCTTATAAGCATTGGAATGGGTGCGGCCCATGAACCCATATCCGATCATCCCGACGCGTAAGTCTTTCATGTTCGCGCTTCCGTTATCCGTATTTCTCCACCAGCTTGTCCACGGCTTTCTTACAGGTTTCCGTGGCTACCCAGGCGTCGGGCCAGAAGCAGAGGTCGATGGTCCACCAGTCGTGGGAGAGGCGCGACGCCTTCAACAACTCGGGCAGGATCTCATCGAAATCGAGAACGCCCAGTCCAAAGGGAGGATGGGCTGACGTCTCATCGTTGCCGTTCGCATCTTTATGGCAGGTGTTGTCGGAATCGATCAGATGAATATGGTTGATCCGGCCGCTCAGTTTGCGGATCAGGTCGACCTGGCTTGAAAACGTTTCCTTCTCCCCCTCCTGGCGCGCGCCCATGACACCCACCATCTGCCCGTGACAGGTGTCGTACTGCAGACCGAAGTTGGATTTGTTCACCGCGTCATGTACGCGCACCACGTCGCTTGGCTTGTTAAAAGCGAAGCCTGGCTCGAATTCCCACATCACGTACTGGCCATTGTCCGCGGCGATCTCACAGCACGTCCGCCAGGCGCCGGCGACGCGCTGCAGAGCCGTATTGTAGTCAACCTCGCGATGGATCGAGGGCGGCTGTACGCAATCCACGCGAATGCCGGTGATCGCTACGTCCCGGCAGAACTCAGAGTTTTTCCGGAACTCCTCAATGTATTTGGATGGATCTTCCGTATTGATCAGCTTCTCGCCCCACAGGTTGGCGGCGATCCCGCTGAAACCCAGGCCGTGCTCTCTCATACTGGCGCGCAGTTCGTCCCGCTGGGATTTCTCCGGCATGGCTCCGGGCCATGAATCGTTAGATCCGTTGGGATTGCCGGGGTTTGGATGCGGGGGGAAGCCCCCCAACTCCACGCCGTCAAAACCTAGACTCTTGAGCTTGGCGCAGACAGTATCAAAGGGAATCGGATTGGCGGCGTAAGGGCCGATCGTGTAAGCCCAGGAGCCGATGGAAACACGTTTACTCATAGGAAGTTCCTCCCTTTCATACTGCAATGCCTCACCCCAATGCAAGCGCTCCGATCTTAGAAAATCGCCGCCACGCACGGCGACCGCTTGGCGTATCATGTGATGTGATGCGTTTCCTTGTTTTACTCACGCTTCTCGCCGTCACTGGCCTGGCACAGAATCAAAGACCCCCACGACCCAAGCTTCCCGGCGAGGATTGGATCCGGTTGTTCAACGGCAAGGACCTCAACGGATGGGTGAAAGTCGGTAATGAGAAGTGGGAAGTAGAGAACGGGGCCATTCACGGCGTGGCCGTAACCAAGGCGTACGGGTATCTGCAGACCGAGAAGAATTACAAAGACTTTCAGCTCGCCATCCGCTTCAAATGCGAAGGCGACGGCAACAGCGGCGTGTTCTTCCACGTCGGGTTCAAGCCCGGCACGCCGGACGTGTCACAGGGCTTGCAATTTGAGATCGACTGTACCATCGGCCAGCACACCGGGGGAATCTATGGCGACGGCCGCCAGTGGATCGTCTGGCCCGCGCCGGAGAATGAGCTGGTGGTGCGCCACGGGGATTGGAACGAGTATCTGGTGAAGGTCGAAGGCAATCGTTATATGTCGCGATTGAACGGGGTCCCGATGGTCGACTTCACCGATCCCCAGCCGCGGTCGTTTGACGGTCCCATCGCCCTGCAACTGCATTCCGGCGGCAAGGGCGACATGATGTTCAAGGACATCTGGATCCGCGACCTCAGCAAGCGTTGAAACCGCTTTACTATTGCGATCATTACGCCATCCCTCTCCCGCCGGGACACAAATTCCCGATGCGCAAGTATGCGATGGTGCGGGACATTCTCTCCACTGGTAACACGTTCACCTTCGTGCAGGCGGACTTCGCTTCTCCCGATGTGATCCGCCTCGCCCACGACTCTGATTATGTGGACCGCTTCCTCGCCGGCACGCTCGACCGCGCCGTGATCCGCCGCATCGGCTTCCCCTGGTCCCCGGGTCTGGTACGGCGCACGCTCGCCAGTGTGGGAGGTTCGCTGGCCGCGGCGGAAGATGCAATGCGGCACGGCTGGGGCGGAAACTTGGCGGGCGGTACGCACCATGCCTTTTACGGCGAAGGGTCCGGGTTCTGCGTGTTTAACGATATTGCCGTGATCATCCGGAATCTCTTTGCCCAGGGGCGGATCGGGCGGGCGGCCGTCCTTGACCTTGACGTCCATCAAGGCGATGGCACGGCGCTTCTCTTTGAACAGGATCGCGCTGTGCTTACGGTATCGATGCACGGGAAGAACAACTTCCCGTTTCGCAAACAGAAAAGCAGCCTCGATATTGAGCTGGCCGACGGCACGGGCGATGACGAATACCAACAACGGTTGACGGAAGCGCTCGCCTCCGTCGTGGCTTTTAAGCCGGATGTCATCGTGTATCAGTCCGGCGTGGACGGCCTGACAACCGATACACTGGGCCGTCTCTCCCTTACGCCGGAAGGACTTGCCACCCGTGACCGTTCGGTCTTCACGGCCTGCCGGGACCTGGGGTGTCCCGTTGTCGTCACCCTCGGAGGGGGCTATTCGAATCCGCTCGAAAGCACGGCGCTAGCCCACGCCGCCACCTACCGCCTGGCTCACGCTATCCTTGGCGCTGATGGTCACCGGCCAATGCTTTTGTAGATGAATCCCATCCGCTCCATCTCGGAAACTTCAAACAGGTTGCGGCCATCAAACAGAATCGGATGCGTCATCAGCCTGCGGGCGCGTTCGAGATCCAGCTTCTGAAATTGCGGCCATTCCGTGGCCACCACCAGTGCATCGCAACCCTCCGCGACGTCGTTCATATCCGCGACATAGGTGACATTGGGAAGCAGCTCTTTCGCTTTCTCCATGGCCTGCGGATCATGCACCCGCAGGACTGCGCCGAGCTTCAGCAAGCGCTGGCAGAGGTCGATCGCCGGTGACATGCGCACATCGTCCGTGTTCTGCTTAAATGCGAGCCCGAGTACGCCGATCGTCTTGTCCTTCACTACCCACAGCGTATCCGAGATCTTTTGTAAAAACCGGTCCATCTGCTCGACATTGATACGCTGCACTTCCTTCAGCAGCGTGAAATCGTATCCCAATTGGGCGGAGATTTTTATGAAGGCGCTCAGATCCTTGGGAAAGCAACTGCCCCCGAACCCCAGGCTGGCGTCAAGGAACTTCCGCCCGATCCGTGCGTCCATCCCCATCCCATTCGCCACTTCCACAATATTGGCGCCGCTCGCTTCGCAGATCGCGGAGACGGCGTTGATGTAGGAAATCTTGAGCGCGAGAAACGAATTGGCGGCATGCTTGATCAGTTCGGCGGAATTAATGTCTGTGACAATAACCGGCGCCTTAAAAGGAGCGTAAAGCTCTCTCATCGCCTTCACCGGCCGCTCGCTCTTCACGCCCACCACCACCCGATCGGGATGCGTCAGGTCCTCGATCGCAAAGCCTTCCCGCAGGAACTCGGGATTGCTCACCACGTCGAATTCGACCTTCGTCTTCGAGTACCGCCGGATCGTCTCCTCCACTTTGTCGCCCGTCTTCACCGGCACTGTGCTCTTATCCACGATGACCTTGTAGCTCTTCATGACAAGGGCGATCTCGCGGGCGACGCCTTCAATAAAGCTCAAGTCCACCGAGCCATCGGGTTGCGGAGGAGTCGGGACGGCAATGAATACGATGTCCGATTCGTCAACGCCGCGTTCAATACTGGTGGTGAAATGAAGCCGGCCTTCCGCCACATTCTTACGCACCAGATCTTCGAGCCCAGGCTCGTAAATCGGAATCCCACCCGCGTTCAGCAGCGAAATCTTGCTGACGTCGTTATCGACGCAAATCACGTGGTGTCCCACGTCCGCAAAGCAGGTGCCCGTGGCCAGGCCCACATAGCCGGTGCCGATCATCGTCAATCGCATATTTTCCGCTCAACAGCAGGCGCGTTGCGGGAACGCCTACTCCGGAATTGGCTTTTTCATACCCCGGTAGATCCCCTCGATCATCCCGATATGATCCTTCGCCTTCCTGTTGCCGGGATCGAGTTCCACCGTTTTCCGGAACTGCCGCAAAGCCGGCGGATATTTTTTCACCGGCGGCACACCCTTGCTGTACATGTGAAATTCTCCAAACACGAAATGAGCCTGCGCCAGTGCGGTCTTCACTTCGGCGTTCTTAGGAGCTCTTTTCAACTCCGCTTCCAAGCCGGCGATTGCATCGTCGTACTTGCCGTCCTTCAGCTTCTTTTGCGCGAGATCGATGGCTTTGTTGGCGGCCATCGCACTGGAAAGCGCAAAGGTTGCCGAAATGACGAACAACAAACGGCGGGTCATGCCTCGATCATAGCGCGTCAATCCGGCGAACACGCGGTAAACTGGAGGTTTTGCATGCCCCCGAAGAAGATCATCGTTGCCATTGACGGCCCGGCCGGAGCGGGAAAAAGCACCATTGCCCGCCGCCTCGCCTCACGGCTTGGCTTCCTTTATATCGATACCGGCGCGATGTACAGGGCAATCGGGCTGTGGGCCCTTCGCACCCAAACCGCCCTCGATGACATGCACCGGCTCGAGCAACTTGCCCTGGCGGCCAACATCGAATTGTTGGAAGGGGGTACCCGCGTCAAGCTCAACGGCGAGGAAATCACCAGCCTCATCCGTTCTCAGGAAATGTCGGATGCCGCCTCCCGGGTCTCGGCGATTCCCGCGGTCCGCCGGGCGCTCGTCGATAAGCAGCGCCTGATGGGAGCCCAACAGAGCGCCGTGATGGAGGGGCGTGATATCGGCACCAACGTCTTTCCCGATGCCGGTCTGAAAGTGTACCTCGATGCGAGCGTGGAAGTCCGCGCCGCCCGCCGGCTCCGCGATCTGGCAGCCAAAGGAGAAGTGAGAACAGTGGAAGAGGTGGCGCGCGAGATTCGCGAGCGCGATCAACGCGACAGCAGCCGCGCCGATGCGCCGCTCCGCCAGGCACCCGATGCGGTCCTCATCGATTCCAGCGCCATGTCTCTTGACGAGGTGGAAGAGGCAATCCTCAAACTCTATCGCGACCGCACTTCCAATGGAAAGGAGCTGGAGAGTTGAAGCAGTTGCTGGTCATGAAATTCGGCGGCACCAGCATGGGTTCCGCGGACCGTATGCGGGTGGCGGGGCGGATCTGTGCAGACCACCAAAAGCAGCGGCCGGTGGCGATTGTTGTTTCGGCGATGTCCAAGGTGACTGACCTTCTATTGGAAACGCTTCGTAAAGCCGAGGGCGATGACAGCGCCGCCCTGGAGGCGAACCTGCATCTTCTGGAAGACCGTCATGTGAGCGTCTGCAAAGAACTGCTCGCGGCCGGCCGTCAAAAGCCGGTGCTGGAGTCCATCCATGCCATCATCGGCGAGTTCCGGCGCATCGCCCAGGGAATCATGATGCTGGGAGAACGTCCCCCGCGATCTGTGGATGAAGCGGTGGCTGCCGGCGAAAGACTGTCCGCATTACTGATGGCGGCGCACCTCGAAGCAGCAGGCATTCCAGCCCTTGCCGTCAATGCGGCCGGCATCGTGGTAACCGATGCCGTCTTTGGTAACGCCACGCCGCTCATGGGTCCAACTCGCGAAAAAAGCCAGTGCACCCTGATGCCGCTGATCGAGCAGGGTATTCTTCCGGTAATTACCGGCTTTAATGGCGCCACGCTCGACGGCCGCGCCACTACCCTCGGACGCGGCGGGTCAGACTTTTCCGCTTCCATATTAGCCGCCGTTCTCGACGCGTCCGAGCTGTGGATCTGGACCGATGTGGATGGCATCATGACCGCCGATCCGCGCCTGGTTCCCAACGCCGCCGTACTGCCTGAGGTGACCTACGCGGAGGCGGCGGAACTCGCCTACAATGGAGCCAAAGTTCTCCACCCGCGCACGCTCGCGCCTTTAGTGGAAAAGGGCATCCCCGTGTGGAGCAAGAACAGCTTCGCGCTCGATAAGCCAGGCACGCGAATTGCCCTGACCGTCGATGCTCCCAACGGGCCCCGGGCGGTTACGTCCATGGCCAATGTGGCGCTCGTGTCCATCGAGCCGGCGAATCCGGAACTGAATGCCGTCGTTGTCATGTCGCGCGCCCTGGCGGCGCTGGCGCAGTCCAATGCTGAAGTTCTGGCGATGACCAGTTCCAGCTACCGCCAGAGCTTTTGTTTCCTGATCCGGCGCGATGAACTGCCCCATGCCATGGCCAGTCTCGAGACGACGTTTGCGCTGGAATTGGCCCACGATTATCTGCGGCCCTTTGAAGTAGACGAGAATGTCGGCCTGCTGGCGATCGTCGGGGAGGGCATGCGCGGGTCGGCCGGTATGGCCGGCCGTATCTTTACCGCCATCTCGCGGGAAGCGGTGAATATTATCGCCATTGCCCAGGGTTCCAGTGAACTTACCATTGCGATCGTGGTGCGCCGCGACGGCCTTGAGAAGGCCGTGCGCGCGGTGCATGATGAGTGCAGGCTGGGGATCGCCGGCGGCTGATCGGGAGATTTGCGCCGGCGCTCCCCGGTACCTCAGGCCGCTTCGTCTTCGAAGAAGTCGAAGTAGTCCTCATCTTCGTCATAGGGGGAGTCCACCCGGGACGCCATTTTCGCCCGCAACTTTTCTTCCGCCTCCGCCTGTCTTCTGTTTACCGGAGGACGAATCGGGACGACCCGGCTCGAAGCCTCAGGGATATCCGAGCCCGGCGCGTCCTGATACCGCCAGCTCCCCACCATTGCCTCGCGCCGCACCGTTCCCCCGAAGTATTGGTCCAGTGGATACAATCCATAGGGTTCCAGTTCGCGATAGGTCCTGCCCAGTTTCTGCTCAATGCGGTAGACGGAGTGAAAAAACGTGCCCCGGTCGATGCTTAAACGGCGCGCGCACAGCTTCCAATCCGCCCCCAGAAGAAAGTGAAAACGGAAAAGCTGCCAGTCGTGTTCGTCCAGAGTGCGTTTGGTGACCAGATGAAAATCGGCCACATACTCTTCCTCCTTGCGCCCCCAGACGTAGCGGCTGGATCTTCCATTCGCTCCAATCTCGAGGTTGGCGCGGGGCATGCGTTTCTCTTTCTGCAGACAGTATTGAAACCGGTTGTAGCAAACCCGGAAAATCGAGCGCAGCACGCAATTACAGGGATGGGATCCGCCTTTTCGCGTTCTTCGTATGCCCGAACCATGACAGGTGGTGCATCGGTGGAAGGCGAGAGCGAGGGTTTCAGAGCGCGTCCATTTCATTTTCATGGGAGGATCTTTCTTCAGGTCTCTTGTCCCTGAGTGTATTAAGATCCTAATTTGCCCGTGAAATATGTCAATAAATAAACGAATCCGGCGCAGCCGAAGGTCGGAAAGGTGGAGCGTATGTATCTGATAAAACTAGTGGATGCTCGCTAAATAAAATCTCAATATATTTTTAAAACGTTTGTTAATTAAAAGTTTTACTGCCACCTATTTCATCCGGATATATACTGTAATTGTGCTTTTTTCTTTATTACGTGCCCGCCTGCTCGAGGAAATCGGCCGCCTGATTCGCGGGGGCCAGTTCTCCGAACGCTCCCTCGCGCGCCGCCTGGGCGCATCCCAGCCCCACATTCACAACGTTTGCAAGGGCACCCGTCTGCTCACCATCGCCTTTGCCGATCACATTCTTGTCGAGTTAAATATCCCGATCGAAAAGCTTATCAGTCCGCAGGATCTGGAGCGCATCCGGAGCCGGCGCACCTGACTGAATCGGAATTGCTCAACTCTAAGCGCCAGATCAACGGCCCGGCGTTGCCTCGTCATACCCCTTCAAACGGCGGATCCAGATGTTGCGATAACGCACCGGGTGCCCATGATTTTGGAGCATCAGCGGCTCCTCTGCTTCATGAGGGGCATACGTCGCCACCTTGGCATGAATCATCCTTCCGATGCTTTCCTTGTGAAGATGCAGCAGCACGCCATTGTGGAGGACCGTAAAAGCGGCCGGTTTGCTCACCATGCCGCCGGCGAACTTCGGAGCCTCGAAAAAGATGTCATAGGATTGCCACTCGCCCATCTTCCGGGAGGCGTTCACCAGCGGCGGCCATTGCCCGTAGATGGCTCCCGCCTGTCCATCGGCATAGGTCTGATTCTCGAAGGATTCCAACACCTGAATTTCGTAGTTGCTCATCAGGATCACGCCGCTGTTGCCCTTATCCTGGCCCTTTCCCTGCAGACCGGGAGGCACCATCCATTCAATATGCAACTGGCAGTCGCCGAACTTCTCTTTGGTGATGAGGCTGCCGGTGTTGAGCGCGACTTCAAAATACCCGTTCTCCATTTTCCAGGACGCTGGACTGGTTCCGCCGCGCCCGGACGTGAGCCATTGGGAAAGATCCTTGCCATCAAACAAGACAGTCGCGTCGGAGGGAGGCTGGCCCACGCTCGCGCCTGGCGTCACCTTCGCCGGACGCGGACGGGCCACATCATGCACACGCCACCGCTGGCCCGGCAGGTAATCCGTATCGTCATAGCCGAGCGTCCGATCCTTCAGCTGCTTCTTTTTCTTCTGGCCTTCGGGAGCCGTCTGCTGGGCTATCGAGAAAACGGCAAACGTCACGCCAATCGCGGCCAGCAGTGCCAGGGCCTGCTTACTTGTCATAAACTCTCCTCAAGATCCTCGCCCATGATAACTCTTTCACCCTCGAAGGACTTCGCGGCCGGAGGAAGGGACCCGGAACAAATGCAGGACGCGGCGCTCGTACTCTAGCGGCGCGATGCTCATAGCCTGAGTGTGCAGCGCCCCTTCTACTTCCCAGAGTTCCGTATGGACAGGCCGCGCGGCGTAGATCGCTCGCGAATGAAGGATGGGAATATTGGTGTCCGCCGAGCCGTGGATCAGCAGCACCGGCGTCTCCACGCGGCGCAACGCTCCGGCCGGCGACGCGATGCGAAGATCGATTCCATACCGCGCCCACGCGTACCAAAGAGCCGGCTCAACCAGGGCAAATAGCGCCCATTTGGCAGCCTGTTGGGATAACCCGAGGCGTTGGCCCACCCGATGATAGGCGACGTCCCGGAACGTGGAGAATGGGCTTTCGGCAATCGCCGCGCAGAACCGGTGTTCGAGCGGCAAAGCCTGCAGCAGCACCGACGCTCCCATGGATGCGCCCCAGCCATATAGCACCCGGGGCGGATGGCGGCCGTAATTCCAATCCGCCCAAAGCTGCACATCGCGTGCTTCCAGCGCGCCATAACCGGTAAGGCCGCCGCCGCTGGAGCCGTGTCCGCGCGCATCGGGAGCCAGCACGGCATACCCATGCCGGAGCAGAAGGCCGGCGTGTCCCATCATGCCGAGGCGCGAATCGGCAACGCCGTGCAGGAGAATGACGGTGGCGCGGTTCCAGGCGTCCGGTTGGAAGTACCAGCCGTGCAGAGTGGCCCCGTCGGCCGTCCGCAGGGAGGCATTTTCCCAGCCCGCCTTGTATTCGGCGGCGAGGCGGGAAGCGATCTCGGGCGAAGCAGCCACGCGCAAATTCGCCGGGATATGCACGGCTCCCTCCGACAGGAATACCGCCGCCAGCAGCAAACCAGCGAGCAGGGCGGAAAGGCCGAGAATCAGCCGGAGCACATCCTTAACAACGAGTGGGATGCGGTCAAGGTTCCCGGCTTCAACACGGTCCGTGATGGTTTCCAACCCGCTTTCGCGCGTAACAGGTATGCAAATATTCACATCCTCAAAACACATCACCGAAGAGGCGTTGTCGCTACACGCGATGAACGATCTTACGGAATCCCGCACCGCCCAGGTTGCCGCCCACCTAACCCGCTGCAACCATTGCCACACCCAATTCCGCGAAGCGCAGGAATTCGTCGGCATTGTACGGCTGCTGGCGAAAAGGCAAGGCCCCTACGAAATGGTGGGAAGAGGATAGCGATACTCGCCGCGAAACACCTCTCCAAACAAGGCGATGAGTTCGTCGTGAATCAATCCGTTATCGGCAATGACGTGTGGTCCGGTCAAGCTTGCGATGCCACCCTTCATATCCGTCACCTGCCCTCCGGCTTCCCGCACCAGCAGCGTACCGGCAGCCATATCCCAAGGATTCAAGGTGAACTCCCAAAAAGCATCCAGACGGCCGCAGGCGACGTAAGCCATGTCGATCGCCGCCGCTCCACAGCGCCTTACCCCATGCGTTCCCATGGCAAGCTGATGATAGAAGTGCACATTGAAATTGAAGTGGCGTTTCCGGCTGGGAAAACCCGTCGCCACCAACGTATCCGCCAGTGAGAGAACTTTCGATACATGGATGCGGCGTTTGTTCAAATAAGCGCCGGAGCCCAGCTCAGCGGCGAACATCTCGCCACGAACAGGATCGAAAATCACACCGCACACCAACTCCCCCGCCCGCTCCAGAGCCAAGGTGACATTGAAGACCGGGAAGCCGTGGGCGAAATTCGTGGTCCCGTCCAGCGGATCCACGTACCAGCGATACGCCGAGGAACGGTCCTGACCACCGCCCTCTTCCGCCAGGATGCTGTGGGAAGGAAACCACGACGACAACCGCTCCACGATCAGCCGTTCGCTGGCGCGGTCGGCCTCGGTAACCAAATCAAAATCACCCTTCAATTCGAAACCGATCCGCCCCAGGTAATTATTCAACAGGGCGCCGGCTTCGCGCGCGATCTCCTCGGCGGATTCGAGAAAGGAACGGCTCATGGAGTTGAGGGATCTCAAACCTCGTAGAGGTATTTGATCTGGTGCTTGAACAGAAACAGGTTGGGACGCCCGTTATCCTGGGTGATGCGAATGAACGCCGCATCGTAATATTCAATCAACCCGGTGACCAGGCTGTCATCCTCCAGCTTGGCGCAGACAGGAATATGATTCTCGATCAGATGCTTGAGGTACTTGGGTTCCTCAAACGTCTGCTCGGTAGGTTTTTGCTTGGGAGGCTTGATGACAGTCATCGGGGGTTACGGAGTCTCCCCATAATATCCACTGCGCGTCACCGCCCGCAAATCGGGACGCGACAGCTCGAGCCGTATGGGGTGAAACGAATCGCGCGTGCGCGGCACGTCCTTCGGATAAAACGACAGCAGGTACTGGGTGCGAAGATCGCGCAGGATTTCCGCCAGCGTGTCGTCGAGCTCGGACCCCACACTCGCCGTGAAGCGGCGGCCGCCTGTGCTCTCGGCAAGCGTTGTGAGGGCGTTTTCCCCGCCGATGTTGCGGCCGGCATCGTTGGTGATGGGCATCAGCAGAATAGAATAGATAGGGGCGTCGGCGCGATGCGCCGCCTCGAGCGCTTCGTGATAACGATAGACGCTGGTGGTGTCGCCGCCATCGGTGACAATCAGAATCACGTGCCGGCCTTTGCGATACTTCAGCGCCTGCGAGCCGTGGTGAATCGCATCATACAAGGACGTGCCCGCTTCCGCCTTTAACGGCTGGATCCGCTGCTGGATCATGGCGAGGTTACGCGTAAAGCCGGTATGCTGCCGTACCTCATAATTGAACGAGAAAAGCGCCACTTCATCCGCCGGGTTGCCTTCGTGAAGCAGCGCCGAGAGGAAGCGCTTGACAGACTCGACCGCAATCTTCAGATCCTTGGCGATCGATCCGCTGGTGTCCATCAGCAGCGAGATGGAGAGCGGCTGTTCGGTATAGCGCTCGAAAACCGAGATCTCCTGCGGCACCCCGTTGTCGAAAATCCTGAAGTCCTTCTTCTCCAGACCCCCAATCAAATGCCCGTTGAGATCTTTCACCGTTGCCAGCAGCCGGACCAGGCGCACATCCACGCGAATCACCGGCTCCCGCTGCTGGGCGGCTGCCGGAAATACAAGCATGACGAGTACTATGACAGTAAGGATTGCTCCCATTGCCCTTCCACCCATACCTCGCCGTCCTCGAAGTACTCCTTCTTCCAGATGGGAACGGTTCGCTTCAGACGATTGATTCCTTCCAGGGCGGCGTCAAAAGCCGGTTTGCGGTGAGGCGATGTGACGATTACTGCCACGCTAGCCTCGCCGATTTCCAGCCGGCCGAGGCGGTGCACCATCGCAATCCGGCTGATCTCATGCGCCGCGGCGATCTCGCGGCCCAGCCGCGCCATTACTTCAATTGCCATCGCCTCGTAACATTCGTAGTCCAGATAGCGCGTTTTGCGGCCTTGGCTGTTATTCCTCACCACTCCTTCAAAGGCGACGACCGCGCCATCGAGGCCCTGGAGCAGCTCACCGCGCAGGGAGCGCTCATCAATTGCCTGGCGCGTTAGCGCAAAGAAATGTCCTTCGTCATCCTGGATCACATGCGTGTAGGCATCCAACCCGCCACTGACCGGTGGTAAAAACGCCACTTCATCCCCATCAGAGAGCATCGCGTCGCGGGTTACGAACTGCCGGTTGAGCGCCATCACCACCGAGCGGGCGGCATCGCGCAAACGGGGACATTGACCCGCGTAGTGCTCGAATACAGCCTCCAGACGGCTCCCGGGCGCAACTTCAATCGATTGTTGCGTAACACCCGTGATGTCCTTCAGCATGCCGAAAAACAGGACTTGGACGCGCACGTTTCTAGCGTATCAGACGTGCAGCGATGGAAAACGAGTTCCAGGAAAACGTTACGTTCTATGGCTTTTTCCCGGAACGAAGTACAATGTCGATATATGTCCCGGATCGCCTTGACAGCGATGGTTGCATTGCTGTCTTGCCACAGCGCCGCCGCGCAGACGAAGAAGCAGTCTCCCAAGTCCCCGGCTGCCAAGTCGGCATTGGACAAGCCGGTTCTCGAAGCGTATCTGCGCCACCAATTCATGATCCCCGCCGCCATGAAGGTGATGATTGAAGATCCGAAGCCTTCGGAAGTAGCCGGACTGGTCTCCGTGGATGTCCTCGTCACCGACGGTGCAGCGATGAGGCAGAACGTCCAGTTTTTCGTTTCCAAAGACGGTTCTCAAATCATTCAAGGCAAAGTGTTTGACGTGCGCCAGGCGCCCTTTGCGGCCGAGCTGAAACTCCTGAAGACAGAGGGCGCGCCCGCCCTCGGCTCCCCGGCGGCTCCGGTTACGGTGATGGTTTTCAGCGACTTCCAATGCGGGTTTTGCAAAGAAGCGGCGAAAATGCTTCGGGCGAACGTCGAAAAGAGTTATGGGGCGCAGGTCAGGGTTGTATTCAAGGATTTCCCGCTGGAGCAGATTCATAACTGGGCAAAGTCCGCCGCCATGATCGGACGCTGCGTACAGCGGCTCAACGCCGGCGCCTTCTGGGAGTATCACGACTGGATCTTCGAGCACCAGGCACAAATTACAAAAGAAAACCTGACTCCGAAGGCACTGGAGTTTGCTAACAGCAAGAACCTGGATGCGCTCCAGTTGACCCAATGCATCGAGGGCCGGCTGACCGAAAAGATCGTGGACACGAGTATGGAAGAGGCGCGAGCGTTGCAAATTACTTCCACTCCGACCCT
>DATLCW010000188.1:0-3837 GCA_035526195.1 Bryobacteraceae bacterium
GTGCAATCCGATGCGCAAGCCGGTGCCGTTGGAGGAGGAAGCGCTGCGGCCGGTGCTGTTCCTGCTCAACTATAAGGATGGCTTGCGGACGGCATCGCTGATCATCCGGCCTTCGGGAGCGCATTGGACGTTCGCCTGCCAAAGAAAGGGCTCCGCGCAAATCGAATCGACTCTGTTCGGCCTCACCCAGCGCTCGCGCACGCTGCCGCATTTTGACGGCCTGGTGAAGTGCATCGAGGATATGTTCATCTCCGGCAAGCCGGGGTATCCGGTGGAGAGAACCCTGCTCACAACCGGCGCACTTTCCTTTCTGTTTCAATCGAAAAAGCAGGGAAAGAGATTGGAGACGCCCGAGCTTGATGTCCGCTACCGCGCTGTAAAAAATACCTATTTCCAGCGCAGCTAGCCGCCGCGCGCGATCGCCGATGAACATTTGGACTCGATTTTGGTACCACCAACAGTTCGATGGCCCGGGTGCTGGCCAATGGAGAGATGGAACTCGCGCAATTCCCTTACAGCGGCGGCGTCACCGATTCGTTCCGGTCTCTGCTCTATCTGGAGAAACTGCAAAACGGGGTAAAGTCATGGGCCGGGCCAGAGGCGATCGGTCAGTATCTGACTGCGGAAACCAAAGGCAGGCTGATCCAATCGATGAAGTCTTTCCTGGCCAGCCGCAGCCTGCAGAGTACCGAGGTGTTCGGCCGCCGCTACACGCTGGAAGCCTTGATCGCCAGAATTCTGCGGAACATCCGCCAGCAGGCGAAAGCTCAATTCGCCACCCGAATCCAATCCGCGGTGGTCGGACGCCCGGTGTATTTCGTAGGAGCCGAATCCGATGCCGACAACGCGTACGCGTTGTCGCGGCTCGAATCCGCTTTGCGGCAAATCACTATGAATCCACGCTCGACCGCGACGAGCTGATTCTGATCGGCGATTTCGGCGGCGGGACGAGGGATTTCTATGTTGCGGGTGGGCCCCACAGCCCAGCGGCTCCATGCGCAAGGTGCTGCCGGCGCCGAATTGGGTTTACGCCAAGCTTGAGCGCTGGCATCATCTATCTTTTTTGCGTACCAAAGACGTCGTCAACATGCTGCGCAGCGTCCGGGCGCAGGCGATTGAGCCTCTGAAGATTGCGGCCCTGCTTCAGCTGGTGGAAGAGGATCTGGGGTACCAGTTACACCGTGCGGTGCAGCAAACCAAGTGCAGGTTGTCCGAGGCTGAGCCGGCGGAGTTTCACTTTGCGGATGGAGGACTTCAATCGCGCGAGCGTAGCCGGCCGTAGAACCACGGTTGCCGCCTGGGAAGCAAACACAGTGAGCTGCGACCAGACGTAAAGCGACATGCTCATGGTGCCGGAGGGAACCGGAGCGATGAAGATATTGCCAGTCGGCAGGATCTGCTCATAGAAGAGGTTGCGCGGGCCGTAGTTGGTAATCTCGCCCTTGTTGCCGACTTCGCTCCATTCCTAGCCGTGCAGACGCGTACCGGGTGCGACACGAGGCTTACCAGCACGTCGGCCGATTCGACCTTCGCGGACAAGGGGAACGCGAACGTCCCGGCCGGGCCGATCGTGTAGGAGGCTGGTGCTGGCGGCGAGCGTGCAGACTTTCTTTTCAATGGCGAAGATCGTCAGGCCATCGGCGTTCCAGCCATCCACGAGCGCGTTGAGCGCTGCAAAGGCGTCGGCAAGCTCCGTTGTCGAGCTGGTGCGGCCGGACAGTTGGAACATGCCCGCGAGACGAAGCGCGGTGTAGAGGAGTTCAGAAACAACCATGTTTTTCCTAAAGGAATACGGGGGCTGCGCGGTATCATGGAGGTAGCCCGGCAATCACTCGGGCGAGGAGAATCAAATTGCCATCGAAGCTTGAAGCCCGCATCGCGCGGCATGACCGCGAAATCGCTGCAATTCGTAAACTTGTCCTCACGGGGATGAAGATGCTCGTCAAAGTGCAGACCGCACAGCGCAAGACCGAACAGACGCTGGAGCGATTCATTCGCTCGATGGAACGTGGCGGCTTGACCAACGGGCACAAGAAGCCACGACCTTAACGACCTTCGCAGCCGCGCGACTCCGCGTTGCGCGAAGCGTTTTCGGGCTGATTACCCGAACGCGGGGGGATACGAAAGGCCCCCCACCTACTTCGATCTGCTTTCGATCACCCGGACGATCCGGCCGGATTTGCATCGCAGCCTAGCCTTCACCACCACCGGCGGCGCCTGCGATACCGGAGGCTGCGGCGGATCGAGCACGGCCGCGTTCAGGCCGCTTTCCGCTCTTCCCAAACTCGGCAATGCGCGCCATCCGCTGTCCGGTCTTCGCCAGGTAGGGCTGGCGCTTCGGGGCGCGGTTGGCCGGCAATAAGCCTATTGCATTCCCCAGAGCTTGGCGCGGACGTGTTTGAAGGTGAAGCGGGCCGGATTCACCGCCGTTGCACCGGGGGAATCAACCGGAATGATCTGGGCGGAAACAGGCTCGTAGGCGGCACGCGGGGCGATGGTGCCCTTGGCAACCAGAATGTGCTGGCGCTGCGGATAGATCCCGAGGTGGATAATCTGATGCAGGCTGGTGGGAACAACGCGCAGGGTCGTAAGCACGAGAACGTTCGGTAAATCGCGGGTAGATCCTTCCGCAAAGACGACGGCCGTAAGGCCTTCCGTAAAATAACGGCCGCCGCCGTGGCGAACCTCCGTTTCAATGAAGTTGCCATCATGCAGCGATCTCACCTGACCGCGCACGCGCACGGGCTTGCCGTGCATGTTGTCGATCTTGCCGCCGACCGCCATGTCAAAGGTGCCGCCGATTCCAGCTTTTACGGCTGCTTTCACCGCCTCGGGATCGGCAATCGTCATCACCCATCCGGTGGCCTTCTGTTTGACCAGTTCCTCCAGAAGGAAGGTGCTGTCGCCGGCGGAGCCGCCTCCTATGTTGTCGCCCGTATCCATCAGCGTGACCGGGAATTTCTTGGCGGCCATCGCTTCTTTTACGGCTTGGGCGGGAGTGGGAAGCTTAAGCACGATCCTATCGCGAGACGACCAGAGCCGGTCCGAAAGCCGTTTCGCCTCTCGCTCCGCCAGTGCCGGATCATTGTCAGTGACCACGACGATGCTTGGGCCCATGTAGGGAACATCCGCATACTGATAGCCTCCGGAGACGCTGACGGCGAGAATCTTGGGATTCTTCTCGAGCGCGATACTGTCTTCGGTGAAAGAAAGGAAAGGCTGCTTGTAGGTGTCCTGAAAAATAATGTTATAGACCATGGGCGGTTTTACCACCGCCTGCACCGGCTTCACGCCATCTTTGAGGATCTTTCCCATGATGCGGGCAGCCTGAATGCCGCGCTCTTTCGTGTCGAGGTGCGGGCACTGTTTATAGGTGATAAGGACCGAAGAAAGCTTGACGATCTCCGGCGACACGTTGGCATGAAAATCGTGCGTGACGATGATCGGAAAGTTGGGTCCATAGCGGGTACGCATGCGGCGGACGATCTCCTCGTCGCCATGCGGCGTACCCTGCACGACCATCGCCCCATGGAGGGCGAGCAGCAGGCCATCGATTTTGCCCGCAGCTTGCAGCTTGGTCTGGATACGGCCCATGATGTTGTTGAATGTCTCCGCTGTCAACGGACC
Organism: Bryobacteraceae bacterium; assembly: GCA_035526195.1. Lineage (GTDB taxonomy): Bacteria > Acidobacteriota > Terriglobia > Bryobacterales > Bryobacteraceae > CADEFT01. The sequence goes on from DATLCW010000188.1 coordinate 3,628, forward strand.
CTTCGGGGTGGCGTTGGCGTGCAGCGTCGGCACCAGTTCCAAGCCTGATTGCTTTGCGCCTTCCACATAGCCGGCAAGCTCATTATTCGACCTCGACCAGAGCGTAAGCAGGTCTTCGCCTTTGCCCGTTTCGTGGATGGTGTAGTCGGCCAGGACGGTGGGAGCGGGGTTGAAGGAGTTGGACTCGTGCATGAAGCCGGCCACGGCCAC
>DATLCW010000206.1:0-13318 GCA_035526195.1 Bryobacteraceae bacterium
AACTCCGGAGGCTGGATCGGCATATTTGCCCATCCTGCCGCCGGTGAAAACGGTGTGGTGGAGATTCGTGTGGCCGACCACGGCAGCGGCATCCCGCCAGAGGAGAGGAAACATATTTTCGATCCCTTCTATCGGGGTAAGCGGGCGGTGGAAGACCAGATCCATGGAACGGGCTTGGGCCTCAGCCTGGTAAAGCGCATCATTGAAGCGCACGACGGCACGGTTACGGTGCGCAGCGAGCTTGGGAAAGGAACGGAGTTTGTGCTGCGGGTTCCCGCGGCGCCAGCCGGTAAGATTGATGAATTCGCGGATCCTGTTAGTCGAGGATGAACCGGGGCTCGTGCTCACGCTGTCCGATCTGCTGACAGCGGAGGGGCACGAGGTGGAGTCGGCCATAGATGGGCCCTCGGGGTCGCGCGCAGCCACCAGCGGCTCGTTCGACTTGATTATCCTCGATGTAATGCTGCCGGGAAAGAACGGCTTTGATGTCTGCCGCGACATTCGTCAGCATGGTAATGACGTGGCAATCCTCATGTTGACAGCCAAGACGCAAGTGATCGACCGGGTGGTGGGGTTGAAGCTCGGCGCCGACGATTACCTTACCAAGCCATTCGATCCTTCTGAGCTGCTGGCCAGGGTGGAGGCTCTGCTGCGGCGCGTGTACAAAGAGAATCCGGCGCCCGCCATGCGCTATCAGTTCGCGAATATCCAGGTGGATTTCGAGAAAGGGGATGTGACGAAAGACGGCATCGCCGTGAGTCTGGCTGGGAAGGAATTGCAGTTGCTGCGATACCTGGTGGATCATCGGGGCAAGGTAGTTTCACGGGAGGAACTGCTGCAGTATGTGTGGGAGTATCAGCCGGATATTTCCTCCCGGACAGTGGATGTGCATATTGCGTGGCTGCGGCAGAAGCTGGAAAACAGTCCACAGTTCCCGCGTCACATCCTGACGGTGCGCGGATCGGGATACCGCTTTTCTCCCTAGGACTACAACAGCTTCAACAGTCCTTTTTCCGACGCTCGCGAATAAATCGGGTCGAGCGATGCAATCAGCGGGCGTTCTCCCGCCCAAAACGGAAAACGTCCAAGACGTCTGGGAAGCGCCGCATTCACCGCCGGAGCCTGCGCGTCGAGCGTAAAAGGAGCGCCCGCGCGCCGTCCCCAAAACTCTTCGGCCGACACCGGGAGCGGCTCCTGCTCCTCCTCCGGCGGCTCCGATCCCGCATCCAAAGCACGGCGATGCTGCGCCAGCGCGGCGGTGAACTCGTCGCGATCCATGCCGCGCATGCGGAAGATCAGAAAGGGGTCGCGATCAAACTCCTCACCCAACAAATAGTACACCGCGGCAATGTGTTTGCAGGGATTCGACCAGTCCGGACAACTGCATGATGTTTTAAGATCGGACAACCGCGCCGGAAACAGCGAGAGCCGCTGTGCCCGGAACACGCTCTCGATCTCCCGCGGCATATCCCCCGCAAGCAGCTTGGCTTCAAACAATGCCTGGGCGCTGACCATGCGGATCACCTTCTGCCAGTCTTCCGGCGAAAGTTGGGTAACCTCGATCCGAATGTCGTAGGGGTCCGGCCGCGAGCCCTGCACGCGGGCGCTGACCACACCTTTCTCGATTTCAATCGACAACACCTGCCCCAAACGGGCGTAAGAGCGGCCGCGCTGCAGTCTCGATCCGATATCGAAACTCTCGAGTACGGCGATCCACCGCTTGGCCCACCAATTGGCTACAAAGGCGCCACGGGCGTTCTGAGCCTTGATGCCGCCCCTTGCCGATCGCGGCTTGGAAGCCGGATAGAAAGGGCGATCTTCGAACCTGGGCATGGTCTACTCGTCTCCTATTGCATCCTCGCGCAATGCGAGCAAATCTCTCAGTTCGTCGTTGGACAGCTCCGTGAGCCATGCCTCGCCGGCGCCTATGACGCGCTCGGCAACGTCTTTTTTACGCTCGATCATCCCGTCGATCTTTTCCTCGAGCGTCCCGGCGCACACGAACTTGTGCACCTGTACGTTCTTAGTTTGCCCGATTCGGAAAGCGCGGTCGGTGGCCTGATTTTCCACCGCCGGATTCCACCAGCGGTCGAAATGAAAGACGTGATTGGCGCCGGTGAGGTTGAGACCGATGCCCCCGGCCTTCAGAGATAGCAGAAACACGGGCGGTCCCTCCGCATCCCCAAAGCGTTCCACCATCTCATCGCGCTGTTTCTTGGGAACAGAGCCGTGGAGAAACAGAACCTCGCGGCCAAACGATTCTTCGATGTGCTGCTTCAACATTTGTCCCATCTCGACAAACTGCGTAAACACGAGTGCGCGGTCGCCTACGGAAAGCACTTCTTCCAACATTTCCGAGAGCCGCGCCAACTTTCCCGAGCGGCCCGCAATGGGGGATTTGTCCTTCAAAAACTGCGCCGGGTGGTTGCATACCTGCTTCAATTTGGAAAGTGTGGCAAGTACGAGGCCTTTGCGCTCAATACCCGATGAAGAAGCGAGCGCGCCCTCCACATCGCGCACGATCGCCGCGTATAACGATGCCTGCTCTTTGGTAAGGTTGCAGTACACCTTCATCTCGAGCTTGTCGGGCAGATCGGCGATGATCGACTTGTCCGTTTTAAGGCGCCGCAGGATAAACGGCCCGGTTGTTTTTTTCAACCGCTCCGCGGCTTCCGGATCGCGCTGTACCTGAATGCGCTGGAAGAAATTCTTCTTGAAGTCAGCTTGATTGCCGAGCAAACCCGGATTCAGAAATTCGAAGATCGACCACAGATCTCCGACGTTGTTCTCGACGGGAGTGCCGGTGAGAGCGATGCGGTAGCCGGATACCAGCGCCATCGCCGCGCGCGCCTGCTTGGTCTCGGGATTCTTGATGTTCTGCGCCTCATCAAGAATCACGCCGTCCCATTTGACATCTTTCAACACCTCGAAATCGCGCGGCAGCAGCGAATAGGTGGAGAGAACAATGTCATGGCTCTTCGCTTCCGCGGCAAACGCTTTGCCCTTCCGGCGGTCGCTGCCGTGATGGACCATCACCCTCAGGTCGGGAGTGAAGCGGGCCGATTCCTTTTGCCAGTTGCCTACCACGGATGTGGGACATACCAGCAGCGCGGGGGCCGTTTCCTTGTTCTCCTGCTTACGGTATTGGATCAAGGCCAGCGTCTGGATCGTCTTGCCGAGACCCATATCGTCGGCGAGACAGGCGCCCAGTCCCCAGCGCGTAAGAAAATCGAGCCACGAATAGCCCTTCTTTTGATAGGGCCGCAAGGTTCCTTCCAGCTTTTGGGGAGTTTCCAGCTCTTCGAAGGGAGTGTCGCCTTCGAGCTTTTTCAGCAGCTCGGACACCCACCCGGTTCCGGATACGTGATCGACCGGCAGCGCGCCGAACGTATTGCTAACCGCGCCGATCGACATCCGAATCGCATCGGCGAGCGTGCCCTTGGTGGATTTTCTCTGGAGAAACTCAATCGCCGCCTGAATTTCAATGGCATTCACCTGAATCCATTGCCCGCGAATCTTTACGAGCGGCGCCTTGAGCTTTGCCAGCGTGCGCAGATCGTCGAGCGTCAGGATGGTTTCGCCGAGCGCAACCTGCCATTCGAACTCGATAATCGAGTCCATGGAAAGCCCGGCGGTACCGTGCATCGGTGTTTTGACAACCGCGTGCACTCGAAGGCGTTGGCCGAGGTCGCGGCGTGTCCACCACGATGGCAACTGGACGCCGAAGCCGTTCTGCTCGAGGACGCGAGCGGTGGTTTGGAGAAATTCATGCGCCCCGAGCGTGTTGAACTCGATGCCGCCAGGCTCCCGGCGGCGAAGACTCTCTTCCACCTTCGGCGCAATGCCCGCCGCCTGGCCCAGCGAAAGCATCAGATGTTCGCGCGCCGAAGCTCCAAACACTCCGTGCGCCTCTCTGCCCTTCGCGCGCCAGATCTCCGAAGCCGGCAGCAGCAGGCTGGGATCGGTCACACTCTGCATCATGTACTCCACGTGCCAGCGGTCTTCGCGTTCGTCCGGTCCGGGCTCGCGCATCCGGAAACACAGACGGAAAGGAGCGTTCGCAGCCAGTTCAATGGGCCGCTGCCAATCCCGCACACTCTTGGCAAGCGACTGTAATTTGGCGCGGTCGTCAATCAGAACGCCATGCGGCGAATGGAGAGCAGCCAGCCACTTGTCATGAATGCTCGTTTTGGAAGTGGTGGGCGGCAGGGTAGTCTCGCGAACCAGCCGGTCCACCGTGCTTTGTAGAAATTGCGCCAGCACGGTCTTGGCGGGGATCGCCGGCTGAGTCTTCGCATCCGGCGCGATGGCGCGGCCGGAGGGTGGCATGCTCTGCGCCAGATTGCGCAATCTCTGGGCGTCGTCCCCGGCGAATATCGGGCGCCAGCGAGCTTCATACCCGATTCCCGTCTCGATCAACGAAGGAAGAAACTGCTGCCTGGCCACCAGCGACCAGGCAAATTGCAAAGCGTCCGCCCAGAAAGCCAGATCGTCGCCGATCAACACGCCCGGCTGCATCAGATTCTGGCCCACCTGGCGGCGCGACGAGCACGCCGCTAGAAAGTTTTCCCAATGTCCGCCTTCCATACGGAGAACAGTGGCGGGCCATACGACGAGTTCGCAAACGGCTTCCCGCGGCGGCGCGTCACCGAGCAAACGATGCGAGGGTACCGGACGTCCTTCAAAGGAAGGCAGCCACGCCGAAGCGTTCCGCGCCCGAATCTTCGTCTTTTGCGCGGCGTCGGCAAACGGCTTTACGATCGCGGTTAACTCATCCGGTCCGGCAGGACGCTCCGCTGTCTCGCCCCAGAGGAGAAGATGCGGCTTACTAAAAGAGGCATGCAATATCAACATGAAATACGCGTATTCGTGCTTATGGCTCCGGCAGCAAACCCCTTTGATTCCAACCGGGCTGTCGACTACACCAATGCTTTCAGGGCAACGCCCGTTATCCGGAACCGGCTCATGCGCCGTTCTGGCGGCGCGAGCCCTGCTATGCATAGTATAGCTTGCATCGAAGACATCGGCTTTCCGTGCGTGTCGAAGTGGCGAGGGAGAAACTACGAAGAGGCGATTCCCGCCGAGTGGACGTTAAAAGTCCACTCGCAGGTTGAATTGAATTACTCGCGACAAACCTCGTTGGGAGGTGACCCGGCCGAAGTTCGTATTCGTAGGATCGAGGTTCGGACCGCTGAAATTAGTGTGGTTTGTCGCGTTCAACAGGTCTACGGAGAAGCGCGCGTTGATGCCCCGCTCCGGTTTGATTGGGAAGATCCTCTCCACCTTCAAATCGAGGTTCTTGATTCCATCTGCCCGCAGGCTGTCCAGCCGGATCGGGAACACGCGCTCGTGATAGGTGCCGGGCTGCGCCGCCGTGCGTCCTTCAAATCCGACGAATCCCGCGGGCGGAGCGCCGGCGCCCGTCCAGGCAAGCGATTTGTCGAACCACTGCGTGATATTCTGCCGGCGCGACTCGCTCGACTTGAACAGGGACTCAAGCTGATTGCAGCACCCAGGAAATATTCCAGTTACCCACCACGTAAGAAAGCGGGCCATCTTTCACAAAACGGCGTCCTTTGCCGAAAGGAGTTTCATACACTGCCGTCCAGGCGATGCGATGTGGCAGCGTGTTGTTGTTCGGACGCTCGGTCGGCAGCGCATCGTATTCGTTCGCATACCAGTCGCGCACGCGCGAGCCTGCAAAGGTGTACATAAACGAAGTCTGGAGGCCGCTGCTGAAGCGCCGTTCCACCAACAGTTGGAAGTCGTGATAGCGCGTGTAGCCGTTCCGCAGATCCTGGCCCGGCAGGTTCATGCCGCGCAGTTGGGCGAATTGACCGCCGTCGCGCAGCAGGCGATTGCGCGCGATATTGGTATTGGTGAAGAAAGCATTGCCGCTGAGATAGCGGTAGAGCGTCGGGTCCGACGCCTGCAGCGCCGTAAGTTTGCTGATGTTATACGGGTTGGCAACATTCGCGTTCAGTACATTGTCGTTGTTCTGATCGCGCACATTTCCCTTGGTCCAGAATTGCCCGGGGAGAAAATTCAACCGGCGCTGGATCGGGGTAAACGCATAGGCTCCGTTGTAGGAAACGTCTACCATAAGGTTCTTCGTAATCTCGCGCTGGACGCCGATTCTCCAGCGATGCTGCAGTGCCGGTTTGTAGTCGTAGGGCAGCGAATTGAAGTCGGCGTTATAGCGGGCCAGGCCGTCCAGGGCCGAGCGGTATGGATCGTCAAAGCGGGTGTTGCCGCTCGCAGGACGCACTGGGAAGGGGTCATTCATCGGCGTCCGGCCGGCTGCCAGATTGGAGGCCGCCCCCACACCGCAGCAGTAGGTGAGACCGGAATCATTGCTGATGGGGGTGCCCGTCGCCTGGTTGAACCCGTCGGTGTACGGACGGTCATTCGAGACATTCAAAGTATCGGCGTACATGGCCCAGCCGCCGCGGATTACCGTCTTCGGATTCAAGCTGTACACCACGCCCAGCTTCGGCAGGAAGTTGTGCACGCCGCTGGTGGCTGTGTCATAGCCGTTGGTTCCCAGATAGGAGGTGATGCCGGTGCCTTTGAATTGGGCCACCGGCAGTTCGGGAATCGGACTGGCCGCATAAGCCGCGCGGACCATATCGGTGATGGGACTCTTCTGGTCCAGATACACCGCTGCGATCCCGCGATGGAAGCGCTCGCTGGTGCCGCCCTCGCGTTCGTAGCGCAGACCAAGGGAAAGGCGTAGTTTGGAACTCAGTCGCCAGTCATCCTGAAAGAAAAACGCCCGCCGCGGGGTTCTCCAGTAGGCCGAGTCGTTGGTGTCGATGCTGATGCTGCTCGGCAGCCCCATCATGAACGCCGCCCAGTCATGCACATGGTTGGAAGCCAGATTGTCGACATTTGTGGCGCGAGTCCAGTTATTGCGGAACTGGAAGTTGCCGGTGCTGCTACCGGGACCTCTTGAGGCGAAGAAGTTCCGCCGTTCCTGCCAGCCGTACTTGAACGAATGGTTGCCCTTGATGGTGGTCATATTGGCGCGCATTTCGTAGGTGTTGCTCTTGGAATCGATCACCGGATAGCTGCCCCCGGCATCGGAAATGGTGTCGAAGTCCAAGCGCGGCAACTGCGTGTAGGCGCCGGCACGCTGGTCAATATAGGCCGGCAACCCCACCTGAGCGGCCGTAATCTGGGAACGCGTTGTGTTACGGCTGCCTTCTTCAAAGCGGGAAACGCCGAAGTTCGTATCCAGAATATTGTTCGAGTTGATCGACCAGAGGTAGGCAACGTTGCCACCTTTGTTGATGCGTGTCAAACCGTTGGAATGCAGGCCGCGCGCGGTTTCATAGGTCCAGTCGTATTCATCGGCGAGACGGTCATTCCACTGCCAGCGTGCATTCACCCGATGGCTCTGGGTGATCGCCCAGTCGTAACGGTTGACGATGGAGTTGAACTTCTCATCCTTCGGCATGTTGGAAGCGAAGTAATTATTCACCAGTTCCGCGTTTACTTTACCGGCAATGTTATTGGCGGTGGGGTACAGCTTCGAATAGTACCCGAAAGCGGGATTCAATGCGGGAACGCCTCTATTGCCGGGGAACGGCGTACGCACCACGGTCGTTCCTTCCAGCCGGGCCGAGCGCGGATCGTAAATCGTGAAGCGGTTGGCGCCATTGGGAATGGTGAGGAAATAGGAGAAGTCTCCCTGCTTCATTGCATCGTTTGGCACTGTGCGATCGGTGTCGCTGGTCGTCTCCGCCTTCGATTGACGGATGCCGTTCCAGGTAAGTGTCCAGAACACCTTATTCCGGCCGTTAAAAATCTTCGGGATGTAAACGGGTCCGGACGCGGACAGGCCATAGTTATTCGAACGGCCCGGCGCCTGTTTCTGCCTCTTCGAGGGGTCGATTGTACCGTTACGCACGCCCGCATTGAAAGGTTCGCGGGTGAAGAAAGGAGTGGCATTCCAGCGCTGTTGCCAATGCTGATTAAAGACCGAGCCGTGCAGTTCATTGGTGCCCGATCGCGAACTCACATTGATTGATGCGCCGGAGGTGAAACCCTGGCTGGCATCAAAGTTCGAGGTCTCGAGTTTAAACTCAGTGATTGAATCCGCCGGGGGCACAAAGCCTACGCGGCGGCCGGTACCGGTGACGGACATACCGTCCACCGTGTACTCATTCTGCCCCACTCCACCCGCCGTATTGAACGACGAGGTTTCCCCCGTTGTCGAATGGGCGGCGATACTCGGGCTGGCCGGTCCACTGCATTCCGGGCGCAAGGGCGGAGAGGGCGAAAGGATTCAAGTCGGAGAACGGCAGGTTGATCAACTGCCGCTGATCGAGCACACGCCCGCCACTGGCGGTGGTGGTTTCAAGCAACGGCGCCTCCGCGCTCACCACCAATGTTTCCGCTACAGAGCCCACTTCTAGTGTAATCGAGATGTCGAGCTTGGTGCCGACGTTCAACTCGATCCCCTGGCGATTCACCTTTTTAAAGCCGCTGGCTTCCACCACCACGGTGTACGTGGAGGGTTCGAGAAAGCTGGCTTCGTAATAGCCGGTCGAATTCGTGATGACGCGCCGTGTTTCATTCGTCTGTGTGTTGGTGACGGCGACTTTCGCATTGGGAATAATTCCCCCGGAAGAATCGGTGACGCGGCCGGTGATTGTTCCACGAGCTTCCTGCGCGGAAAGCGCGGCAGCGTAGAGAAAAGAAAGCGCGGCTCCGACGAGGAGTTTACGCCATATGTTACGAACCTCCCTCATTACAACCCTTACGGTATTGGGGCCAGTATATGACATGGAGTGGCCGTTTGCACGGATCCGTCTTGGCTCGTGCCAGCTGAGCCGGGAGCGAAGGGCGATCCTCACACAAGATGAGCCGGAAGGGCCGCTAGTGGCTCAGCTTCCTATAACGCCGGTATGGCGGGTGGCGCAGGTCTGTCTACGCGAGAACGAAGGTGGGGGCGACACCTTGCAGGGTCGAGAACCTTCCGCCATCCACGGCGGAAATCCAACTGGAGCAGCCCTGCACCTTGCCGAGCAGCGTGTGGGGATGGACATCCACGCGCAGATTCTTCATTTCCATAGATCCCCACTGATATACGGGGAAAGGGGCGATAAACGGTTCGGTACGCTGCTGGACCACATAGGGGTTCCGCAGGGCGGTTCGCAAGGCGCGATCCCATCCGGCGTCATCGGTTTCCCAGCCGCGATATTCATGCTGATCGGTCACTTCGTCATTTGGCCGCAGCACCAGGGTTTCCCGGTTTTTGTGGATGAAGTCCACCAGATCCACCTGTTTGTCCTGGAAGCTGGTGGAGTTGGTCGTCACCACGCGCGTCCAGGGGATGGAATCGCGAATTACTTTACGTTCCGCCGCCGGGAACGCCTGATTGATCGAATCGTCGGTAAGTAAGTCGAAGATCGCTTTCTTACGCGCCAATTCGGCGCGAAAACTGTTGACCATGCAGATGGCGTGATCCTTGTACGCACGCACCAGCGGATGCGTGAGATCGTAGCGGACCAAAAACTCCTGCACTTTGACACAGCGGTACACCAGATCGATCTGAAAATCCCCGCGCTTCAGGATTCCGTTTTTGTATTCCAGTTGATCCAGATTCACGACTTCGGCGGCATAACCTTGTTTCCGGAATACCTCCGCGAGCAGATGATATTCAGCGGATTCGATGGTTTGAAACGGCTGCTTCAACTCAACGATAGCGATATTCGGCGTTTTCTTCCCACCGAATTCCTTGTAAGCGCGAAGCATCGCCGTGAGCAGTGATTTGGAGCCGGGCAGTTTGGTCAGGGCGAACTTTTTCTTAAATTCCTTGAGCGGACCGGTTTCCAGGAAAAGGTTTGTCAGGATTTCGCCATAAGCCAAGCCCATGGGGGCATCGGACACGCACTCCATAAAGCGCAATGTCCCATTATTTACATAAGTTTCCAGCAGTGAGGCGACAGACAGATAGCGGTATCCGGGATCGATGGCGGCGAGCATCTTTTCCGCCGGAAGCATCTCCATGCGCGCTTGAAGAGCGGGAGTTAAGAGCGCCATTTGCTTGATCCGGTCAATCGACGAGATTAGCGTTTCCGACGCCTTGGTCAGGGACGTGTATTGGCGGGCGGAGAGAAAATGGGGCCGTAAAACCGGGCAAACCGGTCGCGCCGACACCACCAATCCGGATTCCTCCATACGCTGGACAAGGGTTGCGGCCCATCCCATATCCCGATACGGTTCTGACTCAAGGATTTTGTGGTAGCGGGCAATTGCCTCGCTTAACTGCGTCATAAACTTAGGCTTAACTGAAGTATCGTGGCTTCTATCTCAGTATCGCACACGAGTGCAACTACAGTCATCGAAAAATGTATTTCCGCTCACTTCGGCGGCTGAAAAGTAACCTTAGAATCGGCGCTAAACCGCTTGTACTGGCTGTATACGATCTCCAGCTTGATGCGTACCGGACCGGCGCGGAACGGCAGCACATCATCGGCAAAAGTGCGGTCTGGGAACCAGAATTTGCCATCCACCTTCTTGCGCACGGTGGTAAAACGCGGGAACAGGTTTTCCTGTTTCCGGTTAAGGATCTGTGGCACCGCCCGCCCCTCCATGCGGATCACCGCCAACTCTTCCTGCTGCACCCAGACCAGCCCTTCGAAAAGCCGCTGCCCCTGCAATATCTGCCTGGGTGTAACTTGCAGCACCCAGCATGGCGCCCCTTCCACGGGTTCTTCACCTTTAAACTGCGTCTGATAAAGGTGGAGTTGATCGCTGGTGAAAAGGAAAGGCTGCACCTCCCGCATGTCGCGGAAATCTTCCGCGGTGAGGCGCAAACCGGCGAGCGTGTCATAAGGCTTCCCGGCCATTTCCTCGTGCCGTTTGCCTTCCGCGGTGAAGATCACGTCGCGCAGTTCCCGATACTTGCCGCGCCGCCGGCCGTTCAGATCCAGTTCCTCGATTCGTACCCGCTGCCGATAGGCGAAGTTGGCGCGCTCCGCCTCGGTCGCCGTTTCGCGCGCGAGGATGCGCTTCAACAGATCGGGAGGCGGGTCCGCGGAGCGCAGAGAGAAGGCGCAGCAGGCGAATGCTACGATGAGGCTGATGCAGCGAAGTCTGGCCACGTTCGGAATCACGGTGGCGGCGTTGTGGCTGGCGGGATCGTTGGGCTCCATCCTCTACGCTAAGCAACAGCATATCCCAACCGAAGTGTGGATGGCGGTGCTTCCCGCGCTGCTGTTGGAAGCGGCGCTTTACATTGCGCCGGGTTTTCCCGCCGTTCGCGAACGGGCGGCGCGGCTGGGCAGAGCATTAACGGCGGCGCTCGCCGCCAGTGCTGTTGCTCCCTATCTGATCGTTAGCCTGGCGCTGGGCAGTTTTCGAATCGAGTACCTCGGCGCGCTGCTTGTTTTGTCCCTGATCGTTGGGCTGTGGTACCGGCTCGCGCCGCGCGGCATCCTCCCCGATCTTCTGTTCCTCGGACTGATGGCCGGCGTCTATCTTTCCCCAATCTTTAAGGAGATTTACATCAATCCCGCGGGTAAGCCTGCCCTGGACATCCTGGGTAAGATGATGTGGATCCGCATCGGAATCGCCGCCGTTCTTCTGATCCGCGGCGTGGAGGGCGTCGAGTTCGGCTTTGTGCCCCGGCGCAACGATTGGCTGGTGGGTGGCCGCTACTTCCTCTACCTGATCCCCTTCGTGCTGCCGCTGGCATTATCGACAGACTTCATCCATTACAAAAGCGTGGCGTTCAGCGGCCGGACCGTGCTGGCCGCGTTGGGCACCTTTCTGGGCATGCTCTGGGTGGTGGCGCTGGCCGAGGAATTCTTCTTTCGCGGGTTGCTTCAGCCCTGGATGCAACGGATCACCGGAAGCTTTGCCGGCGGCATAGCCATCGCTTCGTTGACCTTTGGAGCGGCGCATCTGACTCAGCGCGGATTCCCGAACTGGCGATTCGCGGCCGTGGCCACGGTGGCCGGAATCTTCTACGGGCTGGCGTTTGCCCGGGCGGGCAGCATTCGTGCGTCCATGGTTACCCACGCCTTGTTGAACACAACGTGGAGAATCTTCTTTACGTAGCCTTCAGGGCGTCGTGGCGAGATATTCGTCGGTGAACGTCGCTTTAAGATCGACGGATCGGACGGCGGGCGCCGAAACCGCCACCGCCTCCCTGACCGCCTCCGGTCCTCCCGGGGGCATTCCGCCGTCCAGGGATCGAGTGGCAATCGTAGCGCGAAGGCCGTCCAATTCCTCCAGTTGGCCGGCGCTGCCGCGCAGCTTGGCCTGGAACTCCTCCGGGCTATGCTCTCCAATCCACCGCAGCGTGCGCAATACCGCCGCCGAGAGCTGTTTGGCGGTGCCCGGGTTTTGCTCCAGCCACGCCGCCTGCGCCATCAGGCAGATCGCCGGATAGGCATCGACGCCGAAGATTGCGCGGGACCCCTCGGGGGTGGTGCCGTTGGCCAGCACAACCAGGTTCGGATGACGCTGCCGCAGAATGGATAGCGAGGCAGGCAGGGTTACGATCGCATCCACGCGGCCCTGGTCCGCCCACGACACGGTCACGGCATGTCCGCCCCCTGTAGCCACCACGTGTACGTCGCGCGCGGTCAAACCGTATTTGGCAAGTAGCAGATTAACAAAGAAGTTCCCGCTTGAGCCGAAAGCGGAAACACCGACGGTAGCTCCTTTCAAGTCACGGATGGAGCGAATGCGGCTGGATTTTGGAGAGGCCACCAGAGCGAGCGGAGAACGGACGGACAGGACGGCAAACGATCGAATTCGACGGCCTTCGGCAGCCAGCCGGATGGCGTGGTCATAACCGCCGGAAACTGCCTCGACACTCCCCCCGAGGAGTGCTTCCATCGCTTTGGAGCTGCTGGCAACCTCACTGATTTCGGCATCCAGTCCCATCGCCGCAAAATGTCCCAGCGCTCGGGTGAGGGGCACGATCTCCTCACCGCGGAACACCGCGATGCGTACTTTCGGCTGCGCGGGATGACCGCAGCCGGAACAAGCCAGGATCACGATCGCGAGCGCGCCAAGCCGTCCCCGGGGTAGCGCGAGCGTCATCGTGGAAACGATCTTAGCTCACTTCTCGCACCGCCGTCACGGGGCGCCAGTCTGGCAACTTCAAACCTTCGGCGGCACGACACTTCCGCTAGCCCGCCGCCATAGCCACAATCCAAAAGGTAAGAGTCCTAAGGTGATCCACTGGGCTGCCGTGAGCAGCCAGCCGAAAGGATTGGGCTGGTCGTGAGCGCGCAGAAATTCGACCGCGAAACGTGCCAGCGGGTAGAGGATCAGGTACAGCCCGATGATCCGG
>DATLCW010000207.1:0-2872 GCA_035526195.1 Bryobacteraceae bacterium
TCGACTATGCGAAGAAGGACTCCTATGGACTACCGCTGGCGCGCCGGAATGTTCTGTGGACCGACAACGACATGAAAATATTCAAGGACATGACGCAGTGGTCGGTGGATATTCTGACCAGTTCAGGGGCGGAGATTCTGAGCGTCTCCGATCAGCCGGCCACGAATCACGAACTGGGCGGCTGCCGCATGGGGGCGGACCCCAAGACCTCAGTGCTGAACAGCTACTGCCAGAGCCACGATGTCCCGAATCTGTACGTAGTGGACGGCAGCGTGTTCCCGTCGGCGTCGGAGAAGAATCCGACCCACATGATTATGGCGCTGGCGGCGCGCACCGCCGACCACATCGCGGACCGGCTGCGGAAAGGAGCCGTATAATGGCCGATCGCAGAGACGCATTGAAGATTATCGGCGCGATCGGGACCACCTGCGCCTTTCCTTTCGCCTCGGATGAGCTGTACGGGCAGCACGTACATCCTCCGGCCGGCAAGCAGGCCGAAACCGGACCTCCGAAGTTCTTCACGCCGGGGGAATTTCAGATGATCCGCCGGATTGCGGAGCTGATCATTCCGGCCACCGGCACTCCGGGGGCGATCGAGGCCGGCGTCCCCGGATATATTGACACGGTCGTTAGCGCGAATGCGCCGCATCAAACGGTGTTTCGCGCCGGATTGGAGGCACTTGGAGCCGGATTCCTGGCCCTGTCCGAGGAGCAGCAGATTGCGACGCTGACGCCGCTCTGCGAGGCCGCGGACAAAGGTACGATGAAAACCCCGGCCGAGCGATTCTTCAAGGCGATGAAGAGTATGACGGCGGATGGCTACTACACGTCCAGAATCGGACTGGTGGAGGAGCTCGGCTACAAAGGCAATACGGTGCTGGCGGAGTTTCCCTCCTGCGAAGTGCCCGAGCACTAGATCACTTGCCGCGGCGTTCCCAGGCCAGAAATTCGTCCACCGTGTAAAAGGCCTGCTGCGCGTAGAGGCGGCCGTTGTCCTCGACGGTGTCGTGCCAGTCGTATTTCCAGGAATCGCCGGTGCGCTCCATCCAGCGCTTTAGCTTTGCTTCCATTTCCGCTAGCAGCGCCTTCGAAGCGGGATCGTCCACCAGGTTGTTCATCTCACCTGGATCTTTCGCGAGATCGTAGAGGACCCAGGGACGGTTTTCGAAGCGGGCGTACATGTGGTTGCGGGTGCGAACGCCGCGCCAGCCGTCGCCGGTTCCATCGCCCTTATAGGGACCGAATATTTGAAAGAAGGCGGAGTCCGGTGATGTCCTCATCAGATCCACTCCCTGCATGGAGCGGGGAGCCGGCAGACCGCAGAGGCCCAGCAGAGTCGGCGCGAAGTCCACATGACTGAAGAAGGCATCGGTACGCCGGGGGGCTATTTTCGCAGGATACCGGAGAATCCCCGGCACGCGGATCGACTCTTCCCATGGTTTGCGCTTCAGCCTGAGGCCGTGCGAGCCGAGCATGTCGCCGTGGTCGGAGGAGACCAGCACGATGGTGTCGCGGGCGAGTCCCTGCTGGTCGAGCGTGTCCAGCAGGCGCCCGATCTGGTGGTCGACGGCGGTGATCATGCCGTAATATTCCGCAATCTCTTTCGGGCCCGGCGCGCCGGCAACCGGTTGCCAGTTGGGGCGCATGGTGAGCTTTGCGGGGTCGTACAGCTTGGCGAATTCGGGCGGCGCTTTGTACGGATCGTGCGGCGGGCCCATCTGGACGGTCAGGAAAAACGGACGGCGCTGATTCTCCGGACTCCGCAGAAACTCGATGGCGAGATCGGTCCAACCTTCCGCTTCGAAACGTTTCATCGGGATGGGATCGGGTGTATCGCGGAAATATTGCGTGTTGAAGTGGTTGTGGCTGCACTCGTTGGCGGCCCAGAATTCGAAACCGTGCCGGCGTGGGCCGGGAGGAATGAATCCGGGCAGACGCTTGCCCCCATCGAGATGCCACTTGCCGATGAAGCCGGTGCGATAGCCGGCCGGCGCGAGCAAACTGGAGAGCGTGGTTTCGGACTCGCGCAAGCGGAGGTCATTGGCGACCATCCCATTGCGATGCGCATATTTGCCCGTCAAAATGTTCGCGCGCGCCGGGCAGCAGACGGGCGTGTTCGCAAACGTATTGGTGAACACCAGGCTCCCAGCGGCCAACTTATCGAGATGCGGTGTGCGCACCTCGGAGTTGCCCATGAAGCCCAGGGACTGCGCCCGCAACTGGTCCGGCATCAGGAAGAGAATGTTCGGCCTCTTCCGCGGCTGGGCCATGCCGGCAGCGGCGGCGGCCGTTGTGGCCGCAAGAAAAGATCGTCTGGTCATTTTGGCTCTGGTATGGTTTTTCGCAATCTGCCCGACTGTATTTTTTGTTCTTTCTCGAGGACTCGCGCCTTCACAATTTTTTTCACGAGAGCCGCGGATGGAGGCTTGTCCACCGGGAAGCGGATTGTTCCTTTAGATGTTTGAAAGCCCGCGAGCTGTTCTTTGAAGGCGTCCATCACGGAAAGGCTCATCGGGAACAGGCTGCAATGTTTCGCAAACGCGGCGAATCCCACGAGGGGACCTTTGTAGCGGAAGGTGGGCATTCCATAGCTGATATCCTCCGTGGTTTCCAGAGGCACAGCGGAGCGAACCGCGGAGCGGACTTTGATGAGGGTCCGGCGGGCGGGTTCGGGGAGTGCCGCGAGATATTCCTCGACGCTGCCGGGAGCGGCCTTCATTTTTCTCATGGCGACAATAGGGCGTGGATACATTTTACTGAGCTGTAACTGCATTCGCCAGTCCAGCATGAAACGAAAAAGCTGGAATCGAATTGGCGGTAAAATCGTGTTGCATGGCGGCGCCCTTCTTCAGTGCGGCCCGCGCACACGCTG
>DATLCW010000209.1:0-7129 GCA_035526195.1 Bryobacteraceae bacterium
GGCATCGGCCTGGCAAATCGCGAATTAAATGTGGCCAACAATCCGGAAACCAAATTCCGTCTGGGTTCCATCACCAAACAGTTCACCGCCACGGCCATCGTTTTGCTCGAGCAGCGCGGCAAGCTCAAGCTGCAGGATACACTCGACAAGCACATTCCTGATGCGCCCGGCGCGTGGGGAACCATACAGATCCATCATCTGCTCTCGCACACCGCCGGCGTACCCAGCTACACGAGCGATGCGTCCTATAGACGAGAGATGTTCAAACCATTTCCGATGCCGGAGCTGATCGGCAGGTTTCGGAGCAAGCCTCTTGAATTTGAGCCAGGCGCGGAATGGAAATACTCCAACTCAGGCTATGTCCTGCTGGGTGACATCATCCAACGTGTCTCCGGCATGAGCTACGAGGAGTTCCTCGAAAAAAACATATTCAAACCCATCGGGATGAACAATAGCGGCTACGATCATTTCGAGACCGTCTTTCCCAATCGCGCCTCCGGGTACACCCGCGCCGGCGGGCGATGGGAAAATGCCGCCTATCTCGACATGACCCAGCCGCACGCCGCCGGCGCGCTCTATTCGACCGTGGATGATCTCTATCTCTGGGACCAGGCGCTGGCAACGGACCGGATTCTTTCTTCCACCGCGCTGGAACGCATGTACACGCCGGTGAAGAACAGCTATGGCTACGGCTGGGTAATCGCCGAAGAGTTCGGAACCAAAGTGATCGGGCATGGCGGCGGCATCAATGGCTTTGCCACTTTCATCGCCCGCACACCGGCCGATAAAACCTTGGTTGTTGTGCTAAGCAACGTTGAATCCACCAACGCCGGCAAAATTGCCCGCGATCTGCGCGGCATCCTTTACGATAAACCGGTCGCAGTGCCGAAGCTGCGGCAGCGGATCTCAATGAGCGGCGAGAAATTCGATCCCTTCCAGGGTAGATATGAGCTCGCGCCCGGATTCCAGATCAGAGTGTGGCGCGAGGGCAATCGCTTCCTCACACAAGCCACCGGCCAGGGGCAGGCGGAGATATTCCCGGAATCGGACACGAAGTTCTTTCTCAAGGCCGTCGACGCCCAGATCTCTTTTGAAAAAAACCCGGAGGGCAAGGTCAGCCGATTGATCCTGCACCAGAACGGCCGGAATACGCCTGGTAAGCGCATAGAATGAGGTTTTACGAATGACAATGGTTCGCTCGCATTTCGAGCGGCTGCTCGTAGCCGCCGCCCTGTGGCTTCCCCTCTGGGCGGCGCCGCCCATCGAAGGCAATCTTCCGAAACCCGTCGTGACTGCGATGGAGCACATCGCGCCCAATTCCCTCAAAGGTCACCTTTCCTTTCTCTCCTCTGATTTGCTCGAGGGCCGCAACACTCCTTCTCGCGGGCTGGACATCGCCGCCGAATATATCGCGGCGCAATTCCGGCGCGCCGGCCTGGAACCTCTCCCCGGAACCGATACCTATTTCCAGATCGCGAACTGGAAGCTTCGGACGTTGCCGCTCGATGAGGTCCAAATGACTTTTGAACACGAAGGGAAACGCCTCTCCCTGAATGGTGCGCATTTCTCCATCCAACGTTTGCAGGCGCGCAAGGCCGAAAATGCCATCGTCTACAAAGCCAGCACGGAGGACGCTCTCAAACTCAAAGACCTGCCCGATGACAAACTGCGCGGCATGGTGGTCTTGCTCACCGCTCCCACGCCCGCCGGCCTTCGCGGCATGTCTGAGCAGCAGCGCACCCAGAGTATGCGGCAGGTCACGGATTTCAACACCCAGATGGGACGGTTGAAACCCGACGCCGTGCTGGCCGTGCGCGCCGGCGAGCAAGGCACCGGGGTAGCCGGACAACTGATTGACCCGCAGTCTTCGCGCGGCGGCGGTTTTCGAAATCCGCTTCCCGTCGCCGTGTATTCCAATGCGCTGCGCTCCGCTCTCGATGCCTTGCCTTCCGGGGAGACCGCCGCGAAAGTGTCGCTTCGGATTCCCGGCCCGGTCGAGCAGCCTGTCCAGTTGAGAAACGTCATCGGCGTGCTTCCCGGCTCCGATCCGCAATTGAAAAATACCTACGTGCTGGTGACGGCTCATTACGATCACATCGGCGTCACTCTTCCGGAAAATGGCGATGGGATCTACAACGGCGCCAATGACGATGGCAGCGGTACCGTGTCCGTCATCGAGATCGCCTCCGCCTTGGCCGCACAAAAAGAGCGTCCTAAGCGCACCATTGTCTTCATGACTGTCTTCGGAGAAGAGAAAGGGTTGCTCGGCTCGCTCTATTATTCCCGCAATCCAGTCTTTCCTCTCGATAAGACAATCGTGGATATCAACCTCGAGCACATGGGCCGTACCGACTCGAGCGAAGGGCCGCAGCTAGGCCGTCTCTCGATCACCGGCTATGACTACTCCGACGTGCCGAAAGTTTTTACCGCCGCGGGCCAGTTGACGGGCGTGGAATTTTATAAGCATGAAACCAACTCCGATGCCTTTTTCAATCGCAGCGACAACATGGCCTTCGCCGAGGCGGGCGTTCCCGCGCATACCTTCTGCGCGGCGTTTCTCTTTCCTGATTACCACGGCTTGGGCGATCACTGGAACAAAATAGACTATGAGAATCTCGCGAAACTCGATCGCGCGGTTACCGCGGCTGTTTGGATGATGGCCGATCGCCATGAAGTTCCCCTCTGGGATGCGCAGAACCCGAAGGCGGAGAAGTACCGCAAGGCGCGCCAGGGGAACAAAGCCGTCCATGGAACTCGTATTGAATAGTAAGGCATGCCGGAACTGGCCATTGAAACCGATTCCCTTCCTAAACTTCGCTACTCCCGGTGGAGCCGGAAGCAGGTGCTCGCGGTGGATGGGGTCAGCCTTCCAGTCCGCCGCGCGGTGCTCGGACATTTTCCAGAAGAGGGATTTCTAATGCGGCGTTTCTTGCCATTGGCGCTGGTGATGCTGACCGGTTGCGGGAATAAACCAGGCGGAAAAGGCACCGTCCTCGAATCGAGCCTCGAGCAATACATTCCCGGCGACACCGTCATCTTGGCCGGCGCCCGCATCGACCGGTTGTTGACCACGCCGCTTTACAAGAAATTGATGAGCGAGCAGAAGGTCAATTACCTGGAGGAATTCTCCAAAAAGACGGGACTGAATGTCCAGCGCGACCTCAAAGAATTCCTGCTGGCTTCCAATGGTAAGGATACGTTGATGATGGCTCGCGGAAACATAGAGAATGCATCCACCCTCGAAGGATTGCTCGAGAAGGAGGGCGCCAGGCGCGTGCCGTTCGGGAAGTATACCCTGCTTGCCGCCGACAAGGGCGCGGTCGTGTTCGTCAATCACAGCATCGCCCTCATGGGTTCCGTGCCGTTGCTCAGAGACGTCCTGTCCGAAAAGACCGCGGATGACACGAACAGAAAAGCGGTCTTAAAGAAGGTGGCTTTGCTGCCCCAGGACAAGCACATCTGGGCTGTGGCGATCGGCGGCTTCGCTCCCATGCCGCTGCCCGAGACAGGGAATCTCGCGAACCTCGCCCGCGTGTTCCAGTCGCTGGAAACCGTCACCATGACGCTCGACTTGAAAGACGGGCTCAGCCTCGCCGCCTACGGGCTCTGCGCCAAAGAAGCCGACGCCAGGCAGTTGCATGACATGCTGCGCGGTCTGATCGGGTTCGGACGCCTGAGCACGCCCTCGGACAAACCCGAGATGCTGCGTTTCTTTGATTCCATCCGCGTCGAGCACACCGATCGCACCGTGAAGCTGAACGCCGAAGTCCCTATGGACATGGTGGACTTTTTCCTCAGGATGACCGGGCCCAAGAGGAACGCCGCCTGAATTAGCGATTGCGAAGAAACTCGGATGGCGGCAGCGCCTTCTTCGTAAACCGCGCCGTCCGAATGGCACCCTTGAAATAGTTGACCTTGTTGATCCGCACACCGGCCGAAGAGTGGCCTGGTCCTTGCGGCTCGAAATGCACTTCGGCCTCCAACTCTTGCACGCCATTGACGTAGCTGCGGAAGCGTCGGCCGTCATAGACCGCGGCCACGTGGTGCCACGTCCCCAGCGGGTGAAGGCGTGCCGGGTCCATCAGCGCCTTACTGCTCTTGCCGGAGTTTACGAAGCTATCCAAGTACCATTGGCCGTCCATCACCCTTATCTCGAACAGCATCCGCGTACCGGTGTCTGCGCCTGACTTGGGATTCTGTTCCGCCAGGTGGAACCAGCGCTGTTCCACCGCTCCGCCGTCGGGACGGAACACCGCCTCCCAGGTGAATGCCGCCGCGCCGGCCAGCGGATGAACATTGACGAACAGCGCATCGTCCACACCATCGAACTCCACCGCCTTTCCTTGGGGAGTCTCGACGACGCGAGGGTTTCCCAAAACCGTGACGGGGTGGCCGCCGATCTTATCGAGACGATCAAATGTCCACGTTTCCGATTGGGCGTGGAGGCTGGAAGCCGCGAACCATACTATGGCACAGATGAGGGGACGCATAGATCCATGGGCTCCTATTGCTGCTGTTGTTGCTGTTGCTGATCGGAGGAGGTGGCATCGGGTTCGGCTTTCACCACCCATTGCTCCTGCGCGACAGCCTCCGGCTCGGGCGGCGCGTCGGACAGGGTGACACGCACTGAGACCGAAAGCTGGCCACGCGAGTCTCCTTTGAAGACGCCTTTCGTGGGCGGCACGTCCGCGTAGTCTCTTCCAATCGCCGTGCGTACGTGGCGGTCGCAGGCCAGCAGGTCGTTGGTGGGATCGATTCCCAGCCAGCCGATACGGGGCAAGAAGGCTTCCACCCAGGCATGCGTCGCTCCGTCCGCCGAACGATCCCTTGCCTGGTTGTGGAAGAGGTATCCACTGACGTAGCGGCAGGGGATCTTCAGCTCGCGGCAAAAGGCAATCATGATATGCGCGAAATCCTGGCACACCCCTTTGCCATTACGAAGAGCAAGTTCGATCGGCGAATCCACCTTCGTGCTTTTGGTCTCGTAGTCAAAATGCTCGTAAATCTTGGCCTGAATGTCGCGCACGGTGGTGAGCGGATCCGCGCCCCGCTGGACCTGCAGTTGGTCCCGGACCTCATTCAGCTCCTGGCTCGGGCGCGCGAAGACGCTCGGCATAAGCATTTCCCAGTAATCGCCTTGGGCCACTTGCGCATCCAGCTCCATCCAGGCATCCCGATGCAACGGAGCAACGCTGGGGAACGGCTCCAGTTCCACCAGCGACTCGGCCGTCAGCATGAGGCGCGCATAGCGCCCGGGCACATCGAAATGATGCACCATGTTCCCGAGGTAATCCCGATAGGAAAAGACGCGCGCCCGGGGAGTGACTCGCAACGAATGATTCAGACAGCGCTGGTTGCCTTCCGTGCGCGGATGCTTGCGCACTTCCATCACGGTCTCGCTCACGGGCTCATCGTATTGGAATTTGGTGACATGCCGGATGGCGTAGAACAAAGCTAGACCTCCAGAGCCGCTTCAATAGGATAGTTGATGTAAATCTGATAAATCGACGAGTGGATCTGCGATGCCTGGGCAGTGATGGCCCGAAGATACTCGTACATGCCGCCGGCCATCACTTCCTCGATCTGGCTGAAGCCAAGCGTAGCCTTCAGCCTTCCGGACAGCCGGGTGACGCGGCCGCTTTTCTTGGTCCAGGCGCCCTCGGGTAATGCTTCGAGACCGGCGTGGACGCGGTCCACGGAGAAGCGCATGGAGTGCGGGAACTCCGGGTTCAATAACAGGAACTCGGCAATGCGATCCGCGCGCAGATCGGCTGTATACACCTTGCAGTAGGCTTCAAAAGCGGTGCAGCTTCTGAGGAGCGCGATCCAGTAGAGGTGATCTTTGGGATCGATCGAGCCGTCTTCCGCCACGGAGAACTCGCGGAAGTGCTCCTCGAGCAGGATCGCGATGGTCACCGCCCGCTCCATGTAGCGCCCTACATCGATGAACCGCCAGCCTTCGCCGTGCGTCATGGTCGAGTTCGTCACGCCTTGAAAAAGATGGATGCCGCTGATCACCGCGCGCAGAAACTCCGACGGGCTGGCTTCCTCGAGATCGTGGTACTCGACGCGCTTTACCTCGTGGAACAGGCGATTCAACTGCTCCCACATTTCCGAGCTGATCTGCTCCCTCACCTGGCGCGCGTTCTCCCGCGCCGTGATGATCGAGGAAACGATGGAATGGCGGCTGCCGGGGTCAAACACGAGCATCTGCGCCAAAGTACGCGCATCCTCTCGCGTCCTCATGCCGAGGCTGCGGGCGGCGCGCGTCCATCCATGGTCCAGGGAATCCGTGGAGATGTCCAACTCGACGTTCAAATTGACGTTGATGAGCCGCGCGGTGTGCTCGGCGCGCTCCAGATACCGGCTCATCCAATACAAGCTGTCGGCCACGCGGGATAGCATCGTTACTCCATCAGGACCCAGGTGTCTTTGCTGCCGCCGCCCTGGGAGGAATTCACGACCAGCGAGCCTTTGCGCAGGGCCACGCGAGTGAGTCCGCCGGGTACGATCGTGACCTTGTCGCCATAAAGGATGTAAGGGCGCAGATCGACATGCCGCGGCTCCACCCGGCCATCGATATAGCACGGCGCTCGCGAAAGCATGATGGTTGGCTGGGCGATGTAATTCCGCGGATCGGCCTTGATCCGGACGGCAAAGTCTTCCCGCTCCGCCTGAGTGGAATGCGGCCCGATCAGCATCCCATAACCGCCCGATTCCCCCACTGCTTTCACGACCAGGGCGTGGAGGTTTTCGAGTACGTAGCGGCAGGAGTCCGGCTCGCTGCACAGGTAGGTATCGACGTTGTTCAGGATCGGATCTTCCCCCAGATAATAGCGGATGATCCGGGGCACATACGCGTAGACGGCTTTGTCATCGGCGACACCGGTGCCAAGCGCGTTCGAGAGAGTTACGTTGCCCGCCCGGTAGGCGTTGAACAGCCCCGGCACTCCCAGGCCGGAGTCGGCGCGAAACGCCAGCGGATCGATGAAGTCGTCATCGAGCCTGCGGTAAACGACGTCCACTCTCTCCAGCCCGGCAGTGGTTCGCATGTACACAAAATTGTTATGTACCACCAGGTCAGGCCCCTCCACCAGCGGGATGCCCATCTGGCGGGCGAGGAAGGCGT
>DATLCW010000217.1:0-2537 GCA_035526195.1 Bryobacteraceae bacterium
ACTTCGCGAACGGAACGCCCGGCGCCGGTACCCACATTAAACTGGTTCGAAGGACCGCCACCGATCAACGACTCGAGTGCGAGTATATGCGCCTCTGCGAGATCGCTCACGTGAATGTAGTCGCGGATGCAGGTGCCGTCAGGCGTAGGATAATCGTCGCCAAAAATGGTCATGGGCGTCCCGCTCACCACGGCGCGCAGGAGTAACGGAATCAGGTGCGTTTCCGGGTCGTGCTCCTCGCCAAGACCGGCATCCGGTTCGGCTCCACATGCATTGAAGTAACGCAGCGCGATACTGCGCAGCCCGCTATATTCATCCAGCCAGCGAAGAATGCGTTCGACAATTACTTTCGACTCCCCGTAGGGATTCACGGGAACGATGGGCGCGTCCTCTTTGATCGGGACGCTCTCGGGATCCCCATAAACAGCCGCCGTGGACGAGAAAACCAGGCGTTTTATCCCAGCTTGGGCCATCGCGTCAAGAAGGGAAATGGTTCCGCCGACGTTATTGGAAAAATACAGCTCCGGCTTTTTAGTGGATTCACCCACGGCAATATACGCGGCGAAGTGAATCACGGCATCGAACGGCTCGGTCCGCATCAGCCGCAGCAACCCGGCGGTATCGGCGAGCGCAACCTGGTGAAACGGTTTGTGCTCGACATTATGGGCGTGGCCCCGCGACAAATCATCCACGACAGTGACCTGGTAGCCGCGCTGGGAAAGCAGATGTACGGTATGGGAGCCGATGTAACCGGCTCCGCCGCTGACAAGAATTCTCGACATGTTCGGTTCTTAGAGAGAAGCCGCGCGGCTATTGTTTCAGCGCTTTTTCAACGGCGGCAGTCAGCTCGGCCGAATCCGGAGTGACGCCGGGCTCGAAGCGCGCAATCACTTTTCCATTCTTACCGATTAGAAACTTGGTGAAATTCCATTTGATCTCGCCGCCGCTAGCGGTGAGGTAATCATAGAGAGGCGCCTTATCGCCGCCTTTCACGGAGATTTTGGAATACATCGGGAAGGTGACACTGTACTTGGAGGAGCAGAAGGTCTTGATCTCCTCGTTGGTGCCGGGCTCCTGAGCCCCAAAATTATTGGCTGGAAAACCGACAACGACGAATCCCTGTGCCTTGTACTTCTCATACAGCGCCTGCAGGCCGGTATATTGCGGAGTGTA
The DNA here is from genome assembly GCA_035526195.1 of Bryobacteraceae bacterium. Lineage (GTDB taxonomy): Bacteria > Acidobacteriota > Terriglobia > Bryobacterales > Bryobacteraceae > CADEFT01. The sequence goes on from DATLCW010000217.1 coordinate 1,174, forward strand.
GCCGCAGCGGCTGGCGACGTTCACCAATAGGGCCACTTTGCCCTGGAAGGCGGAGAGCGGCGCTGGCTTTCCATCAATTGAGTTCAAGGTGAAATCGTAGATGCTGGAGGCCGCGAGCAGTGATGTGGTCATGAGGGTGAGGGCGCAGAGTTTCATCCACTTCATCATGCGCACTGGCCGGGGCCGGATGCAATAAGCTGATCGCATGGACTATCGGAACCTGAAGCTGACGCCGGAAGGCAGCACGGCGGTTCTGACGCTCAACCGGCCGGAGCGCCGCAACGCATTGTCGTCAGAGCTGATGGCCGAGATGCTGGCTGCGCTGGATGAAGTCGAGGCAAAAGATTGCTACCGGGCCTTGATTATCGCCGCGGCGGGGAAAGCGTTCTGCGCCGGACACGACCTGAGTGAGATGGCCGGACTGGAAGAGGCGGAATACCGGCGGCTGTTTGCGCTCTGCTCGGAGTTGATGCTGCGCGTGCACGGCATTTCCATACCGGTGATCGCCGAGGTACAGGGAATTGCGACCGCCGCGGGTTGCCAACTGGTGGCGGCCTGCGATCTTGCGGTAGCCAGCGAGGACGCGACGTTTGCCACACCCGGCGTTCGAATCGGCCTGTTCTGTTCGACTCCGATGGTTCCGCTAACGCGCTCAATAGGGCCGAAACGCGCGATGGAGATGCTGATGACAGGCCGGGAAATCGATGCGGCGACGGCCGCATCCTGGGGGTTGGTTAACCGTGTGACGCCAAAAGGAGAGTTGCCGTCAGCCACACGCGAGTTGGCGCAGAGGATCTCGGAAGCGAGCGCCTACACGGTGGCGACCGGTAAACGGGCGTTTTATCAGCAAGTGGATATGAACGAAAATGACGCGTACACCTGCGTCCAGGAAGTCATGACTGCGAACGCCTTGGCGCCGGACGCGCAGGAGGGCATCTCAGCGTTTCTGGCCAAGCGTGCTCCTGTCTGGCCCGGGAGCTAGTTTGTAAAGTACGAACCCATTGCGGTGGCCGAAGACCACATAATCGAGCAGCCACGTTTCCAGGTCGGGGTAATTGATAATTGCGAGATCGGGATTATAGGGTCCGAGGCCGTCGGCGATGAAAGTGGGACGCGCGCCGGTCAGCTCCTGCCGGTTCCGTTGAGCAATTACGGGCGCGCTCGGCGTCGACTGGACCAGGTGGCGATCGGCGATGACGCCCGTCAAAGGCTGGGAATCGAGGAACCGCGTGCCGGCAGGTAACCCGGTGTAGACGAACACATCCGGCCGATATCCCCAAACGAGGAGTGTGTCTGAGGGCTGAGCTCCCGCCGCCAGGATGTCCCGGGCAGCGGCTTCACTTTGCTGGCTGAGCGCGAGGTCC
>DATLCW010000208.1:0-24835 GCA_035526195.1 Bryobacteraceae bacterium
CACGTAAATATCGGCACGATCGGACACATCGATCACGGCAAGACGACCTTAACGGCGGCGATCACCAAGGTGCTGGCAAAGCACAACCCGAAGGTGAAGTTCCGGAGTTTCGATTCGATCGACAATGCGCCGGAAGAAAAGGCTCGCGGAATCACGATCGCGGTAGCGCACGTGGAGTACGAGACTCCCAACCGGCACTATGCGCACGTGGATTGCCCGGGTCACGCGGATTATATCAAGAACATGATTACGGGCGCGGCGCAGATGGATGGCGCGATTCTGGTGGTGGCGGCGACGGACGGTCCGATGCCGCAGACGCGGGAGCATATTCTGCTGGCGCGGCAGGTGGGTGTGCCGTATATCGTGGTGGCTCTGAATAAGGTCGACATGGTGGACGATCCGGAGCTGCTCGACCTGGTGGAGCTGGAAGTGCGGGAACTGCTGCTGAAGTACGATTTTCCGGGTAACGATCTGCCGGTGATCCGGGTGAGCGCGCTCGGTGCGTTGAACGGGGAAGCCAATTGGGAAAAGACGGTGGATGAGCTGATGGATGCGGTGGACAAGTACGTTCCGATGCCGGAGCGGGCCATCGACAAACCGTTCATCATGCCGATTGAGGACATCTTCTCGATCCAGGGCCGCGGCACGGTGGTGACGGGAAGAATTGAGCGCGGCATTGTGAAGGTGAACGAGGAAGTGGAGATTGTCGGCTTCCAGGACACGCGCAAGACGGTAGTGACGGGCGTGGAAATGTTCAAGAAGTTATTGGATGAAGGGCGCGCCGGAGACAATGTGGGATTGTTGCTGCGCGGCGTGGATAAGGAATCGGTAGAGCGCGGGCAGGTGCTGGCCAAGCCCGGGTCGATCAAGCCGCACAAGAAGTTTAAGGGCGAAGTGTACGTACTGAGCAAGGAAGAAGGCGGCCGTCATACGCCGTTTTTTAAGGGCTACCGGCCGCAGTTCTACTTCCGCACCACCGACGTGACGGGGATTGCGGAACTGCCCGAAGGCACAGAGATGGTAATGCCCGGGGATAACGTACAGTTAGCGATCGATCTGATCACCCCGATTGCCATGGACAAAGGGTTGCGCTTCGCGATTCGCGAAGGCGGCCGTACGGTGGGCGCTGGTACCGTCAGCGAGATCCTTGATTAACCCTGACCTGGGGATGGTCGCCGGTCACGGTCAAATCCTGTACAATTACTATGTACGGTTTTATGTTTGTTGGAGGGGCGTAGGTTTAACGGCAGACCAGCGGTCTCCAAAACCGCGAGTGGGGGTTCGAATCCCTCCGCCCCTGCCAGACTTTCCGGCTCCGGAACGCTGTTCTCGAAGCGCCGATTTACAATTTCGACAGATTTGATACGAAGTGGTTGTGGCAATGCAAAGCGAAACTAGGGTGGAAACCGCGTCGTTCGGCCAGAAGGTATCCGGCTGGCCCGCGCGAATCAAGAACTATGTCGAGGAACTTCAGGCGGAGATGCGCCGGGTTACCTGGCCGTCCTGGAAGCAGGTACGCGCCACTACTACCGTGGTAATTGTAGCTGTATTTGGGTTTGCAGCCTATTTCGCTCTGGTCGATCTGGCGATTACCAAACTCATTACAAGGATCTTCGATGCGTTTACGAAATAGGCGGTAAGCGGATAAATGGCGGAAGACACGGACCTACAACAGGGCGAACTCGCGGAAGCAGACGCCTCCTCCATCACGGCGGAAGCAGCGGCGGCGGAAGCGCCCGTGGAAGATACCAAGCGCTGGTACATCATTCATTCTTACTCCGGCTTTGAACAGAAGGTGGCGGATTCCCTTCGCAGCCGGGCGGACGCTTTTGGATTCTCTCACCGGATTGGCCAGATCCTGATTCCCACCGAAGAAGTGGTGGAGCTTAGAAACGGCAAGAAGGTTACCTCGAAGCGGCTCCTCTATCCGGGTTATGTGCTGGTCCAGATGGACATGGACGATCAGCTCTGGCATGAGATCAAGAACACGCCGCGGGTCACCGGTTTTGTAGGCGGCGGCAACACTCCGGTCCCGCTGACTCCGGAAGAAGTTCACCAGATCCTGTTCCGGCAGGCCAGTTCCGCCGAGCGCCCCAGACCGAAGTTGAACTTTGAAAAAGGCGAGACAGTGCGCATCATCGATGGGCCTTTCGCTAATTTCTCGGGCAAGGTGGATGAAGTGAATAGCGAGCGCAATACATTACGTGTGCTGGTGACGATTTTTGGCCGCGCCACTCCGGTGGAACTCGAATTTCTACAGGTTGAAAAGATCTGATTTTTGTTGGGTAAGGATTTCTCATGGCTAAGAAAATTACAGGGCAGGTAAAACTGCAAATTCCGGCAGGCAAAGCGACGCCCGCTCCTCCCGTCGGTACCGCCCTGGGCCCGCAGGGCGTAAACATCATGGAGTTCTGCAAGGCGTTCAATGCCAAGACCTCCGCTAAAGACCAGGAAGGGCTGATCATCCCGGTCGTGATCACCATTTTCTCGGACCGTACCTTTACGTTCATCACCAAGACGCCACCGGTGCCGGTTCTCATCAAGCGCGCGGTGGCGATCGCCAAGGGTTCCGATCAGCCGAACAAGAATAAGGTGGGCAAGATCAGTGAGCAACAGGTGGAAGAGATCGCGAAGCTGAAGATGCCCGATCTCAACTGCTTCGACGTGGCTGCGGCGGTACGTTCGGTGAAGGGCACCGCTCGTTCGATGGGTGTGGACGTCGTATAGCCTGACAGCCTTTTTTCCCTTTCAGTTGCAAAAGCCCGTCCCTTACCGGACGGGCTTTTTGCGTTTTCTGCATCGGTAGTTCACATCGGCACAGCCCTTCCCCTCCCGTCCCAGTAAGAATCCCAATACGGCAAATCCCTAAGTTGCGTAAGCGGCTGCGACGCCAGGATAAAACCTCTTTCACTTGTCGTTCCAATGTCTTCGATGGTGTCATCTCGGCCGCCGCCGGGTTTGGAGTCAGCCGTGCTTTTATGCAGGCAGAGTCCGGGGGCGCCCGGAGCCCGATTCCAGAATTCAGATAGTTGGTCATTTATGTCAGTATTCAAGCCAAGAAATCGACTCGTAAACTTCCGCTTGAGTGAAGAAGAGTTCGAAAAACTGCGGGCCAGTTGTTCTCTGAATGGTGCACGCAGTCTCTCCGACTTCGCGCGCGGCGCTGTTATGCGCAGCGTCACCGCGGGGATCGGCACGGGCGAGGTAACGGAGGCCTCGCCTGAGCCCAAGATTTCCACGATTGACCGCAAAGTGCACGATCTCGAGAGGCGCGTGGTGGAACTGATGTCGCTGATAAATAACCTGGGGCAGGAACAGCGTATGACCGAGACCGCCGGTGGGCGGGATCAGCGGTGAGATACCTATCCCTCGCTCTGCTGTGCCTGGTCCCACGGTCTTTGGCGCAGGAGGGAACTCCGGCGCGCCAGACTGCTTCGGTGGAGGTGGGCGGGGCGAATCTGCCGGCGCAGAAGATCGGACCCAACGATTTGATTGCCGTCTCGGTTTACGATGCGCCCGAACTTACGCGGACAATCAGGGTGGGCGCGGACGGACTGATCCGGCTCCCGATGCTGAAACAGCGGCTGAAGGCCGAATCGATCCTGCCGGCGGAGTTGGAAACGCTCATCGGCGCGGCGCTTTCCGCGGAACAGATTCTGATCGATCCGGTGGTGACGGTGACGATTGTGGAGTATCACAGCCGGCCGGTCCGCGTTGCCGGGGCGGTGAAAAAGCCGCTCACCTACCAGGCTTCAGGGCCTTCCACGTTGCTGGACGCCATTACGCGGGCCGAAGGCCTCACGGCCGAGGCGGGGCCGGAAATTCTCGTAAGCAGGGTGCACCGCGGCGAGAATGGATCTGCTTCGACGTTGATCCAGCGGATCTCCGTAAAGGGGTTGATTGACGAAGCCGACCCGGAGTTGAATGTTCGTTTATTCGGGGGGGAGGAGATCCGGGTGCCGGAGGCGGGCAAGGTATTTGTGGTGGGCAATGTGCGCCATCCGGGGGCATTCTCCGTTCATGATTCGAGCGGCACGAGCATTCTCAAATTGCTGGCGCTCGCGGAAGGATTGCTTTCGTTCACGGCCAAGCAGGCCTTTGTGTATCGCAAGGAGGCGAGCGGGACATCGAAGAACGAAATTGTCGTGGAAATTAAAAAAATCATTGATCGCAAGTCGCCCGATGTGACGCTGCAAGCCAATGACATTCTTTACATTCCGGACAACAAGGGCCGCCGCTTAACGGTGACCATGCTGGAGCGTCTGGCGGGGTTCGGAACCTCCACGGGCAGTGGCATGCTCGTCTGGCGCCGCTGATTTGAGGCCAGGTTGATAGAAGGGACGATACGGCTCATGCATTACGAGAGAACCGACAAAGAACTGGTCCTGGCCAGTGAGAATGTTCGCGTGGCGCCTTATGCGCCATCTCCTTTTCAGGATGTGGAACCGGAGGAGCCGGGTGTTCCGCTATCGCATTACATTTGGGTGTTCAAGCGGCATCGCTGGAAAATCCTGATGTTTGTGGCGGTGTCTGTTTTCGCGACGGCGATTGTGTCGCGCCGCATCAAGCCGATTTATGAATCGACGGCAACCATTGATATCGACCGCCAATCGCCGAACGGGGTGGTGGGGCAGGATGCGCTGCGGTCCAGTGGGGCGGTGGATTCCGACCAGTTCCTTGCCACACAGATCAAACTGGTGCAGTCCGACAGTGTGCTCCGGCCGGTGGCGCTGAAGTATAACCTGCGGCAGCAGGAAGGACCGCTGGACGAAGAGACCGCGTTGAACTTCACTCAGGCTCCCGTGACTCTGAAGCGGCTGAAGGTGAACCGGCCTCCGAATACCTACCTGCTGTTGTTGAGCTATCGATCGCCGGATCCGCAGATGGCGGCCGATGTATCTAACGCCATTGCGCAATCCTACCTGGAGCATACGTATAACATTCGCTACCGCGCTTCGGCAAGCCTGACGGCGTTCATGGAGAAGCAGATCGAGGAATTGCGCGCCAAGATGGAGCGTTCCGGATCCGCTCTGATGCAGTTTGAGCGTGAGTTGAACGTGATCAGCCCCGAGGATAAGACCAATATACTCTCGTCGCGGCTGCTTCAACTGAATACGGAATATACGAACGCACAGTCCGATCGCGTTCGAAAGGAGGCGGCGTTCTCCTCGGTGAAGAACGGGTCCATGGAGGCGGCACAAGTATCGGTGCAGGGAGAGCCACTGAGGCGGCTGACGGAGAAGCTGAATGAAGCGCTGGAAAAATTCAGCCAGGTGAAGTCGCACTACGGCAGCGCCCATCCGGAGTTTCGCAAGGCGGCGGCATATGTGGCGGAAGTACAGCGGCTGCATGAGAAGACCGGAGCGAACATTGTGCAGCGGGTGGAGATCGAATATCAGGAGGCGATCAATCGCGAAGGGATGCTGCAGAAGGCGGTGCAGCAAACCAAGTCTGAGTTCGACCATCTCCATTCGCGGTCGTTTGAATATCAATCTCTGAAGCGCGAGGCGGAGGCCGACAAGAAGCTTTACGAGGAACTGGTACGCAAGATCAAAGAAGCGGGAATTAACGCCAGCTTCCAGAATTCGTCGATTCGGATCGCCGATCCGGCGCGGCCCGCTGGCAAGCCTGTCTTTCCGAACATCAATCTGAACATCGCGCTGGCGTTGCTTTTCTCGACCGTGCTTGCTTTTGGAACGGCCGCGCTGAGCGATGGGCTGGATAACACGATCCGCGATCCGGAGCAGGTTACGCGGACCTTAAAGACAGATGTGCTCGGCAGCCTCCCGGTGGTCAAGAACTGGAAGGGGCGGCTCGGTCCGGTGGCGCAGCACGCCACGGCTACGGCCCAGGTGGCTCTGCTTGAAGGCAATGACCATGCCAATAACTATGCGGAGGCGATCCGGACGCTTCGAAATACAATTTTGTTGAGCGATTTCGACCGCCGGTTACGCTCGCTGCTGGTGACCAGCGCGTCGCCGGGAGAAGGCAAGTCGACGATTGCGGCGCACCTTGCGGCAACGCATGCCGCCCAGCATCACAAGACGTTACTGATTGACGGCGACTTGCGGCGGCCGAGTGTGCACAAGCGCTTCGGAATTTCGGCGGCAACCGGTCTTTCCAGTGTCCTGATCGGAGAGATGGGATGGAAGGAGGCGTTAATAAAGCCCGAAGGCGCGCCGAATCTGTATGTGCTCCCGGCCGGACCGCCATCGCGCCGCGCCGCCGATTTAATTGGAAGAGGGCTGATGGAAATCCTGGAGGAGGCTGGAGCGGAATACGACATGATCATCCTGGACGCGCCGCCGTTACTTGGATTCGCCGAGCCACTGCAAATGGCAACGGCGGTGGATGGGGTGGTGGTGGTGACGCGGGCGGGAGAAACCAATCGCCGGGCGGTAGCGGCGGTGCTGGCCACGTTGGGGCGCTTGAGGGCCAACGTGCTGGGAATCGTCCTCAATCAGGTGCATCAGGAAATGAGCGACAGCTATTACTACTACGGTCACTATGGGAACAAATACTACCGTTCCGATGCCAAGACGGGCGGCTAAGGGAAGGCATGACGACTGTAGCATCGACACGCACGGGGGCGGAGCCGAGGGCGCTGCCGTTGCGCCTGAATTTCGCATGGAGTCTGCTGGGCAACGTGGTGGGCGCCGGGGCGCAGTGGATGCTGATCGTGATTCTCGCCAGGGTTGGCGATGCGGCGATGGTGGGAACTTACGCATTGGCTCTCTCATTGGCAAGCCCGGTATTTCTTCTCGCCAATCTGCATCTGCGCACCTTGCAGGCGACCGACCTGGCAGGGGAATTTACGTTCCGAACGTATTTCGGCCTGCGGCTGCTTACCTCGGCCGCGGCGTCGCTATTACTTGCGGCGGTCGGGGTGTTCCTGAACGGCTCGATTTCAGGCGGCGTGCTGATGGCGATCGCGGCGGCCAAGGCATTCGAAGCTGCGAGCGAGGTTTGTTACGGCAAGTTGCAGCGGGAGGAGCGGATGGACCGGATCGGGAAGTCCATGTCGGTACGCTCGGCGGGAAGCGCCCTGGCGATGCTGGCGGCGCTGCAATTTGGATGGGGGTTGGCTGCGGGCGCGTGGATGGGCGCGTTTATCGCCTGCGGCGTGTTCGTGTATGACGGGCATGGCGCATGGCCGGCGGACGTATCCCTATCCGATGTTTGGCCGCTTTCGCCGGAGTTGACGCGGCTGGCTCGTTTTGCCGCACCGATGGGAGTCGCGCTGCTGCTTGTTTCGCTTCATTCGAATGTTCCCCGCTACCTGTTGGCAACCTACCGCACGGAACGAGAAGTGGGATTGATCTCTGCCTTGGGTTACCTCTCCATAGCGGGCAATATGCTGGTGATGGCGTTTGGACAGGCCGCCGGTCCGGCGCTGGCGTTGAGTTTCCTGGAAAGGAACTGGTACCGCTTCCGGCGCCAGGCGGGGCAATTACTGGTGCTGGCGGCCGGGTTAGGAATTCTGGGAATTCTCTGCGCCGCGGCGTTTGGTGAATCGCTGCTGGGGGCCGTGTATGGGGCGGAATTCGCGGCGGAGCGCCGGAGCTTTGTGTGGTTGATGGCGGCGGGAGCGGCGAGTTATCTGGGGGCGGCTTGCGGCTACCTTCTGTCTTCGGCGCGTTGCTTCCGGCCGCAGATTGCGGTGCTGGCAGCCGGCCTCGCGGTAACGGCTGTTTTCGGCTGGTATCTCATTCCACGGCGCGGGGTATCGGGCGCGGCGCTCGCGCAGGCAGCCGGTTATTCCGCTCAGTTGCTGATCGGCGCCGGGATACTTGGGGTTTCCCTGGTAAGGCAATTCGGAAGGACTTAAGTGCAGTTCGTCACGGCTTCTGATCACAGGTACGGGGTTGCTCCTTTCGCGCAAGGCGTCGCCGCGTCCGGGACGGGACGGCGCGAGGCTGCGTCGGATTCAATGAGCTTCGCTCTCGTAGGAATCCTGGTTTTCGCGATTCCATGGAGCGACATGATTCAACTTTCCTACGAGGTGCAGGCCAGCCGGGTTTTCACAGTGGTAGCGGCTATTGCGACGTCGCTGTCGTTGTGGCGAAACCGTCATATCCGGCCTTTACAGAGACCGCATGTGTGGATGTTGTTGTTCGTGCTTTGGGCGAGCGCAAGTATGACCTGGACGGTCGAACCCGAGAAAAGTTTTCGCCGGACTCTTTCCTACTATCAGCTGTTTCTTGGCGCCTGGGTGGTGCATCAGTGCTGCGGCACGGCGGAGCGCTACCGGAAGCTGCTGCTGGCGTTCGTGTGCGGATGCTATACCGGATTTGCCGGGCTGATGGTTAACTTTGCCGCGGGAGTATCCCAGGGAGATGGCCGATATACGGCGCCGGGATTCGATCCAAACGATCTTGCGGTCACGCTGGTGCTGGGCATTCCCGCGGCGTGGTATCTGAGTGTACGAACATCCTCCTTTCGCTGGCTGAACCGCATGTACATTCCGTGCGCCATTGTGGCCGCGTTGCTCACCGCCTCGCGCGGCGCGCTGGTGACGCTCGCGGTTTGCCTGCTCTTCCCGCTGCTATCGCGGCCGAAAGCGTCGGTAAGATCGGTTCTTTCGGGGATTGTGCTCCTGCTTGTCTCCGCCGGCCTCGTGCTTACGTTCTGGAGCGGGATTTCCATCCGGCGGCTATCGACAATCGGAGATCAGTTGAACGCGCGAGATCTGAACGGCCGTATGGAAATCTGGCAAAGAGGGATGGATGCGTTTATGGAACATCCCCTGGTGGGCGTTGGCGGAGGAGCATTTGGAGGCGCCGTGGGAGCGCGCCGCAGCCGCGAACTGGCGGCGCATAATACGATGCTGGGCGTGGCGGTGGAGCATGGTTTGGTTGGTTTGACTCTTTTTATGGGAGTTGTTTTTTCGCTGCTGCGCGTGGCATGGCGCGCACCCAAAAGCGAGCGAAAGCTGTGGATGGTGAGTTTGCTGGCGTGGATCGTCGCCATCACCACATTGAGCTGGGAAAATCGCGAGCTAACGTGGCTGATGTGGGGTTTGTGCTCGGCGCAGCCGTGGCTCAACTATCCGGCGGCGGGCCGCGGTTCGGCGAGGGGCGGGCATGCCCGCGCGTAGAATCACGATCCTGACGACGGGCCTTGCCCTCGGTGGGGCAGAAGCTCAGGTGGCTCTGCTGTCCATCAGCCTGAAGCGCCGGGGATGGGATGTACAGGTAGTGAGCATGCTGGCGCCGCAGGCTTTTGAGGAAGAGTTGCAAGCAGCCGGCGTTCCTCTGATTTGCCTGGACATGCGTCCCGGCGTGCCCGACCCACGCGCCTTGATCAGACTGGCACGCCATCTCTGGAAGCATCGGCCGCACATCCTGCATTGCCACATGGTTCACGCAAATTTGCTCGGCCGGCTGGCGCGGCTGGCGGCGCCGGTGTCCATTGTGGTTTCCACGGCGCACAGCGTCTGGGAAGGGGGCGGCTGGAGGAACTGGGCTTACCGGCTGACAGAGCCCCTCTCAGACTTGACCAGCAACGTCAGCCAGTGCGGGCTGGAACGGTATATCAAGGAGAAACTCACGCGGCCCGGAAAGGCGATCTGGATGCCGAACGGGCTGGACGTTTCGAAATTCAGCTTCGAGCCCGGGCTGAGGGAATCCACGCGGGAACGAATGGCGTGGACGGCGGAGGACTTCGTATGGCTCGCGGTGGGTAATCTACGCGAGCCTAAAGACTATCCCAACCTGCTACGGGCTTTTACGGGGTTGCTCCTGCACGAGCCGCGGGCAACGCTGGCCATCGCCGGTTGCGGCTGTCTGGAACACCCTCTTATCGAGCAAGCAAAACAGCTCGGGATTCGGGAGCGGGTGCAGTTTTTGGGACAACGAAGGGATATTCGCCAATTGCTGCAAGGCGCGGATGCGTACGTAATTTCCTCTTCCTGGGAGGGTACGCCGATGGCGCTGTTAGAAGCCGCGGCCTCGCAGCTTGCCGTGGTGGCTACGCGGGTAGGTGGAAATCCTGAAGTGGTGGAGGATGAGAAAAGCGGCCTCCTCGTCCCGCCCGGAGACTCCGCCCGGCTGTGCGCAGCGATGTGCCGGATGATGTCGTTTTCCACCTCGGAGCGAGCGTTGATGGGAGTTCACGGAAGACGCCGCCTGGAGAATGTGTACGGACACGAAGGGGTACTGAACAAATGGGAGAACATCTATCACCAGTTGCTGTTGACCAGGCGCCGCGGCGGCCTGGGATCGCCATGGAAGAGTTGGCTATGGAAAAAATCCTGAAGCGGGTGCTCGATGCGGGGTTGGCCGGCTGGATGCTAGTTGCGCTGTGTCCGGTAATGTTGATCATTGCTCTTGCCATACGTAATACCTCGGCGGGTGGCGCCCTCTTCCGGCAAGCGCGGCTGGGGAAGGATGGCATCCCGTACTCCATCCTCAAATTCCGGACTATGTACGAGGATGCGGTGGAGATACGCAACGCCGATGGCTCCGCCTTTAGTTCCGCAAAGGACCGGCGGGTGACGCGGCTGGGACAGTGGCTGCGTGGAACAAGTCTGGATGAGCTGCCGCAGTTGTGGAACGTGCTCGTGGGTGAAATGAGTCTGGTTGGGCCTCGTCCTGATCAGGTGGATCAGCTCGGTTTTTATACAGAGCAGGAGCGGCGGAAGCTGCTGGTTCGACCGGGAATGACGGGCTTGGCGCAGATCAGCGGGAGGAACCGGATGGCCTGGCAGAAACGCAAGGTGCTGGATGTGAAGTATGTCGATAACTGGTCGCTCCTGCTCGATCTCAGGATTCTGGCGCAGACCATCCCTTACGTGCTGCTGCGGCGCGATATCAATGAGGAGAATTCGAATGTCCACGCCGCGGATTGCGACCGAAGCGCCGAATGAGACGGAAGCGCTGGTTCAGTTTCTGGAGGATCAGGAGCCGAACCCCTACATCTCCTACAACGACCTGATCGCGCCGGAGTCCATACGACGCTGGCGGCAGGATCGGGTGGAGCGGTGGCTCAACAACACCGGACAACATTTTCAGGCGATCCGGGAGGGGGACGCGGTGAACGCTGTGGCGGCTTGGAGCGGCTTGCCCTGGGACAGCGAATATTTCGGCTTCCCGGCGGCGCGCATTGACCTGCTGATTGCACGGGGAAACTATGCCGCAGCGCGATGGCGGCAGCAGCAACTGGTGGCGTGGGCGCTGGAAGATTGCCGGAAGGCATCCATCCGCCATCTGATCGCACGCGTGGACTGCGGCCATCTCGCCGCCATGCATACCCTGGAGCAGGCGGGATTTGAGCTGATCGACGGTATCCAGACTTTTTCCATGCGGCTGTGCTTTTCGGCGAGCAACGAGAGCGCGCCATGCGCGGACGTTCGGATCGGGCCGCTTGAGGAGTGGCAGCGGGACGGCGTGGTTCATCTTGCAGCATCGGCGTACCAGTTCGACCGCTTCCATGCCGATTCTGCATTGGCGGCTGGAGTGGCGGACCAACTTCATGCGGCATGGCTTCGCAATTCCTGCGGCGGCACAAACGGCGAAGAAGTGATTGTGGCGTCAGATGGCCGGAAAATTCTTGGTTTTGTTACGTTCCGGATCGACGCGGATCTGCTTGGCCATACGGGCGTCCGGGTGGCCACCATCGTGCTTGTGGCTACGGCGGAGGCTGCACGCGGGAAAGGGATTGGCACGGCGATGACGCAATACGCGATTCGACGCCTCGCGCGACAGAAGGTGCACGCTGTCCATGTGGGGACACAACTGCGAAACCTGGTTGCGGCAAGGCTGTATGAAAGCGTCGGATTTCGCCTCCATGGTACGAGCCTCACATTCCGGAAATTACTCTAGCATGAACATCAGAATTCTACATGTCGTGGGCGATTCCAGGTTTGGAGGGGCGTCATTAGGAATTATCCGGTTGGCGCGATTCTGGAAATCGTTGCATTGGGAGGTAGAGGTTCTTGCGACGGATCCGGAGTTTTGCCGGATCGCGCAATTGGAAGGCGTGCACGTCAACGGTCTGGATTGCATCTGGCGTGAAATCCGGCCCTGGCGCGACTTACAGGGGCTATGGAAACTGTTTCGCTACCTGCGGGGCAGCGACTATACGATTGTACACACCCACACCACTAAGGCGGGATTTGTGGGGCGGATCGCCGCCTGGATGGCGGGGGTCCCGGTCATTCTGCATACGGCGCATGGATTCGCATTTCACGAAGCATCGGCGCGCTGGAAGATCCAGTTTTACTGTCTGCTGGAACGGATGGCATCCTGGGACTGCCAGCGGGTCATCATGGTCAGCCGGTTTCATGAACAGTGGGGACGGCAATTGCGTATCGCCGCTTCAGAGAAAATCATTGCGATTCCCAATGGGATTCCTGAAACACCGCGGGTGGACAGAATCACAACGGAAACGATTCGCCGGCGGTGGGGTGCGTCCGCGGGACAGATCGTTCTATTTACACCCGGGCGGCTGGCACCGGAAAAAGGGTTGGAGGACGTGATTGACGCGGTGGCGTTATTAAAGCCGGGCTTCAGCGGCCGCCTGCTGCTGGTTATTGCCGGCGAGGGTGTCCTGCGGCCGGGCCTGGAGCAACGGGTGAAGGAACGAGGGCTCCGGCCGGAGGTGCGCTTTCTCGGTTTTCAAAGCAACGTTCCCGAGTTGTTGGCGGCCAGCGACATTGTGGTATTGCCTACTTGGCGGGAGGGCCTTTCGATCGCTCTATTGGAGGCGATGGCTCAGGGCTGTGCGATTGTGACCACCACGATCGGATCGAACCTCGAAGCCACGGGAGAGGGTGCTGGGGCGCTGCTCGTTCCGCCGATGCAGCCACGCGAGTTGGCCGCGGCCATCGGGCGGCTGGCCGTGGATCGCGTGCTGTGCGAGGCGTTAGGAGCGAGCGCCCGCAAACTCTACCTACGGCACTATACGCATGGCCGGATGCTTGACGGATACCACAAACTTTATGTCCAGCTTTTAAAGGAGCTCCAGAGTGCGCGCTCAGTTTCTCCCGTACTGTCTTCCCTGGATCGGTGAGGAAGAGATTCAGGAAGTGGTGGACAGCCTTCGTTCCGGTTGGCTCACCACCGGACCGAAGGTGAAACGCTTTGAGGACGAATTCGCCGCTTACGTGGGGGCGCGCCATGCGATCGCAGTAAGCTCCTGCACGGCGGCGCTGCATCTTCCGCTGGCCGCCTGCGGCATTGGCCGGGGCGATGAAGTGATTGTGCCGACGCTTACTTTCTGCGCCACGGCGAACGTGGTTCTGCATCTGGGCGCCCGTCCCGTGCTGGTGGATGTGGATGAGCAGGGACTGATGAATCCGTATTGCGTGGAGAAAGCGATTACGAAGGCGGCCAAGGCAATCGTGCCGGTCCATTTCGCCGGGCAGTCCTGCGATCTCGACGCGCTGCTGAGCATTGCCTCTAGCCGCGGACTGGCGCTCATCGAAGATGCAGCGCATGCCGCCGGCGCCACCTACCTAGGCAAGAAAATCGGAGTCCATGGATACGCCACCGCCTTCAGCTTCTATGCCACCAAGAACATGACCACTGGCGAGGGGGGCATGATTACAACCTCCGATGACGGGATAGCGGTCCGGTTGAGGCGCCTGGCGCTGCACGGCATGAGCAGAAATGCGTGGAAGCGGTACTCAGAGGAGGGCTCATGGTATTACGAGGTTCTCGAGCCCGGCTACAAGAACAATATGACCGACCTTCAGGCCTCCCTGGGGCTTCCGCAACTACGCCGGCTGCCGGGCTTTGTGGAGCGCCGGCGTGAAATCGCGCGCCGCTACGATCGGGCTTTCGCGGATATTGACGAAATAGAAACTCCGCTGGCGCTGCCTGACCGCGGCCATGTGTACCACTTGTATGCCGTGCGGCTGAGAACGGAGCGTCTGACCACGAACAGAGCGGGATTCCTGAGTGCGTTGGCGGCGCGCAGGATCGGCGGAAGCGTCCATTTCATTCCGCTGCATCGCCATCCATACTACAGAGAAACTTTTGGTTACCGGCCGGAACAATTTCCGGTGGCGGAGAAACTCTATGAAGGGTATGCGTCGCTGCCGCTCTATCCGCGGATGACGGACGCCGATGTGGAAGATGTGATTGAAGCGGTAAGAGAGATTGTGGCGCAATACCGCAAGCGGGTTTATGCGGCGCCGGTGGTACGGACACGCGGCGCGGCGTTGCGGAAGGACCTTGCATGAGAAAACGTTGGAACGAAATTGCATGGAAAGAAGCGGTTCCGCGCATTATTGCGGATATCGCGATGGTGCACCTGGCGGCGCTCGCATCGCTGGCCGCGGTGGTGCTATGTCAGATGGCCGGCGTCAACACAAACCGCGTTCCCCAGGTAATCGCAGAACTGCGCGGCTTCTATCTGCATTCGTTCCTTCCGCTGTCTATCGTCTTCCCGGTAGTTTTTCTGCTAAGCGGTTTTTACACCCGCTCCCGCAGCTATGCCACCCGCTACAAATGGAAAGCGCTGGCGCGGGGAGCCACCCTGGCGACTCTGGTCTTTTTGCTTGCGGCATTCCTGGTGAGTCGCGCCGATGCCCTTCCCCGGAGTTCAATTCTGATCTTCATTGCACTGGTAAACGGGATGACGGTGGGGGCGCGTTTATTGAAGTCGCGGCTCACGCCCGTAGAACGGGAGCAGAACTCCATCGTACCTGCCGAGGTGGTGGAGAATGCTGGTCAGCGCCCGGTGCTGGTGGTCGGCGGCGGCGGCTACATCGGCTCGATCCTTTGCCGCAAGCTGCTGGGCGAGGGGCGCAGGGTGCGCCTGCTTGATAACTTCGTGTACGGGAACGCGGCGGTGCGGGAAATATTCGGCCATCCGCGATTTGAGCTTCACGTTGGCGATTGCCGGAATATCCAGAGCGTCGTTTCGGCCATGACCGGCGTGGACTCCCTGATTCACCTGGCGGCGGTGGTGGGCGATCCGGCGTGCGAGCAGGACAAGCGCGGGGCGCTGGAAATCAATTTTGCCGCCACGCGCATGATGGTCGAGATCGCCAAGGGCCACGGCGTGCAGCGCTTCGTGTTTGCCTCGTCCTGCAGCGTTTACGGAGAGACGGAAGAGATTGTGGATGAGCGTTCGGCGGTGACTCCCATTTCTCTATATGCGCAGACCAAAGTGGATAGCGAGCGCGCGCTGCTAAAAGCACGAAGCGACCGGTTCCATCCGACGATCCTCAGGCTGGCGACGGTGTTTGGAAATTCCTATCGCCCGCGATTCGATCTGGTGGTGAACCTGCTTACGGCGAGGGCGATGCAGGAGAAACGGATAACGATTTTCAACGGCGAGCAATGGCGTCCTTTCATCCACGTGTCCGACGTAGCGGATGGCATGATTGGCGCTCTTCGATCTCCGCTGACGCTTGCCAGCGGAGAAATTTATAATCTGGGGGACTCGCGGCTGAACTACACGTTGTCGCAAGTGGCGGCCACGATTCAGCGGCTTGTGCCGGGGACGGGAGTGGAGCACATCGAGAATCCCGACAGACGGAATTACCGTGTCTGTTTCGACAAGATCTCGAGAAACCTCGGATTTTCATGCAGGATGGATCTGGAGGAGGGAATTCTGGATCTGAAATCGGCGATCGAAAGTAAGCGGATCGTGGATTATACGGATACGCTTTATCACAATCAAAGATTTCTGAAAACGCCCGGCCGGCTGGACTCCCATGACCAGATCGATGCTCAGGTGATGGCTGCTTTTGCGGTGACGTTGGAGAACTATCATCATGGGCTGTCTCTTTTCAAGTAAACCGCTGCGGGGCGGGCTCGCCACAGTATTCTTTCTTTCGGGGATCGTGGCCACGTTAACCATATGGCTCGACCGGCAGCCCTGGACGGGGGTGCTGCAAGGGCTGATTTTGATGCTTGCGGCGGGGTGCGCCGCAAGCTTTCGATCGATGCTGGCCGCCGCCGCCATCCCGGGCTGGGGAATTCTGCAACTCACTCTGCAGCGCACGTCTGTGCCCTGGGACACGCTACAAGCGGTGCTCTATTGGGCTGCCCTCGCCGCGACCTATCTGCTGGCGGCCGCATTTTTTCAAAATGGCCGGTTCCATAAGAAATTTTTAAGCGCCGCAGCCGTTTTCGCCCTGGCGCTCTGCGTCGCAAGTACGCTGCAGTTCTTCACGTCAGAGGGCAGATACTTTTGGATCTGGCAGGCGGTGGAGCCTCAGGTTTTCGGCCCGTTTCAAAGCAGGAACAACTATGCATCCTTTGCCTTGCTAATGCTGCCGGTTGTTTTGTGGAGGGCCGTGAAGCACCCAACTACGGACTGGATGTGGTTGGCGGCGGCGGCAATCCTGGCGGCGTCCGTGATCAGTTCGGGGTCGCGTGCCGGCAGTCTGCTGGTTGCGATGGAACTTCTCTTGTTTGTCTGGCTGACGCGACGCAAGGCTGGTGGTTTCGTGCTGGGAGGCGGAGCGCTATTTCTTGTAGCGATGGGAATCACAGGCTGGGATGCGCTGAGCTACAAAATTCAGGACCAGGATCCGTGGCGATACCGGCGCGAGATGATGACCTCAGCGGCAAGGATGGCGGCGGACAGGCCTGCCAGCGGCTACGGGCTGGGGACTTACCCGCGAATCTATCCGGCGTATGCGGCGTTCGACAGCGGGCATTTCGTCAATCATGCTCATAATGACTGGGCGGAGTGGGCCGCGGAGGGCGGCTTGCCGTTTGTCTGCCTGCTCATGGGCTTGGCAATCTACACGCTACCGGCGTGCCTGCGGAATCCATGGGGAATCGGCGTGCCAGCGGTGTACTTGCACGCATTGGTCGACTACCCCTTTCAGCGGTTGGGAGTGGCTTTCTGGGTGGTCGTGATGGTGGCGGCGGTGCTCTGGGCGCCGCGCGTGTCTACAGCTTCAGCAGAGTCCGCAAGCGCTTCGTCTGTACACGGCTGACCGGGACTTCGGTCTGTTTTTTATCGTCCATGCGCAATTGATAGCTGGATTTGAACCACGGCACCACCTCGCGGATCCGGTTGATATTTACGAGATACGAGCGGTGCACACGCCAAAACAAGTCCGGGTCGAGATTCGATTGCAGTTCTTCGATGGTGCGGTAATTCGACTGTCCCTCGAGTGTGGAAGCAACCACCGTAATCAACCCGTCCTCAATGGTGGCATAGATGATGTCGTGCGCATCCACGATGAAGTTGCGATTTCCATTCTTTACCAGCACTTTGTTGCGCTGAAGCGCGGGTTTGGATGGCACACCGGCGGCCATTTCCGCGTTCTGCTGCCGTTCGAACATATAGCGGCGTACGCGTTCGACGGTCTCCGCCAGCCTGTCTTTATCTAAAGGCTTCAGCAGATAGTCCGCAGCCTGCAGCCGGAACGCCTCGACGGCATACGCGTCGAACGCGGTCACCAGCACGAAGTACGGCGGACTGGAATGCTTCTCACGAACCTGACGAATGACGGTCATCCCGTCCATGCCGGGCATCTGGACATCTAAGAAAACCAGGTCCGGTTCAAACTCCTCCACCAGGTCAATTGCTTCCAAACCGTTGCTCCCGGTGGCCTGAACCTCGATGTCGGGAAACTGCTGGAGCAGATAAGTGAGCTCATCACAGGCTAGTTTTTCGTCGTCCACTATTACTGCGTGGATCAATGTGGCCGCGCGGACGGGCATGTCAAGGTGTTAGTATAGCATTTGGCGCATTCCTGTACCCCTCCGCAACCCCTGAAAGGATTGCCCTTGGTTTGATGCGCCGTTTGGCAAAAGGAGTCTCAATAGTTTGGCAACTGAAAGACCGGTGAACATTGCTCCGGCGACTGGAAAGCTGGGAGTTTTGATCCCCGGCATTGGCGCCGTGTCTACTACTTTCATCGCGGGAGTGGAGGCAGTGAAGCGCAACCTGGGACTGCCCGTAGGGTCGCTTACACAACTCGCTACGATCCGGCTCGGAAAGCGAACCGATGCCCGTACCCCGTACATCAAAGACTTTGTGCCCCTGGCCGGTCTCGACGACCTGGTTTTTGGCGGCTGGGATATTTACACCGACAGCGCGTATGAGGCGGCCACCAACGCTCGCGTGCTGGAGCAACCACTACTCGAGAAACTGAAGGAACCGCTACAGGCCATCAAGCCAATGACCGCGGTTTTCGATCAGGAGTACGTGCGCCGGATTAACGGTCCGAATGTGAAGGCAACCGGATCGAAGATGGACAAGGCGCACGCTCTAATGGCGGATATCGAAAACTTCCGGAAGACGAACGATTGTTCCCGTCTGGTGATGATCTGGTGCGGGTCCACCGAAGTGTTCCATCGGCCGTCCGAGGCTCATCAGACACTGTCGAAGTTTGAAGACGCGCTTCACCAGAACGATCCGGAGATCGCGCCGAGCCAGATTTACGCCTATGCCGCGTTGAAGAGCGGCGTGCCGTTCGCCAATGGCGCGCCCAACCTCACTCATGATTTCCCGGCGCTGCTCGATCTGGCGCGCGAGAACTCGGTTCCTGTTTGCGGCAAGGACTTCAAAACCGGTCAGACTTACATGAAGACGCTGCTGGCTCCGGGCTTCAAAGCACGGATGCTGGGCGTCAGCGGTTGGTTTTCCACCAACATTCTTGGGAATCGGGACGGGGAGGTGCTGGAAGATCCAGGATCCTTCAAATCCAAGGAAGAGACCAAACTTTCCGTACTGGAACAGATTCTCCAGCCGCATCTCTATCCCGATCTGTATAAGGATCTCTATCACGCGGTTCGAATCAATTACTATCCGCCACGTGGCGATTCCAAAGAAGGTTGGGACAATATCGATATTTTCGGATGGCTGGGCTATCCGATGCAGATTAAGATCGACTTTCTATGCCGGGATTCGATTCTGGCGGCTCCGTTGGTGTTGGACTTGGTCCTGTTCATGGATCTGGCGCAGCGCGCCGGCATGAAGGGCATCCAGGAATGGCTGTCGTTCTATTTCAAGGCGCCGATGACGGCTCCGGGCCTGTATCCGGAACACGACATTTTCATTCAGCTCATGAAGCTAAAGAATACGCTGCGGTGGATGGGCGGAGAAGATCTGATCACGCATCTCGGGTTGGAGTATTACGATTAGCATTTTTATCATCGTATGAAAGTTCTCGTCATTGGTGGAACGCTGTTTATTGGCCGCACGCTGGTGCAAAGCCTGCAGAAAGCCGGTCACGAAGTCTGGATCATGCACCGCAAGCCTGAGCATGACCTGGGCAAAAAAGTCGGCAACATTGTGGCGGACCGCAATAGCGCGGCCGATGTGAAGCGCGCACTGGCGGACACGAAATTCGACGTCGTCTTCGATAACGTGTACGACTGGCAGCGGGGCACTACCGCCGCGCAGGTGGAAGCCACCGTCCGGGCGTGCGGCGACCAACTGAAGCGTTACGTGTTCATGTCGAGCGTGGCCGCTTACGGCGATGGGTTGAATCACCACGAGGGTGACGCCCTGGCCGCCGATGATCACCCGGAAGCATACGTAAGAAACAAGGCGATGACCGAGCGGATGTTGTTCCGATTCCATCAGCGCCACGGAACGCCGGTTGTCACGCTGCGGCCGCCATACATTTATGGACCGGGAAATCCATTTTACCGGGAGGCCTTTTTCTGGGATCGCATGCGCGACGGACGGCCGATCATTATTCCGGGTGACGGGCGGCGGCTGATGCAATTTGTCTTTGTGAAGGATCTGGTGTGGGCTTGTATGAAAGCGATGGAAGAGCCGAATGCCATTGGCCACGCTTTCAACATCGCGAATGCGCGGCCACTCACGCAGACAGAAGTGGTGCAAGCATTGGCGGACATCGCCGGGCGGACGCCGCAACTGGTGCGGATTCCGCGGGAGCGGATTCTACAGGCAGGAGGGAACGCGCTAACGACTCCCTTGTATTTCGGAGTTTATTTCGACATGCCCGCCATCACGCAAGTGATCAGCAAAGCCCAGCGGGTGCTGCGTTTCAAGCCGTCGCCGTTTGGCGAGGGGTTGAAAGAAACCTACCGCTGGTACTTGAGGAATCGTGCGAAGACGCCTCAGGATTATGCGTTTGAAGACCGCCTGCTCTCGCGCTATCAGATTGCAGCGACCGCCTCATAATTTTGACGGTCACCGGCGATCAGGGCTAACGTACGATTTATCAACCTCTGTCGTTCCATGCGCTTACCATCAAATTCTTCGAATCCACTCTTTGCGGCCCTGAAAAAGCTGTGATACGATGAAGTTGCTCTGATGGACTGCGTCAAAGGACGAGCCCACCAATAATCCCCTACGGAGTAAAACACACCACCGAATGAGTTTCACTGTTTTTCTCGGCAACCTGCCTACCTGGGTTACCAAGGACGATATCCTCGCATGGCTGCGCGCGGAAAGTCTTGTCGCGGACGACGTTAAGGTTATCCGCAATCCTGAAACCCAGGAATCCAAGGGCTTCGCCTTCATTGATGCTCCTAATCAAGAAGAAATGGACTCGATCATCCGCCGGTTTGATCGGGCGCCACTCGAGGATCGAATTCTTCGAGCGAACCCTGCACAACCACCAAGGCCAAAAGGCGCCAGGCCGTCGTTCACACCGGCTCCCGCCCCCAGCCACAGCCCGGCTGTTAGCGTAACCGCGGCGGCAAACAGTAGCGTTACGCCGAGCAGCGCGGCTGCCAACATCCTGAACAATGCCAACAACGCGGATCGGCCCAAGCGAGGCGGCAAGAAACATAAAAAGGGCAGATCTCCTGTCCCGCAGAGTGCTTTTGCGGAAGAGCTGGCCAAGGCCCTTTAATCGTCCCAGCCGGCGTCCGGTTTTTTTCACACTCCTGCTCTCCCCCGCCCGTATCGCCAGAGGCGGCTACGAGGTGTTATACTTCTAAGCCGACGCGATGCAAACCATCCAAAAGGGGGGATGGGCATGTGAGTGATCTAATCTTCATCCGTGTCTTCTTCGTAGTCCTCATCTCCATTTCCGCTTATTTCCTCAAGCCGTTCGGCCTTGCGAGCACCCCCGCGGGGATCCTGGGGCTGATCTGCGGATTTTCCATCGTACTCTTCGAACTCAGGAGCAAGACGGTCAGCTTGAAGCGTCTGATCGGCGCCGCGGCGGGCAGTGTTCTAGGCATCTTTGCCGCCTATCTGATCTCGCTCGTGTTGCGGCAGGCGCTGCCCCACGACGTGAGCACGGTGCCGTTTCTGCAGCTCGGCGTACTGTTACTCATGACGTACGTCGGGCTGATCGTGGGAGCCAACAAAGGTGAGATGTTGAATCTGGGGGCGCTGGGCGGAGTTTTCGGCAGCGAGAAGGCCGCCAAACATTCCTTCAAAATTCTCGATACCAGTGTCATTATCGATGGCCGTATCGCAGACATCGCGGAGACGGGGTTTCTGGACGGCAGCCTGGTGATTCCGCAGTTCGTGTTGCGGGAATTGCAACTGGTTGCCGATTCCGCCGACTCGATGAAACGAAACCGCGGCCGCCGCGGCCTGGATGTTCTGCAGCGTATCCAGAAGATGCCGGAGCTGAGTATCCAGATCGTAGAGGAGGATTTTCCGCAGGTGCGCGAAGTGGATATGAAGCTCATCGAGCTTGCCAAACTTTATAGTTGCAAGGTGGTGACCAACGATTTCAACCTCAATAAGGTGGCTCAGCTTCACGGCGTGGACGTATTGAACATCAACGAACTGGCCAACGCGCTGAAGCCGGTGGTGCTGCCGGGGGAGACGATGCGCGTGTTCATCCTCAAGGAGGGGAAAGAATACAATCAGGGCGTGGCGTATCTGGATGACGGGACCATGGTCGTGGTGGACAACGCAAAACGGCTAATTTCGAAAACAATCGACATTGCGGTCACCAGCGTTCTGCAGACCACTGCGGGAAAAATGATTTTTGGCCGCTATGACGACCGTGTCCACGTGGTGTATGACAAGCAGCCGCACCAGCAGCAGACCAGAGAGCACCAGACCAGCGCCGCCGCCGCGCCGCCCCAGGCGTAAACTATATTTTGGCCCTTATGAAAGTCGCAGTCATTCTCCCGGCGGCAGGTCTCGGCACCCGCATGGGCCGTGCGCAACCCGAGAAAACAGGCATCAGCCGGAAGCAATTCATGCTTCTCGATGGTTCGCCGATTCTGATTCATACGCTGCGGAAATTCGCCGCCTGCCCCAGCGTCCACGAGATCGTGATCGCTCTGCGCGCTGAAGATCTCGATTGGGTCCGGCACATGGTGGAACAGGAGCATTTTTCTAAACCGGTTAATTTTGTGGAGGGTGGCGATTCCCGGCAGCAATCCGTGGAGAATGCGCTCGGGTCGCTGGCCGCGGATACGACGCTGGTGGCGGTTCACGATGCGGTGCGCCCTTTCATCGATGCCGGAACTTTGGAACAGGTTATTCGCGAAGCCGCGGAAACCGGCGCGGCCATTGTAGGCGTAGTGCCAGTAGATACCGTGAAGCAGGTACATCGCAATAAGATTCGCGCCACGATTCCCCGTGACCGATTAGTGCTGGCGCAGACGCCGCAGGTGTTTCGCTTCGAGCTACTGAGGGAGGCATTTGAGCACGCCCGCGAGGACAGTTTCACCGGCACCGATGAAGCCAGCCTGGTGGAAAGGCTGGAACGGGTGGAAGTGAGCGTGGTGCCGGGGAGCGACCGCAATATCAAGATCACGAAGCCGACGGATATGGAGCTGGCACACCTCTTTCTCGCCCAGGAGCGCGTTGGAAAGTGAGCGAGTACCGGGCCGGATTGGGTTGGGACGTGCACCGTACCGCCCCTGGACGCGCGCTTATCCTTGGCGGTGTTCCCATCGCGGCGGAGTTCGGGTTGGAGGGGCATTCCGACGCCGATGTGCTGGCTCACGCGATTACCGACGCCATTTTAGGAGCGGCGTGCCTGGGCGACATCGGCATGCATTTCCCCGACACCGATCCACGATGGAAAGGCGCGGACAGCATCCGCTTGCTGGCACACGCCGCGCAGCTTGCGGCAGACGCCGGCTTTGAGCTGGTGCATGTCGATTCGACGGTGATTCTGGAGCGGCCGAAGCTGAAGGATTACCGGCTGGCCATTCGCGAGCGGCTGGCGGCGTGCCTGGGCCTATTGATCGATCGCGTGTCGGTTAAATTCAAGACCGCCGAGAAGATGGGGCCGGTGGGCGAGGGACGCTCTGCCGAAGCACAGGCCGTGGTCACGGTTCGACGGACCGCCGCCAGCATTTCTGAGCCGCGCGTATAGGCAGGGCGGTCTGTTAGTCTGAAAGTTACCCCGCCACAGATCTACATGGATATCTCGCAACTACCGAAGCATTTTGACTCCAAACTGGCCGAGGAAGCCTGGGACCGCAAGTGGGAGGAATGGGGCGTCCACCAGTTTGATCCATCGCGTCCCCGGGCTGAGAACTTTTCCATTGATACGCCTCCCCCGACTGTCTCCGGCTCGCTCCATGTGGGCCACGTTTTCTCTTATACCCACACCGATCTGACGGCGCGCTACATGCGCATGTGCGGCCGCAACACGTTCTATCCGATGGGTTGGGACGACAACGGGCTCCCGACGGAACGCCGGGTGCAGAATTTCTTCAATGTCCGCTGCGATCCGAAACTTCCACGGGTGGAGAATTTTGATATTGCCGCGGCCGCCAAGGAAAAGAATCCTGTCAGCGTATCCCGCTCGAATTTTATCGATCTTTGCCTGCAACTCACCGCCGACGATGAGAAGGCGTTCAAAGCGATGTGGCGCCGCATCGGACTGTCGGTGGATTGGCGTTATGAGTACTCGACGATTGACGATCGCTGCCGCCGCGCCGCCCAATTGAGCTTTCTGGACCTGTTCGGCAAGAGCCACATCTACGCTGTGGATTCCCCCGCAATGTGGGATGTCGATTTCCAAACGGCGGTCGCGCAGGCGGAAGTGGAAGACCGCAACACGACGGGGCATTTTCATCACATCCGCTTCGGGGTAGAAGATTCCGACGCCACCTTCGTCATTGCCACCACACGCCCCGAGCTGCTGGCGGCGTGCGTCGGCGTCACCGCCCATCCGGACGACCGTCGATACCAACCGTACTTTGGTAAGCGCGCCATCACTCCTGCTTTCCACGCGCCCGTTCCGATTTTTCCCAGTGAGCTCGCCGATCCCGAAAAGGGCACCGGAATCCTTATGGTCTGCACGTTTGGCGATGCGACCGACGTCCGCTGGTGGCGCGAGCAGGGCCTGCCCACGCGGCAGATCATTGGCCGCAACGGGCGTCTGATGCCTGTGACTTATGGCGAGCCGGGTTGGGAAAGCAAAAATCCAGCAGCAGCCAACCATTCCTACTCGCACATCGCGGGCAAAAACATCAAGCAGGCGCGCAAAGCGTTGGTGGAAACGCTGCTCGGAGACGCGCTGGTGGAACCGCCTAAACCCATCGAACATGCGGTCAAATATTTTGAAAAAGGCGACCAGCCGCTCGAGTTCATCTCCACCCGGCAGTGGTTTGTGCGGCTGCTGGATAAAAAAGAAGAGCTGATCGCCTGCGGCAACCGCATCGCCTGGCATCCCGAGTTCATGGGCCACCGATACCGCACGTGGACCGAAAACCTGCAGTTCGACTGGTGCATCTCGCGCCAGCGCTACTTTGGCGTTCCCTTCCCTGTCTGGTACAAGCTCGACGGCGAAGGCAATCCAAACTACGAGAGTCCGCTGCTGGCGGCCGCCGAAACTCTGCCGGTGGATCCGATGGAAACCGCACCGCCGGGTTATACGGAAGGGCAGCGCGGCCTGCCGAACGGCTTTGTCGCGGAACTGGACGTGTTTGATACCTGGTTCACCAGTTCCCTTACGCCGCAGATCGCCTCAGGCTGGATGCGCGACGGGAAGCTGCATGGCAACCTC
>DATLCW010000238.1:0-12601 GCA_035526195.1 Bryobacteraceae bacterium
AGCGGCTCGCGACGCGATGGTGGAAGCGCAGGATCAGGCGGTTCTTCGCCGCACTCTTTATGCGTCCTTGCGGCTCGACGATCTGACGGAATCGCTGACAGACCAGATGCTCGAAAGCGCCCGCCGGCTGCGCAACAAGCAGCAAAACCGGGTGGATGCCGCGAGCAAGCTGATTGAAGAAGGAGTGCTTCCGCGCACCGCTCTATCGCCACTGCTGGCGGAACTGGATGCGCGCCGCAAGACGCTCGATCTGGCGGAGTCCCGCAAGCGCTTCTGGAACGAGCTTTCCGAGATGGCTCGAGCCGAGCAGGTTCGCCAGGCAACCGCCGAAGCGGAGCAACTGGCGGCACAGGCTATGTCCGAAGAGAATTCCAATTTTGGCATCCTGTCGGCCAGCCGGCAGCGGCAGTTGGAAAAGGAATTCGATCAATACTTCCGGCGCGATCTTCCGGTCAGCGCCCGCGGCGATACGACATTCCATCGTTCCCTGGGGTTTGATCATACCGGCCGCCTGGATATCGCGCTGAATCCTGATTCCCCGGAAGGCCGCTGGCTGAAGAACTGGCTCAATCGGGCAGGTGTACCCTATCTCGCATTTCGGGGGTTTGTCCCGGGGCAGGCCACCAATGCTCACATCCACATCGGCCCCCCAAGCTTGCGGTTGCGAACCGCGGACTGACCTCAGCCATTATCCCTCCCAAAATTAGGGCTATCCCCTATTCGGAACACGGCCTAGGACGTTCATCATGATGGTACGGGAACTAACATGATCAAAGTACTAGACCTCCTCCAACACAGCCCCACCGCTTGTACGTTCTCTATCTGTTTCGGCATCGGCATCATGCTGAGTGTTGCTTATGTCGATCCTTCCGAGTCTTCCACCATCGTTCTCCGTCAGGCTTTGGGCGGTTTCTTCCTGCTCCTTCCCGGGCTGGCGCAAGCGGCGGGTGGATCACGCAATGTCCGGTAGCACAAAGGACTGGCCGGTGGCCGCTTCCGCCGCCAGATAACCGCTGCGCACAGCTCCTTCCATGGTGGCGGGCCAGCCCGTGCGCGTCCAATCGCCGGCGAGGAAGAAGTTGCGGTAACGGGTACGGTTCCCGGGCCGCTTCGCTTCCAGGCCGGGACATGCCGAATAGGTGGCGCGAATCTCCTTCACGACATGGGCCTTCACGACCTTAGCCTGCTTCACCAAAGGCAGAAATTCCGCCAGCTCACGGGTTGCCAGGGCCAGGACTTCCTGGCGCGGCATCGCGGTAAGACTGCGCGAGGCACTCACGACCAACATCAGGTAGCGGCCCCCTTCTTTGTTGAAGAACCATTGCACCGTGCGATCGAGTAGCGTCGCATGGGGCAGATCGGTGACAGGCCGGTCAAACCATAAATGAATGCCGGTGATCGGCGAATGGGTGAACGCAGCATACTCGACCCCCAACGCCGGAGCCAGATTCGCCATGCGTTCAAAAGGCAGCGCCGAGATGTAGAGGTCTGCGGTCCTGGTTTGTCCACCGGCCAGCACGCCGCGTACGCTTTCACCCTCAAATAGAATCTTGTCGACGGTGCAACGCTCCACGAGTCGTACGCCGGGTAGACGCGACCACGCCTGATCCCGGTAAAGTTCCCCCAGCGGAACGGCCGGAATCCCCATTTCATAAGTCCGGGAACCAGCCAGAAAGCCCAGCCAAAACACCTGGAATCCGTGGCTGGCGGCCATGCGGTCGAGTTCTTCATTGACAGCGCTCACCAGCACCTGGCGCCAGAAGCGTTCGATCGCCCGGGGAGTCTGCCGCTTCTCCCGCAGCCACTCGAGCATCGTGATCTTATCCAGGTCTTTCCGGGTCTTGCGCTCCCGCCGGATGGCCAGCAGCCCACTGGCGACGGCGAACTTATCAGCCAAGCCAAGAAAACTGAGCCCCGCAAACGACCCCGAGAAATGAAGCGGCGCGGGTAGCACGCCGGCTTTGAGTATCGAAGTGCGGCCACCGGGCTCGATAAAGAAAAAATCGCGATGGAAGCGGATGGACTCTTCCACACCCAAACGGCGGTAAAAGTCGAGCAGGTTTACGCAGCAGCGCAACAGAATATGCTGGCAGTTATCAATGTGCTCGCCGGTCGAAACAGGGTAAGAAGCGGCCCGGCCGCCCAGGAAGGGACGCGATTCGTAAAGCTCGACGTCATTCCCGCTGCCTCCGAGCGCCGCAGCCGCAGCCAGACCCGCGAGTCCGCCCCCGATTATTACAATCCGGGGCATGGCGGACGAATTAAGCGCTCACCCGGACACGGGAACGCTTGCCGCCATTGCCATCGTCGGAGAGCTTCCAGGCAATCCAGAGCACGATGGTTAAGAAGAGCATATCGAGGGGTTCCATGCTGGTTCTTCCATTATCGCTTGGCGCGCCTTACTCCACAACCCTAGTCCGCCCCGGTACTCTCGTCCTGTTTCGCGATACTCTGAAAACTATGTTTAGCTTGCTTTTGCCTTTTTTCGCAATGGCTCCAGCGGTCTATGGAGAAGTGAAGATCGAAAAAACGGCTTGGAAGGGCTGGCCCAATTGCTATCGCATCGCCAACGGCGAAGTGGAGTTGATCGTCACGAGCGATGTAGGCCCGCGCATCATGCGCTACGCCTTCCAGGGCGGCCCGAACCTGTTCGCCGAGTTCGCACAGGAGTTAGGCAAGAGCGGCGAGAAAGAGTGGATGCCGCGTGGAGGCAGCAGGCTGTGGATGGCACCGGAAGATAAAGTGAAAACCTACGCCGCGGATAACGGCCCGATTCAGGTGAAGGTGAACGGCGCCGTGCTCGAAGCGACCGGGCCGGTGGAGCCCGCAACCGGACTGCGGAAGCAGATTGTTATCAAGCTGGCTCCGAGCGGCTCGCACGTGGAAGTAATCCACCACATTACGAATGCCAGCGGCAAGGCGCTCGAATACGCGCCATGGGTGCTCACGATGATGGCGCTGAACGGCATCGGCATCAGCGGGTTTCCGCCGCGCGGCAAACACACCGATGTGCTGACGCCTACCAATCCGCTGGTAATGTGGGCGTATACCAACCTGTCCGACAAACGTTGGAGCTTTACCAGGAAGTACATGCTGCTACGCCAGGATGCGAAGAATGAGGAACCGCAGAAGCTGGGGCATTTCAATGCGAAAACGTGGGGGGCGTACCTGCTCGGCGATACGCTGTTTGTAAAACGCTATCAGGCGGATCCAAAGAAATCCTATCCGGATTTTGGTTGTTCTTTCGAGACGTTTACGAACGCTCAATTCCTGGAACTGGAAACTCTGGGTCCGCTGACAAAGGTGGCTCCGGGCGGGTCTGTGGAGCATATCGAGCGCTGGAGCCTGCATCGCAATATTCGACTGAGCGGGTGGACGGACGCGGAACTAGATCGCGTGCTGCTGCCGGTTTTATAGCGAATGATCGTGCTGCTGATTCCGGCATACCGTCCGGCCCATCGCCTGTTAGATCTTATTAACCAAGTGGTTGGCGCGGATCCGGAGAGGGTGATCGCCAGCATTCTGCTGGTGGACGATGGCAGCGGGCTGGAGTTTCGTCAGCTTTTTGCAACCGTGGAAACTCTCCCGAGGACGTGTGTGATCCGCCATGCAATTAATCTTGGCAAGGGGGCGGCGCTCAAAACCGGCTTCAATTATATATTCACCATTTGGCCGGAGGCCGCGGCCGTGGTGACCGCTGACGCCGACGGGCAGCATGCGGCCCACGATATTGTGCGCATTGCGCGGATGATGAATCGGAGCCCTGCGCAGCCGGTGCTCGGCTATCGCCAGTTTGGAGAAGACGTTCCCTGGCGCAGCCGCGTGGGCAATCGGATCACCCGGGTGGTGACGCGCCTCGCTACCGGTCTGAAAGTCGAAGACACGCAAACAGGTCTTCGCGGCTGGACCCGGGAGATGTGTCTGGCGAGCCTTCCGATTCCGGCCAACGGCTATGATTTCGAGATGGAATCGCTCCTTAAGTCACAGACTTCGAGCCTGTTGAAGGCTGTGCGGCAGGAGCCGATCGAAACCATCTATCTGGATGGCAACAGCTCTTCCCATTTCAACCCCTTGTGGGATTCGATGCGCATCTACTACGTGTTCTTCCGGTACTGCGCCTCTTCCGTAGCCACCATGCTCACGGACAACACGGTATTCGTTTTCGTCCTATCGCAGACGCAGCATGTGGCGGCCAGCCAGGTATGCGGCCGCGCCTGCGGAATCGTGGTGAACTTCGCAATGGCTCGTAAAGTCGTGTTTCGGAGTAAGGGCTCCTGGAAGCGCCCCCTGCTGGAGTTCGTGGCGCTCGTGGTGGTGATGGGAATCGTGTCTTATGGAATGATTCAGTTTCTCCATACCCGCTACGGTCTCTCTTATCTGACCGCCAAGTTGCTTGCGGAAGGGGCTCTATTTCTGGGCAACTTTGCGATCCAGCGCGATTTCATTTTCTCCCGGGCGACGAAAGAGTAACTGGTAAAAACGCCACGGGTGGAGTAAATATTACCGGCGTACAAGCGGCCTCCGAAATGGTGCTGGCTGGCGCGCACATTGTGGCCGTAAGACTCAGTGGTTCGCTGGAGAAGCGAGCTAAGGTCCAGCGTTATCAGAACCTACGGAGATGGTGATCGGAATGCTTCGAACTAGTGAACCTCTGGAGCGTCGATCCGCGACTTGGGCGCTTCCTGGAGACGCCGCGAGCCGCATGCCTACATCCAAAACAATTATCTGGCAGAATGTTTCTGGGAGGAATCCATTGAAATCCGTCTATGCGCTCCGTTATCTGAATCCCGTCCTGTTGGCTATAACGCTGGTAGCGATCCCGGGAAAGGCCGCGTTGACGGCCAACCCAAGTTCACTCAGTTTCCCGCTGTCGAATCCCCCCCAGGGGGTGGATGCATTCGGACCCCAATCCCTGTTTATTAACACGGACAATAACGTTGCAGCCGGCATCAGCGTGACCGCGACTACCCAGTCCGGCGGATCGTGGCTGACGATTCAGAATCCGCCTTCCTCGACGCCTGCTTTTCTTCAAGTTGGTGTCAATCGAACCGGTTTGGCAAACGGCACGTATTTCGGTTCAGTGAATGTTACGGCCCTCAGCGGCGGACATGCGCCCATTTCGATTCCGGTGACGCTGACGGTTGGTGGTGGAAGCGGTACGGGCAATTACACGTTGACGCCGTCCACCATGTCCTTCAGCTATGTCCAAGGGCAGAGCGCTCCGGCGGCGCAGCAGCTTACCATCAGTTCCTCGACTGCGTTCAACTATACGGCGAGCGCCCAAAGCAGCAGCGGGTGGCTGGCGGTGTCTCCCACCTTCGGCGGTCCCACCACGTTTGCAGCATTAAGCGTTTCCATCGTTAATCCCGCCTCGCTGACTGCAAACACCTACACCGGGTCGATCCTTCTTAATTTGGGGGGGCAGCAGGCCACCGTCCCCGTCACCCTCGTTGTCTCTCCGGCAGGCGGCGGGACGGGTTCTTTCACTTCTTCGCCCACTTCTCTCGCTTTCAACTACCAGATAGGAAGCTTCGCGCCCGCCTCCCAGACGTTTACCGTAAATTCCGCCACGCAGACGCAAATGAATGCTCAGGTAACCCAGGGCTCAGCCTATCTCTCTGTTACCCCAACGCTCACTCCCGGAGCCACCAATTCCGCTATCTTTACGGCTTCGGTAAATACGGCTGCGCTTACCTCGCCGGGAGTTTACAACGGTCAGATTCAGGTTCTTGGCCAGAACCAGGCGTTCGTTCAGGTTCCGGTAACGGTGAACGTCACCACCGCCGGCAGCGGGGGAACGCTCAGTATCGCGCCCTCCTTTCTGAGTTTCAGCTCCACCAATGTACTGGCTCCGCAACCTCAGACTTTGTCGGTCACCTCGAACACGGCGGGAATCGCCAGCGCGGCCGCTACGGTGCAATCGGGTAGCGGCTGGCTGACGGTGACGCCTCAAAGCGCCAACGTCGGACCCGGCCAGCCCACGGCCAGTTTCACGGTGACGGCGAATCCATTTCAATCGGGCGTGGGTACCTTTAACGGATCGATTGTGTTTACGATCAGCGGACAGCAGCAGACCGTCCCGGTGAGTTTCAACGTCACAAGTAGCGGTGGCGGCGGATCCGGGCTATCGGTGAGTCCTTCTCAAATTTCTCTGACGTCGCCACAAGGTCCGAACGTGCCGGCGGTTTCCAGTTCGCTCACCGTCACAACTCCGGTGGCGTCACCCATCACGATCACCATCACGAGTAATCCCGCGAATATCTTTACCGTCGTGCCGCAGCAGACAACCACAGCGCCCTCGGCAACGATTACGGTGGGAGCGTCCCCGGCAGGATTAAACACCGGCACCTATAGCGGCAGCTTTAACGTGCAGAGCTCCGCCTACGGGACGGTTACTGTTCCCATGACGCTTACCGTCGGACCGGGCGGGGGTGGAACGACGACGCTGGGAACAACGCCCTCCTCCTTGTTCTTCAATTTCCTGCCAGGAGGCACCGCGCCATCCAATCAGAGTTTTGAGCTGACCACACCAACCGCCACGGCTTTTACAACCATTATTTCCGGCAATATTCCGGGCCTCTCGATTGGGCCCACGTCGGGCAGTACGGTGACATCGGTAAGCGGGCAGCCTGCAAAGGCCAGCATCTTTGTGGGCGTCGGCCCGCAGAATTCCCCGGTAGGCGTTTATAACGGGACCATCACAATCAACCCGGTGGGTTATGCGGCGCAAACCGTCAACGTGACTTTGAACATTGGCAGCGTCAACGCGATTCCGAACCAGGTGAGCTTCAGCTATCAGACGGGCGGCTTGAACCCCGCGACGCAATTGATTACGATCAACAGCCCGACGGGCACGGCTACCGGCTTTACGGCATTGGCTTCCACGACTTCGGGTGGGAACTGGCTGCAGATCACTCCTGGTTCGGGGACCGCTCCGGGCGTGTTGGGGGTGAGTGTAAACGGGCAAAACATGGCGCAAGGCACCTACACAGGCACCATTTCCGTTACCCTCGCGGGCGCCGCAACTCCCATTCTGATTCCGGTGACGTTCACCGTCTCGGCCACACCGGTCCTGCGCGTCAATCTACCGAGCACTACGTTCAACTATCAAATCGGTTCCAACTCGCCGAATCAAACCCAGACTATTGATATTGCAAGCACCGGAGCCGCGTTGACTTTCACCGCTAGTACACAGATCGCCACTCCCGCCGGGGGGAACTGGCTGAGTGTTTCTACTTCCTCGAGCACCACGCCGGCGTTTGCCCAACTCAATTTGAATGCGACGGGACTGGCGGCCGGAACTTATAACGGCACGGTTACGTTTACGGCGACCGGCCAGACGCCGCTGGTGGTTCCCGTTACCCTTAACGTCAGCTCATCTCCTCTGATCAGCACCGGTTCGATCAATCTGGCGTTCAGCGGACCAGCCGGGACCACGCCTTCCTCGCAGACCTTACTGGTGGCTACCACCGGGGGCGCCTTGAACGTGACACCGACGGTCTCGGTGCTTACCGGCGGCACAGGCAACTGGCTGAGCGTCACACCGTCGAATACCAGCCTGACGACGCCGCAGAGTTTGACCGTGAGCGTAAACCCTTCGGGCTTACCGGAAGGGACTTACTATGGCGCCGTGTTGCTTTCCACGGCTCCGGGAACCGCTGCCAACAGCCCGGTGGTTTTGCCGGTGGTTTACACGGTTGGCAGCGGCGGAGGAGGCACAGGCCCGGGAAATCTCACTATCACGCCCAGCGTGCTGAACTTCGTGCAGATCCAGGGGAGCTTGCAGACCCCGGCGCAAACCCTTAACATTGCCACATCCGGCGCCGCGTTGAGCTACAGCCTCCAGGTATCCACTAATACGGGAGGCAGCTGGCTGCAGGTTAACCCGGCCACCGGCGCGACTCCGGGCTCCGTTCAGGTTACCGTGAATGCCGGCAGTCTGCCGCTCGGCGCTTATTCCGGCAATATTATCGTGACGGCTCCCGGCGCCGGGAATACGCCGCAGGTCGTGCCC
Source organism: Bryobacteraceae bacterium (assembly GCA_035526195.1). Classification (GTDB taxonomy): domain Bacteria; phylum Acidobacteriota; class Terriglobia; order Bryobacterales; family Bryobacteraceae; genus CADEFT01. The sequence continues at coordinate 8,015 of DATLCW010000238.1, forward strand.
GTGAACCTCACAGTGGCGACGGCTCCCACGGTCACGGCTACACCGGCTTCGCTAACTTTTAGCGCGGTGACCACCGGAGCGACCCCACCCTCACAGTCGATCGATCTACGGTCCACCGGCGCGAACCTCAACTTTACGGCCGCGGCTACTGTGTCGACCGGCACCGCGCAATGGCTGACGGTGACTCCGTCGAGCGGCCTCACGCCCGCCACACTGACGGCGTCGGTGAATACTTCTCTATTACAGCCGGGCACATATAACGGCAGTATCGTCATCAATCTGGGCCTGGCTCAACCGATCACAATTCCGGTCACGTTAAACTATCAGACTCTGATGGCGCCGGCAATCGCCGCGGTGACCAGTGCCGCGAGCTTGCTTCCGACCGCCGTAGCGCCGGGACAGATTGTCGCCATCTTCGGGACAAATCTGGGACCCACGCCCGGGGTAAATCTGCGGCTCACTAGTTCCGGCACGGTCGACACTTCTTTGTCGAATGTGCGGGTGCTTTTTGACGGCTTGCCTGCTCCTCTGACGTTTGTGCGGACCGACGTAATTATCGCCGTGGTTCCCTACGCCCTCGCGGGCCGGGCAGCAACAAACCTTCAGGTCGAGTATCAGGGCGTCCGAAGCACAGCGATCAACCTTCGCGTGGTCGATACAACGCCGGCCATTTTCACCGCAAACCAGCAGGGCAACGGGCAGGCAGCCATCCATCTTCCGGACTTCTCGCAGAACGGCCCCAATAACCCGGCGGTCCGTGGAAGCTACGCTACCGCCTATATCACCGGGGAAGGCCAAACCAATCCAGCGGGGATTGACGGATTGATTTCATCGGCGAACCTGCTGCGAAGGCCCATCGGGCAGGTGCAGGTGCGGGTGGGCGGCAGAAACGCGACCCTGATTTATGCCGGGTCCGTGCCCACTACGGTTTTAGGTTTGGCGCAAGTGTCGTTCTTCATTCCGGATGACGCTCCGGCCGGAGCGGCAGTCCCGCTGGAGATCGTAGCCGGCGGGGTGGTGACACAGGCCGGAGTTACTATGGCGATCCGGTAGCTCCCGGTCCCGCCCCTGAGTTGCGATACATTAGCTTCACCCTTCAGGAGGGTTTTCATGCGCTTTTGACCCTAACACTTGTTCTGGTTTCGACCGCGCTGAATGGGGCCGACAATCCGTTTTTCGGTACCTGGAAACTAAACACCGCAAAGTCGAAGTCCAGCCCTACGCCTGTTGCTCAAAGCATGACCGTGAAGTTCGAAGCGGATGGCGGCAAGGTCAGGCGCACGGTGAGCGGCGTGGATGGCGAAGGGAAGCCGTCAGGGGTATCGAAAGACGGCAAGACCATGACCAACACCGTCAACGGCGTCACTGAAAAGGACGTGAAGTTTCACACAGTGGAGGTTCTGGAAAAGCAATAGCGATGCGCCGCTCCGCTATCTCAGCGGGGGGATGTGAGCCTTTTTGTGCGAAATTCGTACGTTACTACTTTTATCGCTGCGCTGTTTTCAGTGACTCGAATCACCTGGCCTCTCACCACCAGCTTAATCTTACAAACCGCATTGAGATTGAGAGGCCAGTCCACTGTAATTTCCACTTTATCGCCCAAACCAGGAAGAGCGGAGGAATGAAACAATAGCCCCGCGCTGCTGAGGTTAATGGTTTTTCCTTCAATGGCCAGATTCCGTTCGCGCTCCGCGGGGCGATAGTACATGTCCAGTTGTAAGGGAAACCGGACGCGCGATCTGCGCTCCATAATTTGATGGATGACCGGGCTGAGTCCGCTCATTCGTACTCCTTCGAGCCGTCAAGCGGCCTGAATTAATTTGCATCTCCAAAGGTGGGGAAAGTTAGGATCGTTCAGGACGACTCGGTCCGTCCACTTAAACCAGGGCCGCGGGTAGGGCCATCCACCCTTCTTCCATCCATAGTTGATGAGGAACATTTTCTTTCCGGGAGCGCGGAGGCTCGAAAGAATCGCACAGGGATTTTCGAAGAACCACTTATCCAGACTGCGGTCAAAGCTGAGATCGGTCCACTGGAAGAACCCGCTTTGTGGACCGAACGGCCCGCCGTCCCACGTCCAGGCGTACCCGGAAGAGGTGGGATCAGCGGAGTCGATTCTTTCCCTGAACTCCAGCGTGCCTGCGTGCTTCCCGTTGGTACTGTGGAAGACGCTGAGCCTATCGGTTTTCGTGGTAACTACCGACATCTGTCCCTCCCTCTTATCCTCACAGGCGCAGAACGCGGCCGCAGTTTGTCATCCGGGCGATAGGATTCCGTCTTGCCGTAATGGGCACGAAGACGACTGGATTCAGTATTCGCGGACCGAACCATCGCGGCTGAACATAGCTGGGCGGGTACCTCGCGCCGGGGGGTAATGCTTGAAGGCCTCTTCGTTTAATTCAATGCCGATGCCCGGTTTGTCCGGGATGATCAGGTATCCGCGCTCGACCTTCAATGGCTCCTTTACCAGATCGCGCTTGGGCTTTTCCCACTCGCCGGGTGGATATTCCTGGATCGGGATGTTATGCGCGGCGGCGCACACTTGAGCGCAGGCGGCTGTGAGCACGCAACTTAGGGGATTGTGCGGAACCACTCCGACGTAATGTGGTTCGGCGAGCGTGGCAATCTTCTTACAATTGGTAATTCCGCCGGCGATCGATAAATCGGGCCGCAGGAACATCGCGGCTTTCCTGGTAAGGACTTCCTGGAACTGATGGATGGTGGATAGCCTCTCACCGAACGATAGAGGCATGGGCATCTTACGGGCGAGGTCGGCTAGCGCTTCGAAATTGTCGGGCGCGATAGGATCTTCAAAAAAGTAGAGATTATAAGGCTCCAGGGCTTTGCCCATGGCGAGCGCTTCGGGCGGCGTCAGCCGGCAGACCACGTCGATCAGGATTTCGATATCCGGGCCCACCGCTTTGCGTATGGCGGAAATAAAGCGTTCCGCCGTGTGCGCGATAGCCAAAGGGCCCTGATTGAAAACCTCGGAGCTTCCGAAATCGCCAAGCGGGTAACAGCGGACCGAGGTGTAGCCCTCCGCAACTTTCTTTTGTGCGGCTTCCGCCATGAGTTCCGGTGTGTTTCCGCCAATGTGCGGGTAAACCCAGACGCGCTCGCGGGTGGGCCCGCCCAGAAGCTTGTAGACCGGCAGTCCCGTAAGTTTGCCGGCGATATCCCAAAGCGCAATGTCGATGGCACCGATGGCAGCCATCGGATCCGAGCCGCCGCGGAAGATCTGCCGATGGAACATGTGCTGCCAGTGGCGCTCGATTTCGGTGGGATCCTTGCCTCGCAAATACTCCGCGAAATACTCAACCGCGGTCGCCGGGGTGAGCGGGAATCCGCTGGTGCTCGAAGCCGGATGCAGTTCGCCGACGCCATGAATGCCGGCGTCGGTGTGGACCTTCACGTAGGTATAACGGCTCGCCCGCAGCACCTCTACTTGGGTGATCCTGGTTTTCGGAACGGCGGCGAGCGCCGGATGCAGGGCCGGCGCCAACAGCCCCGCGGCCTGGTAGAAGAAGTTTCGCCGGCTGGTCAACATGTTCAATTCGAGCCTCTGGGAAGTATATGGGTTATGGCGTCCCTCCCAGGATGTCACGAGGGATTCCCTGTTCAGCTATGTGGACGAAAATTCTGGCGAGTCAATCGCGGGTTTAAAAAGGTGGCGACTGAGGGCTACTATAATAAATTCATGGGACACCGCGATCACGGTTCCGCGCGCCGCCGCCAACTCACTCAATTTATGGAAGCGCAATCTTAAGGGACCGTAACTCAATTATTATCAACATGCCCGGGTGGCGAAATCGGCAGACGCAAAGGACTTAAAATCCTTTTTCCGGAAACGGGAGTGCGGGTTCAAGTCCCGCCCCGGGCACCACGAAACTGATCCTCTCAGCCTATCGCGCAGTTGGGCTCAATGCAGTTGCAGTGACTGAACCTATATTTGTTGGTCTCGTGGCAGGTTGGAACCAGCTCTGTTTGGTTTACCTGTCGATGGTTGCCGAACACGGAACCCTGCCGCTCCTAACGGCAGGGTTCCATCTATTTCCCGCCTTGAGACAAGATACTTCGTTCAGCCGAGCTTGTGGATGATCGGACCGATGATTGCGCCTTCGGCGCGATGATGTTGCTTGCCTTACGCAAGAATTCAGAAAACTGCGTTCTCAGATGATTGCCGACATCCCATTTAAGTCCCCCCGAATGGGTTTAATAATTCAGGACCGAAACCCTTTTCCCTTTGTCGTATCGTTCTATGCTGTCAACGCGCGTTTGCCCATGGCTGTTGATGTTCCAGTTCTTCCACGTACCGTGCTTCTTGCCTTCAAAGTATTCGCCCTCGTCTGAAATCGGCCCCTGTGGGAAATAACTGACGTAGCGTCCATGAGCCTTTCCGTTCACGTACTCCAGTTCGTTCGATAGTTCACCTTCGTCAAACCACCCCCCCCGGGGTGCGCGTCTCAAAAGTGACTAGGCGGCTACCTGATCGGCCCAAAAGTCTTCAAATTTGCCGCTGAGGCGGCAGCAGCGTAGGGCTATGATCTGGTTGGCACCTTCGACTGTCCAGAACATTCCAGACTGTTT
>DATLCW010000239.1:0-5104 GCA_035526195.1 Bryobacteraceae bacterium
TTTCGGTACAGCTTAAGCAGCGTTCTGCGACGTAGTGTTTTCAAGCTCTTCCAGGCGCATCTGCACGCCCCCTTTTGGTAGGGCATTCTTCTCCGCGCGGATGATGCGTGCGACCGACGTCCGCGAGATATGGAAGGTCCGGGAGATGTCTTTCAGACTCTGTCCGTGGATGTGGTGTTGGAAGATGGAAGCCCGATCGACCACCAGCGGCTTGCGGCCGATGTGACGGCCTTCAAGCTTGGCCCGGCGCATGCCGGACTTCACCCGCTCCACGATGAGGTTGCGCTCGAGTTCAGCCACGGCGCCCACGATGACCATGACGGCGCGACCCAGCGGCCCGCCGGTGTCGATGTTCTCCCGCAGGGAGATGAACTCGATCTCCAGACGCTGCATCTCGTCCAGCACTTCGAGGAAGTGACGGACGCTGCGGGCCAGGCGATCGGCAGCCCAGACCAGTAGCACATCGAACTCGCGATGGCTGGCGGCGATCAGCATCTGATTGAGACCCGGGCGCTTTGCTCGGCTGCCGCTGATGTGATCGACATATTCGTTCACGATGATCAGGCCGCGCCTGGCGGCCAGTTCGCGCAGCTCTATCAGTTGCATGTCGGCGTTCTGTTCGAAGGTCGAGACTCTGGCGTATAGGGCGGCTTTCTTCATAATCATTCGACCTCCAGGTCGCCTTGTTCTTTCGGTGGCCGGTCGAACCCCTTGGCTTCAAGGTCCTTCAACCGCTGTTCGATCTGTTCCAGGGCCTGCCAATTCGGCGGCTCCATGTTCAGGGCAAAGCGCCAGGCGGACTGCAGCGAACGGTACTGCGCGCGCGCTTTCTTCGGGGTGAGGCGGGGCGGACGGGGCATAGGTTCTACCTCCGTCCGCGGCGGCGGCGGACAGGGAACGAAGGGTGCGATACGTGGTGGAGTGGCAAGCGCCAGCACTCGAAGGCATCGTCTTCTGGCGTGTAGTCGATGGGGATCAAGGGTCACCTCCAGCCGGGCGGCCGAAATGGCGGCGGCGCGCTCATGTATCGACGATATTAATCTATCGACGATATGTTGTCAAAGGCATGGCGCAGAAGACGATGAAAGTTATCGCTATCGCATCAACCTCAAGCTCTAGTCCAAAGGCGGATCCGCCGAAGGCGATCTCCGCTTAGCCGTCCTCCAGATCCCTGGCGTCCAGGATGTAGAGTTCGAGCGCGAAGCCGGAACTTATAACGCCTACATTTATGGCATCGCTCCTAGCGTGCCGGCGTCTTTGCTCCAGCTCGTCCAGGAGCAGATCGATCAGCGTACCGCCTATCCCCTGGTGGGGCTGGCCCACCTACCTAGGCTCTCCGTCCCGCCGGAACATAAACGCTTCGCGCGCGCGGGCCGGGAGAGGACTCGAAAGCTCAGCGATTTTCCGAGGAAGGCGGGAAATCCTGACCGACCAGAATCGGCCGCAGAAGGGTAAAAAACAGGTGGATTTTAGCGTTCTGCGCAGGTTACGCACTTACCGGGATGGTTTTCAGGGCTCACGCTCCCGACATAGTATGGGAAAAACGTTATGAAAGATCCATTTTCAGGTCTCCCCGGTCCTGCCGAGAGGGCAGAAGGTGAGGGTGCGTGATGAAGTGGGTTGGGGTATGTGCCTGTTGCGGGATCACTGATTGGCCGTCACGTAGATGTTTCTATTTACCTTCTTTTCTTACTGGGTGCTGGAGATGATGGTCTTTCCTCCGCCCGGCTCTTTTCACCCTCCGCCGGCGCCGGGGCGGCGCCCTTCCGGCATCCTCTATATAGGACTCGAAATAGTATGGATTTTCCTAGGAAGACCGGGAAATCCTGACCCACCGTTTTTTGCCCGGAGAGCGTGAAAAACAGGTGTTCGATCCGGATTAATGGAGGTTACGCACTTAAGGAGTGTCTTTTGAGTGCCCGGGTGCTCGACATAGTATGGGGAAATGGTTATGAAACATCCATTTCTGGGATGTGCTGCCGGTCTTTACCTCCTCGAAACCGAGGTGGCTTCACGTAGATGACCTCTTACTTTTACTTTAATATTTGGGGATGATGTCTTTGCCTTCCGCGTATTTTTTCGCCTTCCGCCCGGCGCCCTCCGGCCTCCTCTATTATAGAACCCCTTCCAGAATGTTTGTGCGTGCCCGACGCTGGGAGCAGCTACTGCCGGCAGTGCTATAGGGTCGCGGGTCAGGTGTATGTGCTGCCAAAGTTACGCACTTACGGAGCGCCTTTTTGAGTGCCGCGTGCCCGACCGGGCCGGACATAGTAGGGGGAATGTTATATGAGTGATTCAGACATTTGCATTCCCGCTCTGCGACTGCGGTGGCGGTTCTTTGGCCAATACGCTGCGTAATCGTCCAGCCAGGTCATCGAGACTGAAAGGCTTCTGCAAAAAGGTTGAGTCTGCATCGATCCGCTTGCTATGTTGCAACGCGCCGTCGGTATAGCCCGACATGAACAACACTGGGAGACCCGGAATCTGCTTGTAGATGGCTGATGCCAACTCCGTCCCCGTCATGCCGGGCATCATCACGTCAGTGACTAACACGTCGAACTTATGCGCAGCTGAAAGTTGAGCAAGCGCTTCCATTCCGCTCCGGGCTTCCGTGACTTCATACCCCAGGCTGCGTAGATACTGGCCGATGGCGATGCGTAGCGTCGCTTCATCGTCTACTAGCAGCACATGTTCGGAACCGCGCGGCGCTTCCACTTCTGGCGGTGCTTGCGCGGCCGGGCTCGCCAGTAGCGGCAAATAGATTTTGAAACTGGTACCCAAGCCCAGCTCGCTTACGACTACAATTTTGCCGCCTGCATTCTTCACGAGGCTGCTGACGGTAGCCAGGCCTATCCCTGTTCCTTTTCCTGCAGCCTTTGTGGTGAAGAAAGAATCAAATATTTTGGCCCGAAGTTCTGGTGGGATACCAGTACCAGAATCACTCACTGCAATCAAAGCGTACGACCCGGCGGCGATGCTCACCTCATGCTCGGTGAACTCCTGCTTTAAGGTTAGGGGGATGACTTCAAGGGTAAGGAGGCCTCCCTTGGGCATTGCATCACACCCATTCGCGGCAAGATTGAGAAGTATTTGTTCAAGCTGGCCCTGATCGATGCCTACATGACAAGGAGTAGAGGAACAGATCACCTGAAAACTGATCTTTTTTCCCGCGAGGCGGGCGATCATTTCCCTCAGCCCCTTAATCACTCCATTGACTTCGATTTCCGACCGGACTTGCACATTCTTCTGGCTGAATGCCATCAACTGGCGGACGAGGGCGGCGCCGCGGGAAGAGGCCGTCAACAGTTCTTCCGCGTAGCGTTTTTCCTTTTCGCCCGGCAGAGCGCCTTTGACCAACTCGCCATAGCTGGAGATGATCATGAGCAGGTTGTTGAAGTCATGGGCGATGCCGCCGGCGAAATATCCGATGGCTTCCATTTTTTGTCCCTGGCGCTGGCGTTCCTCTGACTGCTTGCGGTCGCTAATGTCCAGGTGGCATCCGAGCATTCGTATCGGGCTGCCTGCCTCATTGCGCATTGCATCTGAAAGCAAATAGATCCAGCGATACGATCCATCCTTGTGACGCAATCGAAATTCAGATTCGTGTTTGCCGTGGGGAACCGCGAGGAATGTACTAAGCTCATGCAAGCAACGTTCGAAATCGTCCGGATGCAACCGTTTGCGCCATTCGCCGAAAACACTCGGCAGCTCGTGGTCGTCATAGCCAAGTTGCTTTTTCCATTCCGGGGAGTAGTAAACGTCGTTGGTCTCAAGGTTCCAGTCCCACAAGCCAATGTTAGCGGCGGCCGCGGCAAGTCGAAGCCGCTCCTGGCTGGCCATGAATTTGACCTCCGCCTGTGTCTGGGCGAGCGCGGCAGAATTGTGGAAGAGTACGGCTAAGAACAGCATTACCAGACTAATGCAGACTCCCAGGGGCAGGAGCAGTTGGTTTAGGGTGATGGCGCGCCCCGATTTCTGGCGGTGATGGGCCAGCAGAGCATTTTCGCGGCTGAGCAGCGCCGCCACGACTTGAGCAATCTCCTGCGAAAGCCGTATCCCTGTTCCCGTGGCAACTAACTGCGCACTCGCGGCCAATCCCCTGGCCCGGCGTAGGTCGATGGTCGCCTCGATGAACTCGGTGCTTTGCCGGATCAATGGTTCCAGATTAGTGAGTAGCTTCATTTGGTCGGCGTCTACCATCAAACTTTTAAGGTGATTCACATCGCTTTGGATCGCCGTTTTAGCCTGCCGCCAATTCCGCAATAGGCTTTCATCCCCCGTGAGGATGTAGCCCCGTTGCATGCTTTCCAACTGCGCCATCCCGGAGTCGACTCCGCGGATATGGTTGCGGATCTCTTGGGACCGGTCCACCGCGTCCAGGCTTCCTTGCAGGCGGGAGGTCAAGTTGTCAGAGACTGCGGTCATAACCACAAAAGCCAGGATGCCGCAGGCGAAGAGGGTAGTGGTCGTCCAGTCCAACGACCATTGACAACCTCCCCGGCTGCGTACCACGAGGATGAGTCCTGGTCCCAGCAGGATGAAGCAGATGCCGGTGATTAAAGCCATGCCGGTATAACTCAGGAGCCGATAACCCAGAGATTCAGAGACGATAAAACTCCCCACGGTCAAGGCGCCGAGGAGCGCCGCCACGGCCCCCTGCGAGCTGGACAAGGGATGCCGCCACAGCCAGCGATCCGGCAAGCAGGTGGCGATCAATCCCACGGCCATGAAAAGAAAACATACAGCCGTGGTGGGGGACATACGCCCAGGGGTTGAAGTCAAGACGCTGGCGACGTAGTCGGGAACGATCAGTTCGTCGAGGTGGAGGGACCACCCGAAGAGGTATTGGAAGAGCGTTGCCAGTGCGATGGTCAGCACGATGCCGGTCAGCACCATGGCCGCAAAAATTCGCCTTGGACTGATTCGGGGCCCGGCAAGGAAGGCCAGGGCGCCACCCGACAGAAACATGCAGAGGGCGGTGTTCGCCTTCATGGTGACGGAGGCGATGGAAAGGCTCTTTAGTTGGGGGATTTCTAACACCCACCCTGCGAGCACCACCGCTCCTATGAGGGACGCGGCAACTGCAAATAACATCGCAACCGGG
>DATLCW010000282.1:0-2878 GCA_035526195.1 Bryobacteraceae bacterium
GGAGTTGAAGCACCCCGTCGCGCCGAAACCGGTCCGTGACTGGGCCGACAATGCGCCCAACTGGGTTGAAGTTCTCAGTCCGAAGACCAGTCTCATTCTGGCGCAGCTCGACCTGGGTGAGAGCGAGGCAATTGCGCTAGCGACCGAACTGCGTGCCGAAGTGGTGCTTATTGATGAGCAGGCTGGTCGGCAGGAGGCACTCCGCAGAGGGCTGAAGGTTGCGGGCACGCTCTCCGTTCTGGATGAAGCTGATCGGGCAGGGCTCGTCGTTTTCGATGACACGATCGCCGAACTGCGAAAGACCAGCTTCCGCGTGTCGCAGGCGGTCCTATCGGAGATTAGGGAAAAGCGATCTCGCTGATGACCGGGTCCGGGTATCGCGCCGTTGAGTATCTGCGATGGAGTGATCAGTGCGAAGGTTGGCACTGACAAAACCGAGAGGAACGATGTGTCCTTTCGGCAAGGCTGCGTGACTTCAGCTAACCGGCCCTGTTAAGTTCATTCAGTCGCCGAGGTGTGACTGATAGTGAGCCGTGAAAGTAAACCCATTCCCGAACCAATCGCACAACTTCAACGACAGTTGGAGCATTTTCGAGGAAACCAGTCGGGGCGGACGAAGCTGCCGGAATCGCTGTGGCGCTCGGCGGTCGAACTTGCCCGACAATACGGGGTGTTTCCCGTCGCGCATCCGCTACGACTGGATTATACGCGGCTGAAGAAGCGGCTCGGTGTGGTTCCCACCAACCAAGGGAAGGCAACCATGCCGGCGTTCGTGGAGCTGATTGCACCGTCCCGCGCACAGCTCGAAGAATGTGTGATCGAGTTTGAGATCTCGGGTGGGAGCAAGATGCGCATCCACTGGAAGGCTGCCGCCCCACCAGACTGGACAGCCTTGCTGCGAGCCTGGCGGGAAACGGAAAGATGATTCAGATCACGGCACAGATGCGCGTGTTGGTGGCCATCGAGCCGGTCGACGGAAGGAAGGGCATTGACTCTCTAGCGCGGCTCTGCCGGGAAAGACTCGCAGAGGATCCGTTTTCTGGGTGCGTGTTCGTGTTTCGGAGCCGCAGGGGGTCCGCGATCCGGCTGCTGAGTTATGACGGCCAGGGATACTGGCTGGCGCAGAAGCGGCTTTCAAAAGGGCGCTTCGTTTGGTGGCCGGAAGGCGCCGGGCCGAGCAAGCCGTTAGAAGCATATGAGGCCCAGTTGCTGATGGCGGCAGGCGACCTTTCGCGGGTGCGGGCGGCGCCCATGTGGCGGCGAGTCAGCGTACTGAAGTAATGTCGCGAAAAATGCGACTCACCCCTTGCGTTCCAAGAAAAACAGGCTCATACTGCTGGACATGAGTAAAGCAGCGGCGGTCGAGTTCCGGTATCGGGGCCGACAGATCAGCCAGGAAGACATCCTTTATATACGCGCGCTGATCGAGCGCCACCCGAACGAAAGCCGGCGAACGCTATCGACCAAGTTATGTGAGACCTGGCAGTGGCGCCAGGCCAATGGTGCGTTGCGCGATATGGTGTGCCGGGGCCTGTTCCTGATGCTGGAGCGGGCCGGTCAGATCACCTTGCCGCCGGTGAGTTACGTACGGCATAATCCGCTGGCCAGAAGAGTTCGACCGGAGCCGGCGCGGATCGATGCCACACCCATGGAAGACCGGTTAGGGAATCTCCAGCCGCTGGAGTTTGAGGCGGTTCGGCGCACCGTCAAAGAGCCGTTGTTTAACAGCCTGATGGAGGAGCACCATTATCTGGGCTACGAGCAGCCGGTCGGGGAACACCTGAAGTATCTGGTGTGGGCGCAAGGGCGGCCGGTTGCCTGCCTGGCATGGTCCTCGGCTCCGCGTCACCTGGGCAGTCGTGACCGCTACATCGGCTGGAGCGCCGAAGCACGGCGCCGGAATATCCGCTTCATCGCGTACAACACGCGATTCCTGATCCTGCCGTGGGTACGGGTGGAGCACATGGCTTCGCATATTCTGGGCCGGATGGCGGCGCGGATTTCCGATGACTGGCAGCGGATGTACGGGCATCCGATCTACTTTCTGGAGACATTCGTGGATCCGGAGCGATTCCGCGGGACCTGTTACCGTGCGGCTAACTGGGTATTGCTTGGCAAGACGACGGGACGGGGCAAGCAATCCAATAGCTATGCGCCGAACCGGTCGATCAAAGAGGTTCTGGGGTATCGGTTGACGAAGCGGTTTCGCGAACTGCTCGGGGAGGTCGGATGAAGTCGGCCAAACGACGTCGCGTGGATGTGAATCTCGACGAACTGGACCGGGTGCTGGATGGAGCCCGAGAAGCGCCGCTGAGCGAGGCCGATTGCGACAAACTCAAGAGTGCCTTGCATGCCTTGGCGGCAATGCTGGCGCGGCCGCGCAATACAGAGAAGGCCCGCGCTGTGGTGGGACAGCCGGAGAATCCGGCTGCCGGCGATGGCGCCCAGCCGGATAACAACACTTCCCCGCAACCCGGACACGGGCGCAACGGAGCGGAGGCGTTTGGCGGCGCACGGACGGTCGACATTGCGCACCAGAAGTTGACGCACGGGGCCCGCTGCCCGGAGTGCGGAAAAGGCAACGTGTACGGCCAGAAGGAGCCGAAGGTGCTGGTGCGGATCGTAGGCCAGGCGCCGTTGGCGGCCACGGTCTACTCGCTGGAGCGGTTGCGATGCGGTGCGTGCGGGCAGGTGTTTACGGCACAAGAGCCGGAAGATGTAGGTCCGGAAAAGTACGACGAGACCGCCGCGGCGATGATCGCGCAACTCAAGTACGGTAGCGGGACCCCGTTCTACCGGTTAGAAAAACTGGAAGGTCAGCTGGGGATTCCCTTACCGGCGTCGACGCAGTGGGAGGTTGTCGAGGAGGCCGCCGAAC
>DATLCW010000211.1:0-8588 GCA_035526195.1 Bryobacteraceae bacterium
TCATCTTGAGACTGTGTTCTGCCGGAACCGGGACCGCTCATCTCCCTTCAGATTAGCTTGCTCCCGCCATATGTCGTGTGGGAGTACCGGACAACTTAAATAGGTCTTCTTAATCTGTACTTTATAACACAGTAGTACTAGGGGCGTGCGTTCCGGCATCCCGTGGATCATTTCTCCGAGTTTTTGCCGCACAAAGCGGTTGCGGGCCTCGATCTGCGCCGGCTTTGCAAGCGACTCGCGCTCCGCATCCCAGCGTTTGGCCAGAGTCTTGAGCCGGTCCGACATCCAGCCGACAAGCATGTCCGGCATTTCATGTGCGTACGAGTTCGGCCGGCCGTAGAGATCGCGGCCTGCGATGCCGGCGAGACTCGATGTGAGAAAACTTCGGCGGTTCATTTCTGGTCTCCTGAGTATGCGACGACAACCATCGCGTACAGCCTTGTGGCCGGCGCTGTAAAGGTGACCACATCGGGAGTTTCTTTAAACTGAAGGGGCTTTGCGTCGTCGACGTCGGGCGAGAAATGCGTCACGGACTTGACGCCGGCGGCATTTTGCTTCTTAAGATTGACGGGGAAGGGAACGGTAGGCTTTTCCTGATCGAAGTTCACGAAATGCAAAATGGTCTCCCGGGTCACTGGCCGGTTCAGCACCTCCATGACGGTGGTCAAGGGCGCTTCGGTGCGCACGGATAAGCCCCGTGGAAGGTGGTCCGCGATCGCTCGATAGATCTCCTGATGGTTGCGGGGCAGAGTCCATTCAGACGGTAAGAAGCGCTGCGGCTTTGCCTTCTTGCCAGCCTCGATCTCCGGGTTGTCCTCGAATCCATCGCCGGCCGAGCCGGTACGATGCGAGGGAATGATTTGCGGCACGTAGACCAGCCGTCCCTTCCCGTGCGCCGCGACCGCGATTCCTCTCTTCGCGTCCGAAGCCAGCAGGGAAAGCAGCGGGTTCCTTGCCCGTTTTTCACGGCGCTCGTTGTACGCCGCCGTATTCCCGGTGAAGATCAATGTGCCGCCGTTGCGAACATAGGCAAGCAGCCGATCTACGTTGTCTTTCGAAAGACTCTCCTGTCCGGCAAGAATGACAGCACCGTAGTGCGCGATGTTGGAAAGGTGATCGTCAAAGATGATGTCGAAGGGGACTTTGTGTTGGATGAGAACCTCTTCCATTAAGATCGCCGGAATCAGCGTCCCGCCGATACTGTAGGCCATGGACGGCCAACTCCTCAGCACGGCGGCATCGGCAACATTGTCGGTTTGCGTAAGGTACCGGTCGTTGTATTCCCGAAAGAACTCCGCCAAGGGAGTGAAGACGCGGGCGCCGACGCCAATGTCCGGTCCACCCATTGTTCCGAATCCCGGCACCGCCCGCTGACGATTGAAGGCCATATGCACGGCGCAATGCAGATCATCGTAAAGCCGCTCCTCACAGGCCATGTTCAGCCGGCGCGCCATCTTATAAGAACGGATTTCGGAAATCAGCGCCCCCGTCTTCTCGTCAATCCGGGAGTTCATGCCGCCGACGTCGAAGCACATAAAGTCGCATTTGCCCGCGAAGAAGGGCTGATAAACACCGTTCAACCACATCCGATTCGAGCCATAGAGGCCTTTCAAATCCATTCCTGGAGTACGGGGTCATCCACGACGCCCACGTCGTCGGCCCGGTTGTAGACATCCCACTCCGTCAATTCAATGTAGTCGGGGTCGGGATACCCGTAGCGCAGGAAAGCGGCTTCCTTGGTTGGATATTTTTCACGCAGGAACTGTTTGAATCCGTCGATGCACCGCGGACATCTGCAAGACTTCGGTTCCGGCTGCAGTTGCACGTTATCGAAGAAGAACTGGTCTGCCTTGACCGACTCGATCCCAACGCGCAGCACTTTTTTGATGTACTCCCGATAGGCGGGTTCGTTCGGGCACGGATAATGGCGATAGGTCTGGGTGGTCGTATATGGCACGGGACGGCCCACCAGATCGCGCTGCTCCCAGTCCTTGGACGCGGGTAACTCGCGCCGAAACGCTTCCACAAACATGGTGCCCGCGACGTACAGGCTGACCTTCATGCCGTGTTGGTGCATGAGTTCAGCCATGCGCTGTGTCTTCTGGATGTCGGGCGTTTCCATCTGGAGCCCGAAGCCCTTGTAAAAGTGAAGCCGGCCGTATCGAACCCCGCCATCGGCCATGGCCTGGATGTTCCGCGGAGTGTGCTGCAGCTCGTATAGCTCAGGCCAGTTCTCGTCATGACGTCCGCGGCGGAGGTAGAACTCCAATGGTTCATGGCTGGGCCACGAAACGGTCTTTGTGACTTCCTTCTTCCGGCGCGCGCTCCGGCCCCATCGTGTCTCGCCTGGCCCATCCTTGGATGCCGAAAGGCGGCCTTTAGTAGCTCCCTGGGGCTTCTGCGCGCGCATGATCAACGGAAATGCCCCCGCCGCGGAGAACCACTTTCTCCGGTTC
This sequence comes from Bryobacteraceae bacterium, assembly GCA_035526195.1. Classification (GTDB taxonomy): domain Bacteria; phylum Acidobacteriota; class Terriglobia; order Bryobacterales; family Bryobacteraceae; genus CADEFT01. The sequence continues at coordinate 2,457 of DATLCW010000211.1, forward strand.
ATCGTCATCCGGTGCTTGCCTCCAAATGTGGAAGTATATCCGACCCCATGCAGCCGGTGGGGCACGGACTTGCGCACGCCGGGAAACCCATCGCATAATACGTGCCATGCGTACGGATCAGCCGGCATGTCCCAACCGCAGAACCATGTTGACGGCACTCGCCGGCGCACTCGGGGCGACAACCTCCCAGGCGGCAGCCGCGCGCCCGGTGAACGTCGTGTTCTTTTTGACCGACGACCACGGCGCCTGGGCGACGGGCGCATACGGGTGCCGCGAATTTTACACGCCGAACATCGACAGGCTGGCGGCGGAAGGCGCGTTGTTTTCGCGCGCCTATGCATGTACCCCGGTCTGCTCGCCGAGTCGAGCCACATACATTACCGGCAAGATGCCTTCCGGCCACGGTGTTCACGACGCCATGGTCGCGGACGACTGCTGGGGACCGAAAAAGCGCCGTCTGCTGGACAGTCACATTACTTATTCGGAATTGCTGGCAAAAGCAGGTTATACGCTCGGGATGTGCGGCAAGTGGCACATGGGCGATGACGGGAACGCCCAGGCCGGTTTTTCCTACTGGTGCACGAAGGCGGAAAAAGGCTCGACGTATAAGAATTCGACTCTGGTCAAGAATGGCGCGGCGGTACAAATCGACGGATTCCTGACGGACGCCTGCACGGACGCCGGGCTGGAGTTTATCGAGGCTAACAAGCAAAGGCCGTTCTTCTTGTACATGCCGTTCCACGCGCCGCACCAGCCATTCAACTATCAGCCGGAACGCGACCGAAAATGGTACGCCGACTCGACATTTCCGTGCTTCCCCGAAGCCGGCAAGAATCCGCAGCGGCGGCGCAATTTTGAAAATCTGCACGGCAATCGGGAAGCCAAGACATCCTATGCCGCGCTGGTGAGCGGTGTCGATTTTAGCGTGGGCAGGATCGTGCGGCGGCTGGAAGAACTCGGTTTGCGTGAGAACACTTTGATCGTCTTTGCTGCGGACCAGGGATGGAACGCCGGGCACCATGGCGTGTGGGGCAAAGGCAATGCCACCATTCCGTTCAATATGTACGAAGAGTCGATCAAAATCCCTCTGATCTGGAACCATCCCGGAAAAATCCAAAAAGGGACTACAATCCCGGCAATGGTCTCGAACTACGACTTCTTTCCTGCGATACTGGAGTACCTCGGGGTGCCAGCGCCGCCGCCGGACGCGGCACGGCTGGGCCGCAGCTACGCACCTTTTCTGCGCGGGGAGAAGCCGGAATGGCGCACTGAATTGTACTTCGAATATTGCTACACGCGCGCCGTGAGAACCGAAAACCTGAAATACATCGAACGGGCGGAAAACTGGCCCGCCGAGTTTTACGATCTGGAGTTAAACCCGGCGGAGGACATCAATATGATCGGAGTACGGGCCAACCATAAGCGCCTGAATGCGCTGCGCACTCGCCTGCGCTCAGCCTTCGAGGCGTCTGGTGCTCCGCCGATCGAGAAATGGCACGATTCCGTGCGCAACGTCCTCACAATCGATATCGGATATTACGACAAGTGGCTGGAACTTCCCTTGAAGAAGGCGGGGACTAAAGAATGAGGAAGCAGATTGCACTCTTGCCGCTGGTCCTGCTGTTGCAAGCCTCCGTACAGGAGATGCAGGCGGCGCTTCGGCCGGCCGATGTAGCAAATGCGGCGTATGGACCGCACCAACGCAATGTGCTCGATTTATGGAAAGCAAAATCGGATAAACCCACGCCGCTGGTGATCTTTATTCACGGCGGCGGATTCACCCAAGGTGACAAGAGCGGTCTGAGTCCGGTGCTGCTGGACGATTGTTTGCGGCACGGAATCTCGGTCGCTGCGATCAACTATCGCTATTCCACGCAGGCGCCCTACCCCGCGCCCATGATGGACAGCGCGCGGGCCGTGCAGTATCTGCGGCAGCATGCAAAGGAATGGAATTTGAATCCGGCCGCCTTCGTAGCCACCGGCAGTTCAGCGGGCGCCGGTATATCCCTATGGCTCGCATTCCACGACGATCTCAAGCAGCCCAAAAGCACTGATCCGCGGGAGCGCCAGTCGACGCGTCTCTCGGCGGTCGCTGTTGACAATGCGCAAAGCACTTATGATCCGCGAACCATCGCCACGTTGATCGACGGGGAAACGGCGCGAATCGACGCTTTGCGGCTGCTTTTTGACGTCAAAGAGGGAGATCCTCTTCGGGCGACGCGCGCCTTTCCCGCTTATGCGGACGCCTCGGCAGTTACCCATTTGAGCGCAGACGATCCGCCGGTGCTTCTGCACTACGCGAGGTCCAACACTCCGCTGCCCCCCGCCAACTGGAGTGTCGGCATCCACCACCCCAAGCTTGGATATTATTTGAAAGACAAAATGGACAAGCTTGGTATCGAGTGTACCGTCCGGGTTAAGGATGACTTCGACGGAAAGCCGGCAGGACAGCGGGAGCGAGAGAAAATTGAATTCTTTGTGCGCCGGCTCGTGATTGGGGGCAGTCCATCAACCATCAGGGGTGGACCCTGAACTGGACGGGTGCGGCGCGGCTTTCATGGCCTGTGTATCCGTATAATCCGTACGCCGACGCTCCGGAAACGGCCGTGAAGAACGCCGTTGCCGCATTGAGCTTTCCCCTTGAAAGCCAATCGGCTGAGCCGGTGGGCATCGAATTTCGGCTGGAGGAGAGGAAATAAGCCGGTGAGTTCGATTTACAGTCAGAAACCGTGGCTACGCCATTATCCGGTAGATGAGGAACTGCCGATTCCACGGATAACCGTTCTCGACTGCTTTGAAAAGCGAGCCGGCGAGGCTCCGGACGCGCCTGCCATCCATCATTTCGACGATACGATTTCGTTTGGCGAATTCGAAGACCGGGCCGAGCGCTTTGCGTCGCTACTCTCCAGGTGTGGTTTCGTCAGCGGAGATCGGGTCGCGCTCTCGCTGCAAAACGACCCGGAGTTCGTCATTGCTGTGCTCGGCGCGTGGAAGCGGGGCGGCATCGTCGTGCCGCTGAATCCGATGTTCCGGCGGAAGGAGTTGGAGTATCATCTGGCGGATTGCGGCGCGCGCGTCTGGATCGTGCTCGATTCGCTGGCGACGGCGGAGAACCGCGACGCCGCAGCCGCGGCGGGAGTCCAACACGTCTTTACGGTGCAGGAATTCGCGGGCGTGCTTGCGCAGCAGACACGGGACCCCGCTGCCCACGTTCGTCCTTCCCCGGACGACATCGCCTATCTGGTCTACACGTCGGGCACCACGGGGAATCCGAAAGGCGCGATCATCCCGCACAGCAGCCTGGCCTTCAACGCGGAGGTCTATCGCGTCTGGATGGAGATCGGACCGGACGATGTCATTCTGGGACTGGCGCCGCTGTTCCACATCACCGGGCTCGTCGCATACCTTGCGCTAAGCTTTCGGACGGGAATTCCGCTGATCCTGTTCCACCGGTTCGACGTAACCACCGCACTGTACCTGGCGAAAAAATGGCGCGGCACTATGACCGTGGCCGCCATCACCGCATACATCGCGCTGATGAACTGCGAGGACGAACAGCCCCGATTCATAACGAAATGCTATAGCGGCGGGGCTCCCGTGCCGCCCGCGGTAGTGAACCGGTTTGAGGCTCGCTTCGGCGCCTACATTCACAATATTTACGGCCTCACGGAGACGACCTCGCCCAGCCATGCAGTGCCGTTGGGCGTCGCTGCTCCCGTCGATCCTGCAACTGGTGCGCTGGCGTTCGGCTTCCCGATTCCGAATTGCGAAGCGCGGGTGGTCAGTCTCGAGGATCCCGGCACGGAAGTCCCGCCTGGAGTAGCCGGCGAACTGGTGCTGAAAGGCCCATTCCTGTTCGCCGGTTATTGGAATAAGCCGCAGGAGAGCGAACGGGCATTCCATAACGGCTACTTCCGGACTGGCGACGTTGCGTGGATGGACGAGCAGGGCTGGTTCTATCTGGTGGATCGCAAAAAGGACATGATTGTGGCTTCCGGGTTCAAGATCTGGCCACGCGAAGTGGAGGACACGATCTATCAGCACCCCGCGGTCCGGGAAGTGGCGGTCATCGGCGTCCCGGACGCTTACCGCGGCGAAAACGTGAAAGCGTTTGTGGTGCTCAGGGAGAACTTCGCCTCGACGGTCGACGCACAGGAGATTATCGGATTCTGCCGCGAGCGCATCTCAGCGTACAAGTGCCCCCGTGAGGTCGAATTCATCGCAGAGGTGCCGAAGACTGCCACGGGAAAGTTTCTGCGCCGCGCATTGCGTGAACGTGACCGTCCGGCCGGTATGCAGTGAGCGGAACGTCCGCGGTAGGGTGATTCTCAATCATGAAGCGTCGATCCCGGCTCGGACGTTCTTTCTTTGTGTGTGCGCCCGGGCGGAACGCGTACGCGCTGCACCGTCATGGCTCCGATCCGAACTGATGATCAAGGGCCGAAGCGCGTTTGCTTTGGCTTCCATCAGCGAGCACGACCATCGTTCAACCGCCTGTGGCTGCTGCGTACAAGCTGGTACGCATGCGGACGCTTCAAGCGTAGACGCCTAGGGGATACGTGTGCTGGACGCAGCCGGCCAGTGTTTGTTTGATAGGCGCTTCGGCGGTGGTTGTTGTGCTTTATGCTGCTAACAGCGGCCGTAGCGGCAGCTTGCGCTAAAGTTTACTTTGTGCGATCCGGGGCCATGTGGAGAAAAGCATGAAACGCAACATGAACGTGAAGAACATTGTGATCGTGCTGACCACCGCCGCGCTGTTCACGGCGGGGACATCGGGCTATTTCCCTGCCCAAAAGACGGCATTACCTACGGCGGCTGACCAACCCCGCAAACTGACGGTCACTTTCTTCGAAATGCCGAAGCACGGGATCGCCATAGCCGTGCAAAGTCCCGCCGGACATATTTATTTGGTGGACACAGGCATAGCGAAGGACGGTCACGATACCGGGCGCGATATCATAGCCCCGTTCCTGAGAGCCAGAAAGGTAGCTCAGATCGATGGCATTGTGCACACGCATCCGCATGAGGACCACTACGGGGGTACCTTCTACTTGCTCGAGCACTTCAAGGTAAAGCGGGTGATTGACTCCGGCTATGAAAGAGGCGTGCATCAAGTAGCTTTTCTAAGGGATCTTCCCAGTTCTTCCGATTATCCGAAGCTTCTCAAACTGGTCACAGCGCGTGGCGTCGAGCATCAGGTTGTGAGTGCCGGTGACAAACTCAAGTGGGATGATGCACTGGAAGTTGAAGTGCTTTCGCCGCCCAAAGGGTTTATGAAACAGCCGAAGGGTGTGGAATATGAAATCAACGACAACTCGGTGGTCTTACAAGTGCGGCACGGCAGGAATGTCTTTTTGTTCACCGGGGACATCGGGGACTTAGGGCAAGATTATCTGCTAAAGACAATAGGGGCAGGAAAGTTGAAGTCCGGTGTGCTGGCCGTGCCCCATCATGGGTTCGATTCCTATGAGCGGTTCGCCGCGGTGGTGAAGCCGGTGGTGGTTGTGGCATCCTGTCTGAAAGACTACCCCCGGGACAGCATCCACTCACCAGGGCAAAGGGTGAAGGACGTATATGGCACGGTAGGTTCGCAGGTCTATGTCACTGCCTGGCACGGCAGTGTGCAAGTCACTTCGGATGGAAAAAGCTACACGGTCAAGACGGATCGAACGCCTCCGCTGTAAGCGGTGAGGAAACAGGGAATGCGATAACATCCTGATGAAACACACGGTCACGTCAAGGTGAAAGCCAGGGGTGATCAGAAGGGAGCGAAGTTCTACATCCTCAAATCCGAGATCGTCGGTACTGTCCCCGGTACTCGTATGAAGTCCGGGATCAAATCGATCGGACTGCGAGCGCACGCGCGTAGCAGGACGTCTGGATGCTTGGAGATGTACCAGACAGTCAAAGGCTCCGTCTCCATCTCCATCTCAGAAGCCCATGTCTTTCCGTGAAGCGCCGGCGAGAGTCAGCGTTACTATTGTTCCACACCGTGAGCTTTCGGCAAGGATGCGTGTAAGTTGATCCGGTCGTGCTATCTGGTTGGAGTTTGCGGATAGCACCACGGCATCCACTCCGCCGGCGAAGCCGCCACCGCCGCAGGATTTCGCAGCATCGCCACCATGTAGTCGA
>DATLCW010000212.1:0-9312 GCA_035526195.1 Bryobacteraceae bacterium
TCGACTACATGGTGGCGATGCTGCGAAATCCTGCGGCGGTGGCGGCTTCGCCGGCGGAGTGGATGCCGTGGTGCTATCCGCAAACTCCAACCAGATAGCACGACCGGATCAACTTACACGCATCCTTGCCGAAAGCTCACAGATCACAGGCGAACTCAACACCCGCGAGTACACCGGCAAGGACGGATCCAAGAAGTCCATCACCGAAATCCGGGCCCAGCGCGTCAACCGCCTGGACCGTTCGGCCAAGCAGGAGGTGGCCGCGTAAGCGGCCAATCCGGCTATGACTAATCGAGACCAACTGATCCTCGATCATCTTCCCCAAGTGGAATTGCTTGCGCGCAAACTCCATCGGCGTTGCCCACAGGTCGAACTCGACGACCTCATCTCCGCCGGTACTATCGGCCTGATCGGTGCAGTGGATCGCTACGATCCCTTACGCAACTGTCAGCTGAAGACTCTCGCTGAACATCGCGTCCGCGGCGCGCTTCTCGACTACCTGCGGCAGTTGGACCCGTTGCCACGCGCCGTCCGACAATTCCAGAAGCGTCGAGACGCGATCATCGCGAATGCTGCAACTCAGACGGATGCCCTTACCCAGGGGCAACTCGCCCACATGCTCGGCCTATCGGAACGCAAATTCATTCAGTTAAGCCGAACGGTCACGGCGTCGAAAACCATTCGCTTCGGTGACATGCCGGAATCCGTCCGCCGGAAGGTCGCTTGAGGCCTTCAATTTGAGGCGGAGTAGTCGCTCCGCCTCAGAACACAGCTCGTTTGCAAACGGTCATCGTGAGCGACAACGCACTGACAAAGCCAGAACCAACAATTACTCCCTACGATCTGTCTCCTTCACCCGCCTCGGCGGCGGCTACCCGACTCCTCTCCATTCCCGATGTGGCCGACACCAAACTCTCACGCCACTGACCAGGGCGCATTTTAACTCCTCCGGCCACGAATGCCCCTTGGTGACACGACTGTCGGGTCTAGGCCTAACCCTTTTGTTTGACGATGGGCACAGGGAATCGCCTGTCTCTGCCTGGATCTCGGCCCGCCTGATTCCCGAAGCGAAAAGCACAGCGTCCCCGGTGATCCGAATCACGGGCGAGCCGTCCGCACTTTGGTTGATGCCCCCCCGGCGATAGCGAACCGCTCCAACGCATACACACCCGCCCGCAGCTTCTATATCAAGGCGCGAAGTCACCCATTGCCCCGGTAATATCTCGCCCCAGTTCTGCACCCATTGCCTATTCCAGTTTGCTGCGTGGTTCCTCATAACCGTGACGCGATCATGGGCCGGTCGGCGTGCCCAGTCAACGGCGGGCCCGCTCCATTCGCCTCACCTCCTTTGCAGTCGGCTACCGGCTCCCGTGTGGCCGTTCCCCTTCGGTGACAGAGCACTTCATTCCGCCCGGCCTTTCCATGCCCGCGTCATGAGAAACCGCGACGCAAAGGAAAGGAACAGACAATGCAGAATTCAGAACGGCAAGACATCTACACCCGCATCACCGGGCAGATCGTCGCATCCCTAGAGCAAGGCGTCCGCCCCTGGATGAAACCGTGGAGCGGAGAGAACACCGCCGGGAGGATCACACGCCCGCTGCGCCACAACGGCACGCCCTACTCCGGCATCAACATTTTGATGCTGTGGGGGGCTTCGCTCGAACACGGCTTCAGTTCGCCCAGTTGGATGACATTCAAACAGGCGCAGGACTTAAACGCCCATGTGCGCAAGGGCGAAAAAGGTTCCCTGGTCGTGTATGCCAATACATTCACGCGCACCGAAGAGGACGCCGAAGGGCAGGAGATCGAGCGCGAGATCCCGTTTCTCAAAGGTTACACCTTATGGTCAGGTCACCATAACCTGTAGTCTTTGGCCATCGGGACGCGTTTGGATCCCTTCTCGGAAGAGGTTTCTTTTTCCGCCTTCTGATCGACATCGAAGAATTTCCAAAACACCACGTTTGCAGACTTCTCACCTTTGCGCACTTGTGCGCCCAGCTCCTGCCATTGCTTGTAGGTGGCCCATGTCCCAGATGTGTAGCCTTTCTCCTGGGCGGTCGCCCATAAAATAAGGATGTTTATTCCTCGGTAAGGCTTCTTGCTCACGGCGTTAACGGGGGAGGAGATGAACCCTCCTGAAGTCTTCCACGGCATCCGGTAGGAATCGGTTCCCGCTTCAATGGCGGCTACGATCTGGTCTGTCACTCTTTGAAAAACGTCTTTCCTTTCGCTTGTCATTGTCTTTGCCTCTTTGGGTGGAAATGGAGCTGTTGCTCGCTAGCAACTGCTCCCGAGACCCTCGTCGGCGAGAGTGGGGAGGTAAGGGCAATGGCTGGAGAAGCCGGAGGGGAATCACCCGGCCTGCACGAAGCGAAGCGTAGGAAGGTTGGGGAAACCGGCTGCGAAGCCGGAGCGTAGCGAAGGGAAGCCTTGACCGCGCCAGGGGCAAAGCCCCTTAGCTCTTCACGGGGCGTTGCGGGGTGTCCCCGCTAGAAGGGGTATCCGCAACGATGTTCCGGCGTTGCGCCGGTCTCGTCTATCGTGGGTCAGCCAAAATTTCATTCGTAATGAGACGCTGGTGGAAGCCAACGCCTGCCTGGTCGCGGAGCACAACAAAATCCCTCTTGTCCATCAATGGGGCGGCGGCGAAGTGGCATCCGCCGATGGACTTCGCTTCGTGGTACCGGTGCGGACGCTCCACGCCGGGCCAAACCCGAAATACTTCGGCTTCGAGAGAGGCGTCACCTACTATAATCTCGTCTCGAATCAGTTCACCGGGTTGAACGCTATCGTCATTCCGGGGACATTGCGAGACAGTCTGTACCTGCTGGCCGTGGTGCTGGAACAACAAACCGACCTTCAACCCACCGAGATCATGACCGACACCGGAGCATATACCGATGTCGTCTTCGGTCTGTTCTGGCTGCTGGGTTATCGTTTTTGTCCACGGATCGCCGACATCGGGGGCGCTCGCTATTGGCGAATCGATCCGTCCGCCGATTACGGTTTGCTGAATGGCATTGCCAGTCATCGCATCAACACCAAGCTCATTGAATAGAATTGGGATGACATGCTTCGGCTTGCCGGTTCGCTCAAACTCGGCACGGTACAGGCGACCTCGATCATGAAGACCCTCCGAATTGACGATCACCCAACCAATCTTGCTCAAGCCGTGGCAGAACTGGGGCGCATCGACAAAACGATCCACGCCTTGACGTATATAGACGATGAGAGCAAACGCAGGCGGACCTTGACGCAGTTAAATCGAGGCGAAGACCGTCATAAACTGGCCCGCGCCGTCTTCCACGGTAAGAGAGGAGAACTGCGGCAGCGGTATCGGGAAGGGCAGGAGGATCAGTTAGGTGCGCTCGGGCTGGTCGTAAACGTCATCATTTTGTGGAACACTCTGTACATCAACGCTGCCTTGGATCAGCTCGCAGGTGAAGGCTATCCCATCAAGCCGGAAGACGTGGCTCGAATTTCCCCGCTGGTCTTCGAACACATCAATTTGTTGGGCCGCTATGCCTTCTCGGTTCCGGACTCGGTTGTGCGGGGCCAGCTTCGACCCCTTCGCAATCCGGCGGACGCTTTAGAGGATGTCGCCTGACGCCTGTAGGCGCACTGACCTGCAAACTCAGGTGTCCTTAACCATGTTTTCCGTTCCATTGATCCCCAATACCCGTTATGCAACGATCTCCTGTTGCGCTATTATATCGGAATGCACTCACGGCTTCCAGCTAAGCTAAGCGATACCTTTAGGTTCGCTATCATCTCCTTGTGGTTATGCACCCCTTCCAGAGCTAATGCAGAAGAACTTAACACGTACATTTCCGGAAGCGGAAATATAAGCGTCGTGGTGCGCGTAAACGGTGAGCCCGAGACTTGGACCGAAAAGATTGACGATCTCAATATCTCGGCGGACTCTAGTTCCTGCCATATGACGACGAAAACATACAATAAGTCGATTTTCGAGGGCCAAGTTGTTAGATCGTATCTTTCAAAAGACAGTCTCAAAGTAGTCGTGTGCAGAGGTGTTTTGCAGTACACCTTCCAGAATCCACGTGATGGATACGGAAACACTCGAGCACAACGAAGGAAAAGCCCTGAGCTGGTCAAGGCAGAAGCAGATATCTATATCGAGTATAAAGATAGGGGCGACGTTAAACGGGTACTATCGCAAAATAGTGCAATCAATCTGTTAGTCCGGAGCGAATAGTAACACATCAAATCTCTCACCTAGAGCTTCCACGCTTGAACGTCCGACAGGTCGGAAAAGGCCAGGTTTTCTGGCAGCACTTTCCTCGTCAATTCGGATTGACTATAGAGCGAACCATCCGGCTACGCCTACTGTCACTTTTGACAGATGGACAGTATGTATCATAAGGACGTTATGATACTCGGTGGTCCGCAGAGGACTCAATTGTCCAGCAGGCTGCTGGACAATTTGTGCAAGCGGCTGAAACGCGGGGAAGGCTTTCCTCTGCCATTCGTGTATGGGATACTTTTTTCACGGTGTCCAAGAACACGCCCCAAAACCCGAAGCGTGAATTGACCGATGCCGAGGTGTGCGACATTCTCACGCAGGCTATGGCCGACGTAGGGGCCGGTCCCGATCTGGTCTATGCATTCAAGAAGACCGGCGTTTATGGCTCTGCGGAGAATGTAGAGCGTCTGTCTGCGAAGTCGCTCGATGCTTTCGACGGTGCCGTAGACGACTACGAGTCCGCGCTCAAACGCCCGGTGCAATAACACTCGTTCGGAAAACTGTTGCAAATTTTGCAACGGTTCAAACGGAGAATTTCACGTCGGCCTCGATCACTTCTTCAACGAGGCGCTTACGGCCTCGAAGCTTTTATTGATGTTGCTCCTGTTCGTTGGAAACTTCCAAATGGTCGTCCGTTAGTTCCTCAAGTTCCTCATTGGTCAGAGGCTTTCGTGCCCAGTGGCGAACGTGAAACACGATGACTGAGCCGTTTGATTCAGTCTCCTGGTGGATCTTGAAATAGATCTTGTAAGCTCGGTTCTTCCGCCCGTGGAGGAGCAAGCGTACCTCGTCTTGTAGGTCTTCAGCCTCGGGAGCCAGAGCGCACCGCGCTGGCATCTCTCCAAGAGACTCGATTGCGCCGATGATCCCGGCAAACCACTTTCGCGCGATGTCGATACTAGCTTGGTGCTTGATGAAGCCCGCAATCGCGTCAAGGTCGCCGAAAGCCTCATCGGTGATCTGAACCTCAAAACCCATGCTTAGCCCGGAGCTTTGCCTCTGCATCTTTCAGCGGAATCATTCGTCCTCCTTCCGCATCCTTCATTCCTCGGCGGATTGCGGCAACTGTTTCGGCGCGTTCTAAGCGTTCGAGAATAAGCTGGTAGCTCTCGGCATCTTGCACCACCAATTCCGCACGCCCGTTGACGGTCAGCACGAGCGGGGTCTTATTCTCCTTGAGTCGCCCAACATATTCTTTGATGTTGCGTTGGAACTCTGTAACGGAACGAACTTCCCTTAGGTCGATCATCGGAAAACCTCCATCGTGCTTAAAGCAGATAATTACACGCTAGCACCTCTAGCTTCTGGCGTCGAGCCCAAATTCTGCAACTGGCGCTTGCACAATTGTCCAACAGCCTGTTGGACTATTCGAGGGGCCGTTCTTCGCATCTTTCCGTGTCCGATAAAATCTGTTATCAGACACGGTGAGGAGAGAGAACTGATGGGTACACTGTCACTTTCAACATTAAATGGCGTAGTTCCGTCAACACTATTTGGCGTGCTTGGCCTTCTTGCCCGGTGACGCTGGCGGCCTCGCAAGCAGCCGACAGACGGTGGCCGGGTGAATTCTGAATAGCCGGGCAGCATCAGCGGCCGTCTTGTCGCCTCTGGACACCATCCGTCTGATCTCCGCCTGCTGCTGAGGCGATAATTTCGACCGGCGCCCACCGATACGTCCTTCCCGGCGGGCGGAATCTAAACCCGCCTTTGTTCTTTCCCGGAGCATGGCCCGTTCGAACTCTGCAAACGCCCCAACCATCTGCATCATCATTCGGCCCGCAGGTGTCGTCGTGTCGATCGCCTCGGTCAGGCTGCGGAAGCCAGCTCCGGCTTCGCTGAGCCGTTCCATAATCGTCAGCACATCCCGCAGTGAGCGCGACAGCCGATCGAGCTTCCATACGACGAGCACGTCTCCTTTGCGGAGTTGATCGAGGAGCCGATGGAGTTCAGGCCGGTCCCACCGTCCCCCCGAAGCCTTCTCGCGATAAATCCGCTCACATCCAGCCGCCTTCAACGCCGTCACTTGCGTGGCGGTTTCCTGTTCGTTGGTTGAGACTCGGGCGTAGCCTATAAGCATTGCAATAATCTGTTGCCATTACTTTACATTAAGCAACTGGTTTGTGCAATGCAGATACCCACAGAAATGCGGCCATTCGCGATTCGTTGCAGAAACGAACGTTTATGCAAGGCGATGCTTCTATACCTCCTCGGAACCCTCAGGTTTTGGGTGAGTCGTATCTTGCTTGACTTCGCCTAGCACCTCTTCATTGGACGGAAGATAAACTCTTGAGTGATGAAGATAAACCAGTCGTGTCTCGGAGCCTGGAAGGCTGCTGGCATCCTCCTGGTTTTGACGCCTTGGGATCAAGTTGCTGGCGAGCCGGCTGATTCCGCGCCACTGCCTGCCGTTGACTACGTCGTGCGCGCCTTCGACCGGTTTCCAATCGTAGCCCTTGGCGAGGCACACGGAGCGCCAGAGACTCAGGAATTCATCGCACGTGTCATCGAGCATCCTGGTTTTGCCGGAAGAGTTTCAGATGTCGTCGTTGAGTTCGGGACAGCCAAGTACCAGGGTCTGATGGATCAGTACATCCTTGGCCGGGCCGTGCCACGAGAGGAGCTCCGGCGTGCGTGGGAGAACACGACGCAGATCAGCGGAGTCTGGTCTTCGCCGATCTATGAGAACTTCTTCGCTTTCGTGAGGAGCTTCAACCAGAAGATGCCCGAGTCGAAGAAGATCCGGGTTCTTCTGGGTGATCCACCGATTGACTGGAAGACCGTCATCGGCCCCGCGGACGAGGATATGAACGACTGGCGCGATGCGCATGTCGCCTCGGTTGTGGAGCACGAAGTTATTCGCAAGGGCCGCAAGGCGCTGCTATTTATCGGCGGTGCACACATCAGCCGCAGAGTCCTATTGCCGAACAGCCTCATCCATCTGCTGGACGCACGATTGCCTGAAAAGACGCTCGTCATCCAACCCGTCAACCTGTCCACCGTCAAGCCGGAGGTGTCGGCCCGCCTGCGGCAGTGGCCCACTCCTGCCGTGCTGGAGGTTCGCGGCACCTGGTTGGGCGGAGTCGACGTCCGCGATATTGGCTTCTTTCTCTATCGAGGCCGCGTCGAGGAGGATTTCGATGTGCTACTCCACCTCAGTGCGCAGCCATTCAAATCAGTTCCTGTACAGATCGATCCGAACTCTCCATACGCCCGCGAACTGAAGCGTAGGCAGAACCTCGCTGAAGCCACGCTTCCGTTTCGCGGAGGGAAGATCCGCTTCGACCAAGGATCCGTCCACCCCATTCCTACGTCCGAACAAGCCCTGAGGGCCGTACTCGCCGAACTTCAACGGGATCGGCATCTGGCACTTCTCGTCAAGGCTTATGCCGACGAAGCGGAATCAAACGCACAGCAGCTTTCGAATCGTCGAGCAGAATACCTTCGGCAGTATTTGATTCGGGGCGGCATTGACCCGCGGCGATTAACCAGTCGTGGGTGCGGAGCCTCCAGGCCGGCATGGGCCAGCGACACAGAGGAACATAAGGCCGCCAACCGACGCGCGGAATTGGTAAGGCGCAGCGAGTCGGCAGGCTGCCAGCCCCCTGATCGCTTCAACGGGCAGTGATTACGCGTGGGAACCCTTCCTGGTAAGCCCTCGTGCCCAGCGAGTGGATCGATCTTAGGATTGTCCTATCACGAGGCTTTCGCGTGCCGCCTCCACAACAGCTTTGTTCACTTGTTGCAGCGCGTTGATTTCGAGGATTCGTTCCATCTGCGTGAGCAAACGGCTCAGCAGTCGGAAGTTGCCGCCTGTGATTCGGATGATCGCCGCCACGGTTTCCGGGTCCAACGGCCCGTCGGGAAGATGCACACTGGGAGGCGTCCAGCGCTGATCCAACAGTTCGCGAATCTCTTTGGCACCCAAGGGCCGAAATTCATGAACGAAGCCGATACGAGAGTAGAACTGCGGGTAGCGTGCCAGTCTTTTTTCAAGCCCCGGCATTCCAATTAGCACCAGACCGATCCCTCCGCGGTCAAAGATATCCCGCACTTGCTCAAGCCCCGACCTTGAGTCGATCAGCTTCATCAATGACGAGCAGAGCCGTGGGATCAGAAACGCTGCTCGGTACTCGCATCGAGCGATCCCGCTGCTTATGGAAAGCATTCTCGGCACTGACGGCTTCGGCGCTTTGATAACCATTCGGATTCCGTTTGGGGTCGCGTAGCTTTTCGGCGCGATTGAGGAGTCGGATCATCCGCGCGTATTCGTACCGCCGCGCGCGTTCGATTGTCGCATCGTATAAAAGACTGCGACTCTTCCCGATGTCCCGGTCCAGATGTCCGGGGGAGGCAACAACAGGAGAAGTGTAGAAGGCGACGGTGCCCTTACTGATTTCCTTTAGGAGTGGCTTGGGCTGGCACTCAAGATTCCAACACGCTTGTACCCTCTCCCAATTGGCATAGTGACGAGCTGAAAGCGTTTTGCCCACCCCCGGCGAACCGTAACACAGACCTATATAGCGATAACGTTTGCAGGCATCGCAGAACTCGGCAAAGCGCCGATGTTCCTGGGTTTCCACGAAACCAGGCTGCCTGCCGTTATTCGTTCCGGTATCGCTTGAGAGCGGGTGCTGACTGCTTTGTTGCTGCGGGCCCTTCTGTTGGTGCTGGTGGCGCATTGTCTTTCTCCCTGAGCTCTCCGCGCTTCATTTCGAGCAGCGTGTCGACGGCGCTTTGCCGGTCCCGTAGAACGCCGCGCAACTCTCGGCGTCGCCGATTGCGGGCACGGAGAATCTCCCGGAGGGGAACGGTGGCGCCCGCAAGTTCTGGACAGATGGCACTGCACAAGAACTTGTCGTTGTGGAAGAGGCGAATTTCGGCCATATCCCTTGGATCGAACCGCAGCGTCACGGTTTCGCCTACGTAAGCCGCCAGCGTTGTCGAGATGTATCGTGAGCTTTCGGCAAGGATGCGTGTAAGTTGATCCGGTCGTGCTATCTGGTTGGAGTTTGCGGATAGCACCACGGCATCCACTCCGCCGGCGA
>DATLCW010000018.1:0-17360 GCA_035526195.1 Bryobacteraceae bacterium
CTTTTTGTATGCGGGGTCCGCGATCCGCTTTGAAAGATCGATCGTCTCAAGCACGAGGATGATGATAGCAGCATCGGACAAAAGGGCGGCGCGCAGGGGCTACGCTACCGGCAGTGTGAAATGAAATGCCGATCCCTCCCCTGGGAGGGATTCCACCCAAATGCGTCCTCCCATCGACTGTATGATTCTCCGGCAGGTCGCCAATCCTATGCCCGTGCCTGCAATCTCTCGCCCATGCAGCCGCTTAAAGGGCGCGAAAATGATCTCGTGGTATTGCTCTTCGATGCCAATCCCGTTGTCGCGAACACTAACCTGCCATTCCTGCTCAGATGCGCGGGCAGCCGTGAGGTGGATTTCCGGAGCGCTTTCCGGCCGCCGGTATTTAATGCTGTTGCTGATCAGGTTCTGGAACACGTGCCCCAAAAGAGCGAAATCCCCCAGCACCTGGGGCAGAACACCGGACGTCACCTTCGCCGCCGATTCAGCAATCGGTTTGCGCAGGTTCTCCTGTGTCCACTGCAGTACCTGGCTCAGGTCCACCAGCGACGCAGGAGTGGCGTTCCGGCCCACCTGAGAGTAAGCCAGAAGGTCTCCAATCAACTGCCGCATGCGGGCCGATCCGTCTACGACGAATTCGAAATACTCGCGCTCGGTGTCCGTCATCCGCTCCCGGAGACTCAATTGCAATAGCTGAAGAAAACTTGTGATCGTGCGCAGCGGCTCCTGAAGGTCGTGACTGGCCGCAAAGGCAAACTGCTGCAGATCCTCGTTGGAACGGCGCAACTCTGTATTGACGTATTCCAGCCGCTGGTTGCTCTCGGCAAGTTGCCGTTCGGCAGTTCGCAGGCGAAGTAAGGCCCGGACGGTGGCGATCAACACATCGGGATCGACAGGCTCGATCAGATAAGCGTCGGCGCCGCTATTCAGGGCCGCCGTGGCCTGCGGCGCCGACGTGGCCGACGCAGAGATTTGCAGCACCAATATGGAGGCGCTGGCGGCGCTCGATTTTAGCCGCCGGCACACTTCGATGCCATTGATATCCGGCAGATGCACGTCCAGCAGAACGAGATCGGGGGAATGCTCGGCGACCAGATTTAGCGCTTCCTGCGCCGTGCCCGCGTCGAAGACGGTGAAGTTGGCGGCTGTCAGAATTCGCCGTTTGGCATAGCGCGCCGGTTCGTGGTCGTCCACGTTTATGATTTTCTGCGGAACCGTCACGCGATGAGATCTCCTTTTCCCCGCCCCAGAAACTCCGGTTCATTTGCAAAGAGAGCCGGTTCGCCGAGGATGGATCGCATGGTGTTCAGGGCATGCAGCCGATCGCCTTCCCCTTTCGGAAGAATCGCGGCCTGCCGTCCCCCCAGCCGGTCGTAATCCGCCTGCGACAAAACTCTGGATGTGTGGATAATCACCGGGATGTCAGAGGTTGAAGGGTCCGCTTTCAACTCCGTAATGATATCAAACCCACTTCGATCCGGAATCATAAGATCGAGCAGAATAAGGTCCGGGTGCTCAAAGCGGGCTCGTTCAATTCCCTCCTCTGCTCGCGCTGCCTCAATGATCCGGCGCCGGGTGCCACGGAGCAGCCGTTGCGACACGTAGCGGGATGTATGCTCATCGTCAATGATCAGAATACTTCCCGGCTGCTGAGAAGCGGAAAGCGGCAGCGTGAGAGTGAACGTGGATCCGGTTCCCGGGCGACTGCTCACTTCGAGCCTTCCACCCAGTAATTCGGCCAGTTTTCGCGATAGCGGAAGTCCAAGCCCTGTGCCCTTGACATGCTTCTGTATCGGATTTTCCAGTTGTGAGAACTCGTGAAAAATCCGCTGCTGATGTTCCGGCGCGATTCCGATGCCGGTGTCCGCGACGGTAAATACAATCTCATCTCGGGAAGCCGAGGCGGCGGCACTGACGCGTACCTCTCCCTTTTGGGTGAACTTCAGTGCGTTGGAAATCAGATTTCTGAAAATCTGCCCCAGTTTGGTCTCATCGGTTTCGATCGTCAGGCCGGCAGCCGGTTCGTCAAAGACCAGCGCCACCGCGTCATTCGCCGCCAACGGCCGCATCAAACCCCGCACCGCTCCCAACAGCTGGCCAGGGTCGATTCTGGTGATACGAAGGTTTGTCTTTCCCGACTCCACCTTTGCGAGATCCAGAAGATCGTTCACCATTTCTCCCAGTTCCTGAGCCGCCTGCCGAATGTAGCCTACCTGGCGTTCCTGCTCGGGCGAAAGGTCCCCGTCGGTACGCTGAATCAGCAAATGCGTCAGAGCCAGGACAGAGTTGAGCGGTGTGCGGAATTCATGGCTCATATAGGAGAGAAACCGGGATTTCATATGGTCCGCGCGGCGCAGTGCCTCCGCCTTCTCATCCAGTTCGGCATAGAGGGCGACCACGCCGCGGTTCGTCTCTTCCAATTCAAGGTTGAGGCGGGTCAGCTCCGCTTGCCGTTTGGCGAGTTCCGCCTCCCTGAGGCGGACGATTTCCAAAGTCTGCAGCAGGTCGCGATTCTGCCGCTGAAACTCCTCAAGAGCGCCCGGAAGCTGCGCTTGAGCGATACGAAAGCTTACCTTTCCGGCATCCGGCAATTCGAGTGCCTTAGGCCCCCCCGGTATTGCCTTCCCAAATCGTACACGGGTTCCCTGACCGGGCGCCGACTCGATCCGGAACGCATCCATCAAGCGGCGGGAACCGCTTAGTCCAAGGCCCATCCCGGTGGGGGATTCGTACCTACCATCGAGTATCCGGTCGAGATCTTCAATTCCCCGCCCCTGGTCCACTACTTCCACCCAAAAAAACTGGGGGGTTGCCTGCAGGTCGAGCGAGAAATCCACGCGTCCGCCCTCCGCGTAGCGGTAGGCGTTGCGGGCGATCTCCGATACCGCGGTAGCAAGTCGCGATTGGTCCTGAGCGCTGAATCCCAGCCATTCCGCCAGGTGGCGGGCGCGCTGGCGAGCGCTCACAATGTCCTGCTCGTGTTCAATATTCACCGAAAGCAGAGAGTACATTGCAGTGGGGCGGGTGGGAGAGTTCATGTTTTAGCCCTTATTTGCGCCACCACGACACAAACATCGTCGCGATTCCGGGAAGCGTCGCGATAGAGCACGCCCGCGATGATGGCGGGGTGATGGGCACGCAGTCCCGGGTAAGGATCCAGGTTCCAACTGGTGGTCAATCCATCGGAATGCATAATGAACAAGGCGTGGCCATCAAGAGGGTAGACGAATTCCTGAAATCGAAATGTTTCGTGGCCGGCGGTTCCGTTGTGCGACACCATGTGATGATTTCTGCCAGGTCCCGCGAGGACGGCCGCTATATTGCCGATACCGGCGAAGCGCGCCACGCCGGCGTCAAAATCAAGATAGGCAGCCGCTACCGCGGCTCCCCGGGTCCCCCGCAGCGCTCTGTGGATATTCTGAAGGATCGCGACCGGTGCGGTTTCCTGTTTTCGCCGGAAAGCGGTCAGCGCCTCGGCAGAGGCTTCCGCCGCGAGGATGCCGTGGCCTAATCCATCGGCCATAACAAAATGGACGCCTGCGCCGCATTCCGACATTGCCCACGCGTCCCCGGACACCTGCTCGCCGGCAATCGGCTTGGCCACCGCTCCCACTCTCAAAATCGAGCGCGGCGCGGAGCCGCTATCCCGATCTTGCGGAAGGTGAATTTGCGACAAGACAACCGTACCCTTGCCGGGCTGCGAGTAGATATCGAATTCCGTGGACAGCCGCCGTATCGCGCCTAATCCGGTACCTGAAGTTGCGCCGCTGGAATGACCGTCGGACATGCATCTGGAGATGTCCTGGATTCCCGGCCCCTGATCGAGGGCCAGAATCTCCACGCCGGGAAAGCCTCGTTCCGAGAGAGCGGAAATACAGACCTCTCCTTTCCGGGCGTGATTCAAAAGGTTGGTGGCTGCCTCGGTCGCGATCACGGCAGCATTACCGGCTAGAGAGTCGCCCAATCCCTCGTTTAAGGCGATGGCGGCAACCGCGCGCCGCACCTCCGCAACACGGCTCGATTCGTCCACCGGTAAGATAATCGGCATGAATCGGCTAACCTTTCCATTTCGTAATCACGACGCGGGTACCCATGCCAGGCTCGGACTCAATCGAGAACTCGTTGGATAGTCTGCGCGCCCCGCCCAAGCCAAGGCCCAGGCCGAAGCCGGTAGTGAAACCATCCCTCATGGCGGTTTCGATATTGGGGATTCCCGGGCCTTGATCGGCGAACGTAAGACGCAGGCCGCGCCTGGGATTCTCGCCCACGATTTCCAGCAGGGCGTTACCGCCCCCGCCGTGGATCACGGCGTTGCGCGCGAGCTCGCTGGCCGCGGTAACGATTTTGGTCTGATCGACCAGGCTAAGCCCGATCTCCACCGCCAGCGAGCGAACCGCATGCCGCACGGAGACGACATCTTCCTGTGTTCGGAGCGGATGTTCAACCTGTTTGATGACCATCGCCGCGAAACTCTCCGTAATCAACCGAAGCCTGCAGCAAAGCCATCCCCCGATCTACGTTTAACGCGGTACGAATGCCCGGCAGGGACAATCCGAGCTCGACAAGCGTGATCGCGACCGAAGGCTGCATACCCACCACTACCGTTCGGGCGTCGAGGATGCGTGCCATGCCGGCGATATTGCTGAGCATCCGTCCAATAAACGAATCTACGATATCGAGCCCCGAGATGTCGATCAGAACGCCGCCCGCTCTTTCTTTAACAATCCGGTCCATCAGGTCGTCTTGCAGCGCCATGGCCAGGCGGTCATGCATGTCCACCTGGATGGTCACCAGCAGGACGCGGCCTATTTTCAAAATGGGAATTCGTTGCATGGCTAACCGCGCTTTACCGAAAGCTGCTTCCGGTTGAGCGCCAGCTGGAACGCGTCCGCCAGAGTAGCTTTGGTAATCACTCCGCCGAGGTCCACGCCGAGATGGATGATTGTTTGCGCGATCTGCGGCCGGATGCCGCTGATCAGACATTCGGCGCCCATCAACCTTGCCGCTGCAACGGTCTTCAGAAGATGCTGCGCGACCAGCGTGTCCACAGTCGGAACGCCGGTGATATCGATAATGGCGATATCCGCGCTCTTGGCGACGATCGCTTCCAGCAGATTCTGCATTACCACTTGTGTGCGGGCGCTATCGAGGGTCCCGATCAACGGAAGGGCGAGAATGCCCTGCCAAAGCTCCACCACAGGCGTGGATAGTTCCATCATCTCCTGCTGCTGGCGGGCGATGATCTCCTCGCGGCTCTTTTGGAATACTTCCGTCGTATAGAGGCCCAGCCGGTCAAGGAGTGTCGTGGCGGCCCAGGTCTCACGGCCAAGGCCGTCCGGATCGTCTTTGTAGGCGCGGCGAAGGAAATTGAACAGCGGCTGCTTCAAGGAAAATACGAACGAAGCCGTTTCGGCCGGTGTGAAGCCTTGCATAGCTCGCTGACGGGACAAAGACGCCAACATATCCCGTACTCTTGTCCAACGGGGCGCATAGATGTCCTCCGCGCCAGGCTGTCCGACCGCCTCGGTGAGCGTAATTAGAAAGTCATGCGCATTGGCCCGTAGCTGCGATTCCGGAATGCGATCGCGGCGATTGGACAGCGTTTCCATTTGCAGCCGTACCCAGTCATTAATCAGCTCACTCTGATCCGGCGCGAGGATATCAACAATTGTCTTCGACACGATCTCCCCCAAATACTTTAAGTTATATAGTAAAATAATTGAGTTAAGACCGCCAGTGAGCAACTGTGAAAACGCTGGATAACATGACGTCACAAGCCCCGTTGAGTGTTTTCCTTGTGGAGGACAATCCCGCGGATGTCGTTCTGGTCAGGATGGCGCTCGCCCGCACCGGACGCCAGTTTGCCTTGGATCACGCCGCCAATGGGGAAATTGCACTTCGGTTCGCAGAAGAATATCAGGCGGGTTCGCACAAGCTTCCCGATGTCGTGTTATTGGATCTGAACCTTCCACGCATTAACGGCCTCCAGGTCCTGAAGGCGCTGCGCGGTCTCCCGGCCCTGCAGAAGGTGCCCATCATGATCCTGAGTTCCTCCGGTACGCTGCTGGAAAGGAAGAGCGCCGAGGATCTCGGGGCAAACCGCTATCTAAGCAAGCCCAACACGTTGGACGAGTTCCTGACCACCGTAGGCACAGCCTGCCTCGAGCTCACCGCGGCCAGCTGTTGAGTAGCGGCCCCGGATTGGAGCCTGGTCTTGCAGCCGGCTGACATTACCACAGCGCCTTCAAAAAGTTCCAACGTTTGGGTCGCGTTCTGGCATGCCCTGATCCGCTTCGAAGCGGAAAAGACCGCGCCGTGGCTCGCCCTTCGAAATTCCATTGGGGTGGCGCTGCCGCTCATCCTCGGAGCCGCTCTCGGCAACGTGGCTAACGCACTGCCTGCCGCCATTGGCGCTTTGAATGTTGCCTTCAGCGACAGCACGGAGCCCTACCTGCCTCGAGCGAAGCGAATGCTGGCAGCGAGTCTCCTGGTGGCGTGCGCGGTTTTCGCCGGCTCCGTGGCGGGCGCACACCATGGACTTGCGGTGGGTATCTCGGCGGGGTCGGCCTTCGTGGCTGGGATGTTAGTGGCGCTCAGTCCTGCTGCCGCCGACCTGGGGACCATCAGCCTGGTGACGCTTGTCGTCTTCTCGGCCACGCCGCTCGCTCCCGATAGAGCGCTCTATGCCGGCCTCCTCGCCTTTACTGGAGGATTGGTGCAGGTTCTGCTGGCGGTCGCCGTCTGGCCGTTACGCCGTTTTGGACCCGAACGGCGCGCGCTGCACGAACTTTATCTGGAGCTTTCGCGCACGGTGGCGGCGCCGGCCCCAGGCTCCATCGACGCTTCGAAGGCGCCGCCAGCCAGCGCCGCCAGCATGCAAGCCGGCGCCATGTTAGACCGAAGCCACTCCACCGCATCGGAACGATTTCGCCTGCTGCTGAGCCAGGCGGAGCGGATGCGCCTGTCTCTGCTGACGCTGCGGCGGATCAGGGCACGTTTGCGCCGCCAGACCCCGGAGGGCAGCGCAGCCCGGATCGTCGACCGGTTCTTCGAGATCTACGCTCCCCTGCTTGCGTCTGTGGGCGAATCCCTTCGCAGCGGCCGCCCGCCGGGTGCGAACGCCGAAGCTCTGCGGAATCTAGACGACCTTTCGGAAGAGTTGCGCCGCGGATACGATCGCGGCGGGGACATGGAGATCGAGGCGCGCGTTCAAATGGACGCGCTGACCGGGCAGCTCCGCTCGGCCTTCGAGCTTGCCTCTTCGGCGACTCCGGCAGGCATGATCGCATTTGAACGCCGCGAATCGCGACAGCCATGGTACTTGCGGCTCCGCGGCACGTGGGCGACGTTGCGGGCCAATCTAAGCCTGAAGTCCGCCGCCTGCCGCCACGCGATCCGGCTGGCGGTTTGCATTGCAATTGGCGATTCCATCGGCCGGGGCCTGGGGTTGGACCGCTCGTACTGGCTGCCGATGACCATTGCCATCGTGCTCAAGCCGGACTTCACGGCGACGATCAGCCGCGGAGTGCTGCGGCTGACCGGCACCTTTGCCGGTTTGCTGCTGGCGACGGCGCTCTTCCACTTGATCTCGCCGGAAGTGGCGACGCAGATTTTGCTGGTGACGATTTGTATGTTCGTGATGCGCTGTTTTGGAGCCGCCAACTATGGAATTCTTGTGACGGCGGTTACGGCTTTAGTGGTGTTTCTGTTCGCGCTTCTGGGCTTCGCTCCCAAGTCGGTCATCGCGGCGCGGGCACTGAATACTTCGGCCGGCGGCGCCATCGCATTGCTCGCCTACGTTCTCTGGCCGACCTGGGAGCGTACACAGGTTCCGGAGGCACTGGCCCAAATGCTTGACAGTTACCGGGAGTATTTCCGGGCTCTCCGCGACGGTTTCCTGCGGCCCGGCGGCGTTCCAACCTCTGACCTCGAGCGCAGCCGGCGAGATTCCCGACTAAGCCGGTCCAACCTCGAAGCCTCTTTGGAGCGGTTGTTTGCCGAGCCCGGCACGACGTTGACGACCATTCGTTCGCTGAGTGCCATCCTCGCCAGTTCCCACCGTCTGGCGCACGCGCTGATGGCGCTGGAAGCCGGCTTATCGACGAGTCACCGGCCTCCGCCGGAGGAAGCCTTTCGGAAGTTCGCCAACGATGTCGAGTTGACGCTCTATTTCCAGGCATCTTTTTTGCGAGGGTCGGCCATTCCCATCGAGGGCTTGCCCGATCTACGCGAAGATCACCGCCAGTTGGTGCGTTCCGGCGACACGCTTATCACTGTAGAGTCAGACCGGATCACAAACAGTCTGAACACGATGACTGCGGAATTGTTTGGGCGGTCCGGAACGCTTATAAAATCAGCACACACTCCGGCCCGAAACAGGTAGCCCGGAGGCATCATCTAACGATTGCCCCCGAACTGATGCGGCGGTAAGGAGGAATACAGTGAATCTCATTTCCGAAAAATCGCCAGGCAGGTTCAGCCTCGTGATTTTCATTTTGATTCTCCTGGGGTTCAGTGCAAGTGCACAGACCCCGACCATCACTCTTCCAAACCTCTCCGTTCGAACGATAGTAAGTGGCCTGTCCAACCCTACCGGGATAGCATTCCTGAGTGATAATGATTTTCTTGTCATCGAAAAAAATACGGGACGCGTGAAACGAATTCGCGATGGTGTAATACAAGCTACGGTATTAGATCTGGGCGTAAACTTCGCGTCGGAACGAGGACTGCTCGGTATCGCTCTGCATCCCAACTTCCCCAGCGATCCGGGAGTGTTCCTGTTCTGGACCTGTGTAGCGGTCGCAACGCCGCCCCCAGTGCAGCCGCCGCCTACCGCCCGCGTATGTTCCGCAAGAAACCGCATGTTCTCAATCGAACATGTTCGCCGCGGATTCCAATGACATCCTGCGAGTCCCTTAGCTGGGCAACCGCGTCGACCGGTTTGATTGGGACTCGGCAAACAACAGGCTGATCTACCGCCAGAACCTGATTTCGCTGCGGTCCTTTCAGAATGACGGCGTGCCGCCGCCGGTACAAGGCGATGAAGGGCAACCCCGCGAGGTAACCACGATGGCGGCGTCTTACGGTTTGGAAAAGACGGCAAGCTTTATGTCTTCTTCGGCGATCAGGGACGGCGCGGGAAGTTGCAGAACCTCCTTACCGGCCCCACCCCACCGCTGCCCGACGATCAATTTGGCGGGCCCGATCCCGATGACGCACATCTAACGGGCGTGATTCTCAGGTTCAACCCGGATGGGACCACGCCAGAGGACAATCCGTTCTTTCGAGCAGGAGCGTCGATAGGTAGCACTCCCGGGGCGAACCTGCAGAAGGTTTATGCCTACGGTTTACGCAATAGCTTCGGAATGACCATCGAACCGCGCACGGGGACGACGCGTTCGATGAAATCAATCGTGTTCCCGCCGGTATGAATGGCGGCTGGGTGCAGATTGCCGGGCCGCTGGAGCGTGTGTCTCAATTCAAACAGATTGAGACGACCTTCTTCGCCCCGCCGGAGCCCTTTCCGAGTCTGCAGCAGTGGCGCTGGCCTCCGTCTCAAATCGCGAACACACCGGCGGAATCTGCTGCGAGACTGGTCACGTTCCCCGGCTCCCAATATGTGGAACCGCAGTTCAGTTGGAAATGGGCGACGCTGCCGGTGGCACTGGTGTTTATCGAGGGAAAAACACTGGGTCCGCAGTTCGAAGGCGACCTGCTCGTGAATATGGTTGGGCGGCCTGGAGGACCAGGGTACCTGCTGCGGTTCCATGTCATCGCAGGCCAGAGCCGGCTGGGCTTCGACGATCCGAACCTTTTGGACCGAGTGGCCGACAACAATTCAAAGTATGACCTTACCGAGAGCGAAAGTCTCATCGCGGGCGAGGGATACGGAATCGCTACGGACATGCAGATGAGTCCTCGCGGAACGGTCTATGTCGTTTCTTATTCAAACGGGGCGGTCTACGAGATCTTTTCAAACAAGGACGATGAGGACGAGGACGAGGACGAGGATGGAAACGGAAATGGCGGCACGGGGTTCAGCGCCCAGCTCACCGGAGCGCAAGAGGCACCTGGACCTGGCGATCCTGACGGGAGAGGGACCGCTCAACTCACAATCAACTCTGGACAGGAGCGGATCTGTTTTGAGCTCATCGTAAGCAATATCGATACTGCCAACGCGGCGCACATTCACCGCGGCGTTCCGGGCCAGGCTGGACCCGTGGTGGTGCCTCTGTCGCCGCCCCCGGCGAACGGCTCCTCGCAAGGCTGCGTATCTGTAGATCGGGAACTGGTAAAGGATATCCGAAAAAACCCGTCAAATTACTACGTCAACGTTCATAACAGGCAATATCCAAACGGTGCGATTCGCGGCGTACTGGTCAAACACTAAGCCGGGTGATCGGAGCGCTGGCGGCCTTGCTGCCGGGGCCCTGGCTGTACTCAGTGGAACGCCCGTCACGGTCGCGTTAATATAGAACATTACGCGCATGCAGGATTTGCTGGCCGTGCTCACGCCCGGGGATGAAGAGTGGAAACTGGCGCTGTCGATTGACCCGCAGCGCTTGCCGGCGCACGTAGCCGTCATCATGGATGGCAACGGGAGATGGGCGAAGCTTCGCAGCCTGCCGCGTATCGCCGGACACAAAGCGGGGATCGAGCCGGTGCGCACGGTGGTGGAGACGTGTGCGCGATTGGGCATCGGATGTCTCACACTATACGCCTTCAGCGTAGAAAACTGGAAACGTCCGCGGGGTGAAGTGGACACTCTTTGGCGGCTCCTGCGCTATTACCTCAAGGCTGAGGTGCCACGGCTCATGCGGAACAACATCCGGCTATCTGTGATCGGCAGAGTGGAGTCGCTGCCGCTGCCCGCGCAAGAGGAACTGGAAAACGCGGAGCTTCAGACCGCGCACAATACCGGCTTGCGGGTGAATCTTGCCATCAACTATGGCGGACGTACGGAACTTGTCGATACGGTGAATCGCCTCATCGACAAGGCGCGCGTGGAGGGCACGCTTTCCTCCTTGCATCTCGATGAGGACATGATCTCCGCGCATCTCTATACGGCCGGTCAGCCCGATCCGGATCTGTTAATCCGCACCTCGGGCGAAATGCGCATCAGCAATTTTCTGTTGTGGCAGATCGCCTACGCCGAGTTGTATGTGACAGAAACGTTGTGGCCGGACTTCAAGCGCGTGGACCTGCTGCGGGCGGTGATCGAATATCAGAAGCGCGACCGCCGATTTGGCGGGCTGACCCGTACGACTCAGGAAGAGTGGGTTGCGGAGCCGCTCGGGGTCCCCGGTTCATGAGGCGAATCCTCACCGCATTCGTTCTCATTCCCTCCGTCATCTACACAATATTTTTCGGGCCGGAGCTTCTGTTTCAACTGGTGGTCGCGGTGCTGGCCTTTTTGTGCTTTCACGAATTTGCGGCCATCGCGGCGGCTCAGGGCATCCCGGTTCCGCTCTGGCTGGGGGAAGTGCTGGGGCTTGTTTTCCTGCTGGCGCCGATTACCGACTGGCGCCTCCTGTTGGCGATTACCATGCTGCTGATGGTATGGTCCCTGCGCACGGGAACATTGAGCGATTCGCTTCCGCTGGCGTCGGCCACCTTGCTCGGCATTCTGTATGTCTATGGTTCGTGGCGCTGTGCTCCCGTGCTCCGCGCAGCCAGTCCCTGGTGGCTGATGTTCGCGGTAAGTTTGAATTGGGTAGGCGACTCCGCCGCGCTATACGTAGGCAAAGCGCTGGGGAAGCATAAGCTCGCGCCGGTGATCAGCCCGCAGAAAACCTGGGAAGGCGCTATCGGCTCCGCCATCTTCACCACAATTTATGGAGTGGTCTTGTTGACATGGTCGGTTCAGGCCAAGGTGTTGGATGCGGCGCTGTTGTCCTTTGCGGCGTGCGCGGCTGGGCAGGTGGGTGATTTGGCCGAATCCGCGCTCAAGCGTGGAGCGGGCGTGAAGGATAGCGGCACCATGCTGCCGGGCCACGGCGGATGGCTGGACCGGCTCGATAGCACCTTGTTTTCAATGCCTGTGGTCGCGTTCTATTTAAGCGCCTGAGGCCGCACCGGCTCTTTCCAAGCCGTTCGATAGAGGCAATCGCGCACTCGCAGGTACCCTTCCGCCCCAAGCCGATCCTGTTTTGAAGAGGCGCCGCGGCACCGTTCGGCCGCCTCAGGATGCAGCGTCCGGGCCAACGCCGCGTCCTGCAGAGCATTGCGATAAATGATCGCTCGCAGATTGACCGGCGGAGGCGCGGGGGACGCAGATGTAGCCGCCGCCATGGCTTTCGCAGCGGACGCATCCGCGGACAATTTCACATCCGGGAGCGGCTCCACAACTTGTCCCTGGGGAAGAGCAGGTACGGTGACCGGTAAAACTCGCACTTCCATGGGAGCAATTCTCCAGCTATCGGACTTCACCAGCACCTCTAAACGGACGCTGCTGGAAGGCGTATCCGGAGGCACCCAGACGTCGACGAGGTAAAGCTGCGTGGTCTGCCCGGGGATGTTCACTTCGGTGTCCGGCATCAGCTCGAAATAAGGCGGACGCTCTTCCGTCAGCGTGTCTGGAATCCACCCGCTACTATGGTTGCTAAATGATTCCCTGTAAATCTTCCATTGGAAAGCGCCGGGCGGGTAGGACTGCAGCGCTAGAAAATACATCGCCTTGGGCGCGGCGGTTACCGCGACATGAATGCTGAAGAAGGAATTACGGGCAACGGCGGGAGAAAGAATCTCCCGCGGTTTGCTGGACCGGTCCACTGCGAGAATCTGGCCGAAGGGATCGACGCGCTGAAACTCAGAGTAGAGGCGCAGCGAGTGTACCGTCTGCGCCCAGGAACAGACCGCCAGCCATAATCCAGCCGCAGCGCGAACCAGCCCCATATCTGAATTCTAGCCGCAGCGCTCTATTGGCGGGCTTGTCCGGAATTTACGTCAATCATCATGGGAGCGGTGTCCACGGCTTCAAAGTTCACGCCGGTGACGCGGTCAATCTCGTGCAGCATCGTGTTATTCCACCGCTCATCCGGCGCACCGCTGATGTACCAGGAAGAGCCATTATCGGCGAGCAGAATACCGTACTTCTTCATCGCCCGCAGCAGCACTTGAGCCTGCGCGGAGAATCCGGAGATGTCGTAACCGGCCTTCAGACGGAACCGCGCTCCCATCGGGGGATACTGAGTGCCGGTTCTGCTGGAAGCCTGATGGCGCGCGGGCCAGATGAACTCATTCCGGGTCTGGGGCGCGGTGAATCGAATGGCGTGGCGGATTTCCCCGGCGGCAAATTCCTCATACCTGACAAGGCCGGGGAGAATAGGAAGTCCGGCGGCGTCAGCGGAAGTCCACGTGGAGGGCCGCAGGGGGCCATTCACTTTCAAATCGAATATCGCGCCTGAACCCGCCTGCCAGGTACCGTTTGATTGCGGATACGCGCTGTAAATCTCCCACAGCTTACAGGTTCCCTGTTCCACGATCAGGATGTGGCGGTCTCCCGTGCTGGAGTTGCCGCCCTCGATCGGAGGGTTGGAAGGTACAGGATAGGGACCGGCGTCGCTTTCGTCCGAATATTCAAACGTGATGCCTACGCGAGCCTGATTCTGCGGCACCACGACAAAGGGGATTCCAATGGGGCCGCCGTCCCACAAACCCGAGCCGAAATCCGCATGGAAGCCTCTAGCGGCGCCGATGGTGGTGATCCAGGCGGCGGAATTGGGATGCACCGCTAGCGTGTCGACGGGAGTATTCCATACGTTGTCGGCCGGAAAGAGGCTGCAGCCAGCCACTTGCGCCGCGGAATCGGTAGGAGCCGGAGGGGGAGGGGGCGGTGGTGGTGGAGGGGGAGGTGGAGGTGCAGGCGGAGGGGCAGGGGTCAGCACGCCGAAATTGAAGAACGCCCGGGTGAGAAATGCCGACATCTGCTCGCGATTTACGTTGTCCGCGGGACAGTAGGTGGTGTTTGTGCAGCCCTGCGTAATGCCCAGATCCCACATCTTCTGCACGTAGGAAAAGAGGGGGTCCGAAGTAGGCACATCCGTGAACCGCGCCGTGGTGGGATAAGAAAAACTCTGGCCGTAGCGCGCGCGAATGATGTACTGCACCATCTGTCCGCGGGTAACCGGAGATGCGCCGCAGTAGCGTCCCGCTCCGCATCCGGTAGTGATATTCAGCTCCGCCATCTTCTGCACGTACTTGAAGAACAGGCTGCCGGCCGGCACATCGGAGAAATAGGGCTCGGACTGGTAGGTAAATGTTTCTCCCAGCAGCGCCCTGACGATGAACGCCGCCATCTGCTCCTCATTCACGCCGGCCGCCGGGCAATAGTTCAAGGGGACCAGGGAACAGCCCACGGTCACGCCAAAGCGGCCCAACAGGTACACGTAGTCCACCCATGGATGCGCGGCCGATACGTCACCGAAAATCTGTGTTCCCGATCCGGGCGTGAAGACCGCTAAGATCACCGGGAGGGCCAATGGTTGCGAGCCCCCTGCATTGACCTGGATCGTACCCTGATAGGTCCCGTTGGCGAGACCTGCCGTGTTGACGGAAACTGTGAGTGATGCAGGCGCCGAGCCTGAGAGCGGGGTGACCGTGAGCCAGTTCCCTCCGATGTTCAGATTGACGGTGTAAGCGAGGCTGCCGGGGGACAACAGGCTTAAAGTCTGCGGAGCAGGCACGGATCCGCCGGGAGTGTAGACGAACCGGAACGCTCCCGGAGAAGCGCTGACCGAGCCTTGGGCAAAACCGGGAGCCGCCCCGGCCAGAAAGAGCACCAGTAAGTGCGGGAAGGACATCGTTATCTTTCTTTCGGCGGGGAGATAGCAATTAGAGTAGAGGAATAGGCAATGTTAGAGCAAGTCCTACGGCTGCGGCTTGCGCCTTGATAAGCTGAATTCCATGAAGTGTGCGCTCCTCCTGGCCGCCGTTGCGGCTTACGCTCAGGATTTTGACGTGCTGATCCGCAACGGCCGGGTTGTAGACGGTACCGGGAACCCCTCGTTTGTCGCGGATATCGGAATCAAAGGCCAGCGTATCGCGTCGATGGGCAAGCTTACGGCGAAGACCGCCACCCGGACGATTGACGCATCCGGGCTAACAGTCACGCCAGGCTTTATCGATATTCACAACCATTCGGATGACACAGTACTGACGGACGGAAACGCGCAGTCTATGATCCGCCAGGGCGTGACGAGCATGATCTTCGGGGAGGGAGGATCGGCAGCGCCTTCGCGCGAGTTTGCGCGCTTCGCCGACTACTATAAGCGCCTGATCGAGCGCGGTGTTTCCACCAACATCGGCTCCTATGTAGGTTCCAGCCAGGTCTGGGTGCAGGTGCGAGGGCAAAAAGCGGGTCCGCCTACCAAGCCCGAAGTCGACCGGATGCGAGCCCTGGTCCGCCAGGCGATGGAGGATGGCGCGCTTGGCGTGGCGAGCTCTCTGAGCGGCCCTCCGGGGTCATGGATCGACACCGATACGATGGTGGCGATGTGCGAGGAAGCCGCGCCCTTTGGCGGTATTTACTCGACCCATATGCGCACCGAAGGGTTCGGGGTTTTCGAATCCGTTGCGGAAGCAGTGCAGATTGGAAAACGCGCCAAGGTGCCGGTGGACATCATTCATCTGAAGATCGCGGAGCACAAGCTGTGGGGCCAGATGCCGGAGTTGATCGGCAGCATCGCCGCCGCGCGGGCGCAGGGTCAGGAAGTGGAAGCGCACGTTTATCCCTACCGCGCCGGGCAGAATAATCTGTCTACGATTATTCCGCCATGGGCTCATGAAGGGGGGTCGCAAGCTATGCTGGCGCGGCTCAAGGATCCGTCATTGCGTCAGCGGCTGGAGTCTGAGATTCTCAACGGAATTCCCGGCACCAACTGGTACAACCACTATACAGCCACTGGTTCGTGGGAGGGGATGCTGCTCGTATCCTTCTCCAATCCGCAGTACAAGAAGTTTGAAGGGAAGCGCATGAACCAGGTGATTGCGGAGACCGGCGGCAATCCCATCGACGTGCTTTTCAAGGTGCTCATCGATAACAGAGGTTCCGTACCCACTGTGTACTTTCACCATTCCGAGGAAGACATGCGATACGCGCTGAAGCAGCCTTTTGTGTCGATCGGCTCGGATGGGACGGCGGTTGCTACGGAAGGTCCGCTCGCCCGCGGCAATCCGCACCCGCGCTACTATGGCACCTTCGCCCGCATCCTCGGCCGTTATGTACGGGAGGACAAGGTGATCACGATGGAAGAGGCGGTGCGCAAAATGACGTCGGCCAACGCCTCAAAGATCCGGATCTACGATCGCGGGCTGCTGCGCCAGGGCATGATGGCGGATGTTACGGTTTTCGATGCCGCGCGCGTGATCGATCATGCCACTTACGAAAAGCCGCATGCCTACGCCAGCGGAGTGGAGTATGTGTTCGTGAACGGCACTCCAGTGCTGGACAAAGGCAGGCACACAGGCGCCCGTCCCGGGCAGATCATTCGTAAGTGACGCTAGCGGACTGGCTTCACTTCCGAGACTTGGCCGTTGACCATGCGCACCGATCCCAGATCGCCCTCCCGATTGCGAAACTTGTACACCTCCACCAGGTTGTGATCCTCAGACATTGTGATGCGCGAGGCCGGCTTGCCCATTTTCCTCAGCACATCTTCGCGCGACGTTCCCGCGGACAGCCCGCTCAAGCCGGCGATAGAGGGCTCAACCGGCGCAGGCGGCGCCGGCGGCGTCAGGGATTCGCCTGGGATTTCAGGATCGACCGTTACGGTTGTTTTCGGCGAAGCCTGCAGGTTCGCCTGCCGTCTCACAACCGCGGCAGGGGCTTTGACCCTGGTTTTGGGTTCTGCTTCCGGAGCAGGCTGCTGCCCCGTCAATCTCACGGTGGGCAGCGGCGGAACGGCGGGCGTGGCTTTCCGGGGCTTGCCGCCGGATGCTGTTTTGACGACACCACCAACCTTGCCAAAAACGGCGTCCAGCCCGTCGCTGACGGTTTTTCCAGCGGCTCCGGCTGCCGATCCCCCGGCTGCGGCAGTGGCACTTTCCACGATTGATTGGCCGCTCATGAGGGCCGCGGCGGCCAGGGAAAGCACGCCCGAAATCCAGATCCTGCGCATCGTTGGTTACCCCCGAGTCTCCAATGTAGGCTGTCCATGCGCGCAGTACGATTGAGGATCCACCTTATGCAAGGAGATGAAAGCACCTACTTAAACTGGATTTGGCGATTGGAGTACAGGATCGAGCCAGCGCATCAAAAAAGAAAACGCCGTCCAGCCGGGATGGCCAAACGGCGTCTTCAAAAACTCGCCGGAAAGAATTAGTTGGAGACGGGCTTCTTTGTTTCGTCGGCGGTCTTCTTCTTT
>DATLCW010000300.1:0-4582 GCA_035526195.1 Bryobacteraceae bacterium
GGTCGCGCCCCAAAATTCGACTTCAAAGCCCTGCTCATTACGTGCTGGGTACGTCATGATGCCCGCACCACCTTTCAAATTACTGCAGACACGTTCCCAAAGTTTTCTGCGGACCACCGGTTTCAGGGTCCCGACAAAGACACCCGCGCGCAGTTCCAGCAACCAACGGGTCAGTTCACCTCGCAAGCTCGGTGGAACCCGCTCCAAGATCATCACTACCATCTTTCCCCTCCGAGTAATTGACGCCTCCGTCAACGATTCCGGCCTCTGGATCCCATAACCCGGAAGGCATAGCGTCATCGGAATCAAACAGGCTATCGGGTGAGGCCTCTACGTCCTCGCCGAACCCCTCAAACAGAACGTCAAGATCCGGCAGGATTCGTTCCAGTAAGCGCTCTTCAAAGAACAAATCCCGCATCGCCCGCCGTACCGTCCCTTCCAGATCCGGTGAGTTTGCCTTCGCGGTCCCAAATGCGGCTGGAATTGACGTGATAGTTTTGTAAAGATCCGCGACATCGTAGACGAACGAGAGCGCCTTGCCGTTATGGACAAATCCGATCGCGGGTGAATAACCGGCGGCCACGATGGCCGCGTGGCAAAGCCCGTACAGACAGCTGTTGGCGCACGACAGCGCACGGTTAATGGGGTCTGCCGTCTTCCAACTCGTCCGGTCGTAGTCTCTTCCTTTCCATTCCACACCGCTCACACGGCTCGCCTCGGCATAAGACGCTCGTACCCGAATCCCCTCCCGGCCTCGGAGTTGCTGGAGTGACAGCGATTCGTCCACTTTCTCGTCGAAGCGGCGGGCGTACATCCGCCGGACCACTGCCAGGCGCTTGCGCGGATCGGCCCATGCGCTCGCCTGGCGCAGCAAGTTGCGGGATGAGCGGGTTTCGCCGAGTCCGACGCCATAGACACGCACACCTTCCTCGCCGCACCATAGGATCATGCATCCGGACTCGACCACGGTCCTGACGGCAGCGTGAGTGATCGCGCTGCCTGGACCGAGCATCAGCAACGAAAGCGCTGCGCAGGGCACTGCAGTACGGCCGCTCTCCTCCCAAATCGATATCGATTTACCATCCTGCTCAATCCGGCATCGCTGGACGTAAAGGAAACTCCAGCCATCTTCAACCCGCGGTAGTAGGTGGAGGTCTTTGATTGCCATGAATCAGACTCCCGGAGCGAGAGAAAGGAGACCATACCCATACGCCTTGCCGGGACCGATCCCCGCATCAA
This sequence comes from Bryobacteraceae bacterium, assembly GCA_035526195.1. Lineage (GTDB taxonomy): Bacteria > Acidobacteriota > Terriglobia > Bryobacterales > Bryobacteraceae > CADEFT01. The sequence goes on from DATLCW010000300.1 coordinate 1,240, forward strand.
GAGCAGCAAAAAACTGCGGCGCATCGACAACCTCCAGCCGGCCCTCGAAAGCGACCCCGTAAAAGGTCAACCTGGACGAGGAACCGTCCGGCTGCTTCTCGATGCCAGTGGCCTTCAGATCGCGGCTGCTACGCACGTCGGCCACACGCGCCGAGGCGCGGACGGCCTTCAATCGGAATCCCGATTGCGCGGCCTTGCGCTCAAGCCAGGTGAGCCATTCCTCCTCGCTTCGCAGTTCCACCCGTTTGCCATTGTTCTTTCGGCCATCTGCTCCCGTCTTGGTGCAGATCTTGCGTGTCGGGTTAGCGACGAGTTTGAAGCGAAGCACACTGCCCGGTTGAATCCGGCCGAGAGTCTGGGTAATCTCTTTCACCTCGGGCGCAGACGCCGGCTGCAGCCACGACGGTGGCAGCCGCGTCCAGTCGGGTAGCAGCGCGGACTGTACCAGAAGTGCTATCGCTCCCTCGGTCGCTTCGACCCGATACAGAAGTCCAGCTTCGGAGCGCGCCGCGCCCTTGGAAGAAAGCCCATCGGGGAACGCGTTCATAAGCATACGATGCATGGCGGCGCAGTCCGCCAGATCTTGCCGCGCCTCTCGGCTACGAATGTTGGGCATAAGGCGGGATAGGTAGATCGGGCTACTCATGAGCCACCTCCAACCAGCGCGTTTCCACGCCTCGAACGGCGAACAAGCGGTCACAGAAAGAGAGAGGAACATCCTGCCGGCGCTCCGGCGTGGATTCGAGGGGAGCTTCCAAAACGAGGCGCTGGCGGTTCGGAGTGCCGCGTCTTGGCCTCCTGTCCCGGCTTGAAAGTTCGACAAAGGACCGTAGCGACTCCTCCAAACCGCCTTCCCGCACGGTCAGGTTCTCTGTCTGATCCGGCGGAAATGTCAACGGCCGTGCAGGGACATAAGATTTCCGGCCTAACGATAACTGCCAGACGGGATTGTTCAACGCTTCCTCGATTTGGCGTAGAAGCGGCAGCGGCCCTTCGAGCCCCACCAGAAAATCGGCGTCTGCCAGGTAGTGCCGGCGCGAAACTACAGTGCCCCCGGGGTTTCCGGATGCCTTCCACACTCCGTAGCTTTTCCGTCCGGAGAACTTTCCCCCTCCGGCGGTCTGGTAATCGACGCGTAGGGTACCCTCGCGCAGCACGCGCACACCCATCCTTAGGCTGGCAAGTTGTGCCAGCGACGGCCAGAGTCCCGCCTTGTCATCGCGTGGCTTGCCGAGTGCGGCGCAGACCAGGCCAAGCACCCCGCTCTTGGACGGTTCGCGGCCTGTGTCCCGGTGGTCAAAGCGGCTATCGAGACCCCAGGATTGCATCGGTCCGGCCAAACGAAGCAATAGTGTGCCGGTAGTCCCCTTGTTCATTGGACGCCTCCAAACGCCGACATCACTTCTTTAAGCAGATCTTGGACACTGTCGACCGTCGTGACTTTTTTAAGCACGGCGGGCTTTTTAGGCGCTGAGACCTCGTTAGAGGCTGGGGTCTTGTCTGGTTCAGCGAAGCTAACATCCTCTGTGGATACGCAGGTCAAGGTTGTGATATTTTCGTGGCCATACATCTTCCCTAGTTTTTCCCAATACTTACAAAGGGCCCCCACGGAATCCGCCATTAGCCCCTCCTTGCCGCCATCCACGGGCCGGGCAAAGGCGTTCGCAAGCGAGGCTAGGCCCTTGTCCCGAATCACAATCATCACAAAGGAGGGAAGGTTCTGCGCAGCCGTACTGTTCTGTTTGGCCTTGGGAATCGCCATGATGAAGCCTTCAAGGAAGGCGCGTGCGCCCCTGAGGGCGAGTTCACGGTCGCCCTGTAAATTGGATTGAAGTTGTGTGAAATTAATGTTGGCGTAACGGTGAAAGCAGGCCGAGTTGAACTCCTGCGTCCCCAACATACCAGCACCGGTCTCGTCCTCGCGTCCCAGGTCATCAACGGCTGTGTAGTAGTCGAACTCGGGCGCAACACGATGCGTGGAGAGAGCATGGGCCACTTGGCAGGCGGCGTCGACGTTCAATCCTGGATCCTCGGCGATCATGCGGCCGAACAACGCGAGATCCGCCGCGCGGCTCCCCTGCAGACAACACCTCAAGCTGCTGATGAGTTCCTTCGGGAGAGCACCCTTTTTTTTATGGGACTCGGCGACTATCTGGTCCCAGTGTTGGTCACAAAGCGACGCCAGAGCATCGATCTGATCGTTCCCGAGGAACAACAATACGCTAGTCTTCTTTTCGTCTTTGGACTTGGCGTCGAAGCCCACCCCAAGAGCCTCAACCAGACTGGCAGCAACTGCCGCAGCCTCTTCCGGTTTTCTTCCGTTGTCGCGATCAATTAACAACTTCGCGACCGTGCCGGCCAGTTTCTTTGTGCGGACACTCCGCTGAGGCGCCGGAATAAGCTCTTCTTGGCTAAAGTACTCGCGCACAGCCCGCTTCCTGCATTGGCTGGAGACTCGGGCCCGGCGGTGGCCGCCGAACTCACAGTCCTTGGGCGAACCAGTATCATCTCGATTTAAATTGGACGGCGCGAAATTCTGAATGGCGTGGATCTCAATGAACACTTCGATTCTCCTTTACAACCAATTCTGCGAGTTCCTGTTGATTTTCCTCTATGGTGCCGGACCAGAAGTCTCGACCCCAGCGACGTTGGACTCTCCCCTCACCGGAATCCCACCAGGAAAGATCCCGCATCAGCTGACCATAATCGATAGAAATCTTTCTGGCGCTTAAGTACGAGACCACGTGTCGAAGGGGAATGGGCAAGTCCTCGCTCCGGCATCTCAATAGTGCGAGTAAACGCCGTTCTGGACCTTGGCCGCTGTCGCCAGACGCTGCTTCCCGCAGGGCCTTACCAAGACTTGGCCCGCGTCCGGTTTCCTTGCTGGATATGCAAGGGTGCATGGCGAACAAAGCCGCGATGACGTAATAAACATCCTCCCACCACCCGGTGGCCTGTTGTGGAAGAAATGGGGCGACTACACGAACAGCTTCCGGTGGCGCCGCCGGCCAGGTTGCCAGATGGCGGCGCAGGGCAGCAAGAGCCCGCCTGTCCGGAACCGAGTCAGGAGCGAATCCCCCAAGCGTCTCCAGACGAGAGATGAACCTCGCAATCGAATCCTGCTTCATGAACACCTCATTTCCTTTTCTCTTCGGCGTCACGGCCGCCCATCAGTTTCCGGGCAACAGTCCCGAGCCGCCGCCTTAGGGGCCACGCAACAATAAGCAGACATTCGCAATGGGAACTCTGACATAAGTACGATTCTGGCTGGGTGGCTGTCAGTTTGTCAGTTGCGCTTCTGGACCCTATCCGCAAAGCTTCCGAGCGGTTCGTCGCTCTTCTA
>DATLCW010000306.1:0-21716 GCA_035526195.1 Bryobacteraceae bacterium
GGTAGATCCAGCGACTCGAAAACGTGGAGAATCGACCGAAGGCGATCCTCCAACTCGCGCCGGTGTTTGCGCTCGATTAGCCATTGCGAACGCATCTCTGCCGCATCCGACTCGAGTTCCGATACGCGATTCATGAGGTCCCGCTCGCGCGACTCCCATTGTGCCAGAGACGCCTCAAACTTGAAGATGGCGTTGCCCTGTTCACGAATGGTGCGAGCCTGCTCTTGGAGAAACCCGACCTGCTTCGAAGCAAGATTAGCGGTCGCGAGCTGAAAGCGTTCCAGCCTTGGCGTGTACCAAAAGAGCGCTCGTTGGATCAGGCGAATGAGGATCGCACCCACCGATCCACGAACTGTCGGCGGCTTCGGCGGCATTCTTCCCAGTAACGAGGCGGATTCGGATACATCCGATGCGGAGCGCCGCAGGTCGGCCAAATCAGGGAATGAGTCAGCCGGTGACGCCGGCGGGCCGTTCTGCCCCCCTTTCTGCCGCGCTAGAAATTCCTGCTCAAGAATGGCACTGTTCATGCGCGCAGGTCGAATTTCCGCACGGATCATAGGAAACTCCTACCGGGTCACGATCGGAACGGCTGCTGCTTCATTCCTGCCCACGCTTAGAACGAGGGGAGTGTCATCTGCGGCTGGAAGGTCATCGGGAGCCTTCACATCCACCCAGTACTCGCCGACCTGACTGGCGGAAAGCGTTGCGGAAACGACGTCCGCAGTGCGACCTCCAATCGTTACACGGATGCTACCAGTCACCTTGGAAAGGCGGTCCGGGCGCGGAAGCTCCCCAGGATTTGGCGGGTCGTCCACCACACCCAAGCCTGCGGCCAATACACGGATTAGATTTCCGGCGCGCACCGGATTGGCCGAATCGCTGAGCACTTGGGAGTTTTCGCGAAGTAGAAATACCTGTGGCAGGCGATTCTCTTCGTCCAGGGTGAGCACAGCCGGGCGGCTGGCCGCAATTGGAACCTGAAACGGGACTGAAAGTGCGCCGCCGCGCTGCACAATCAGTTGTTGGATGGTCCCGGCCTGCACATCGAAAGGCACGACCGTGGTGATATGCTGCTCATTCACGCTTAATAAGGGCAGCGGGAGTCCACCGAAAAGCACGCTTGTGCCCTGAAATTCCGCGGGCAATGGAGGGTTCAGAATGCCAGTTGTATTGGCGCCGAGCATGCGGCCCTCGATAAGAATAACGTCACCGGGCGCGATCGGACGGTAAAACTTCCGCGTGGCCCGGCTGCCGACCCGGATAATCGCCGGACGGCTGAGTGCACCGCTAACCCGAACCCTGGTCCGGCTTTCTCCGCGCAACCCGCCTGCTTCCGAAGAGGCACGGACCCGAACTTCGATGTTCTGTGTCGAAGGGGATGGTGCGTTAATCAGGCGCCAGGTTGCTGACCAGCGGCCATCCGGCTGACGAGTGAGGGCGATCGGGGCGTCGCCGTTGGAAAAAGTCGCCACCACAGATTCCGTAGACGAAGCCGAACCGCAATTGTCAACGACTTGAACCTCGAGTGGAACGGCCGCCCCTAATTCCGGTTGTATCGCTCCGCTTGCGAGAGAGGTCAGTATTGGGTTCAATTCCGCAGCCGAACACTCCGCGTTGCGGACGGCTTTAAGGATGGTAGCAGTCTGACCCGCCGGTCCGGTCACGGAATTCAGGATCGTGACCTCCAGCACGGAGTTGCCGCTCGCAACTTTGATAATGGCCTTCTGCAACCCAGCGGCCGAAGCTACCGACTTGGGTTGGACCAGAATTTCACGATCGGCTGCCTGACTCAGCGTAATAGTTCCGACAGGCCTGACTTCCAGCCAATTTCCTCCTTGGGGGTACTCGACACTGATCGTCACGTTCACATTGTTGCGAGTATTATTGTAGACGAAGAAGCTGCGGTTGCCGGGGGGACTTGCACCAACCGCCGTGTTGAACACCATGCCGCTCTGGCTGACTCGCAACGGATCAAGCTGTTCCACGGTTTGGCGCACTCCATACTGGACGGTAACGATAGATGGGGAACTGATTGCATCCGGAGAAGAAATCTCAATCATTCCGTTATAGGAGCCGACAGGTATGTCGGCTGTGGTCGAAGCGGTAAGCTCAACCGCCTGACCCGCGGGTAGCCGCCCCGCTGACGGAGACACAGCCAGCCACGGATTCCCGGAACTGGTACGGGCGCTCGCCGACCAATTCAATTCCGCTTGACCGTTATTCACGACAACTAATGGCTGCGATGGTAAGCGGCCTCCGATGACCCGCTGCAGGGATATGCTCACTTGCGGGAAGAACATGCTTCCGCGCGCACGGGGTTGAACCGTCAATGTGACGGGCTGTGCGACCGGATTCCCGGTCGAGGAGCTCTCGATGATTAGATCGGCAGTGTAGGTCCCGCTCTCCAAACCCTCCGGGTCGATCGTGATAGGAAGACTCGCGGGGGCGGTCGCGTCCACCGAACCCTGATCGCGGCTCAGCTTCAACCATCGCGGGTTGTTGACGCCGTTGACCCTCGCCCGGAATTCGGCTCTGCCGCTTCCTCGGTTGAACACGTTGAAAGACTTCTCAATAGGCGGATCGGACTCGGTGGCAATGACTTCGAGCGGAAGAGGCTCCAGCACGAGCACGGGTGTTACCTTCGCCGCGACTGTCAAGTTCACGCGCACAGTCTGAAAACTGGGAATGCCGTTCACGGAGCGAACCGCAATAGTTCCACTGTAGTTGCCAGGCTCCAGTTTGGAAGGGTCGGCGCTAATGCGGAGCACAGCCGGCGCAAATCCGCCTGGAGAGTTTACTTTGATCCAATTCGCAGCCGCCGGCACAGATGCCTGCACCGTGAATGGGACGCCAAAGAAGTCGCTGCTGAGGCGCAGTTCCTGTTCCTCCGTCTCGCCCGCCTCGCTGATGGCCTCAAAATTGATCTGGTTCGAAGAAACGTTGAGGCGCGGCTGCATCGGCAGAACAACGCGAATTCTTTGATTGGTGCGATCGTTGATGTAAACTCGCCCAGTGGCGTCTGCGGCGACCCAGGCGGGGTTGTCGAGCAGCGCATCGGCCGGCAGGCCGCCATCGCCGCCGAAGCCGCGTTCACCCGTTCCCACAGCCCTTGAGATGACGCCGCTCGGATTCACCCGGCGGACACGATGACTCTCACGCTCGGTGACAAGGAGTCCCCCGCCGGCATCCCTGGCGATATCCTGAGCACCGTGGAGAAATGCTTGGGTTGCTGGAACGCCATCGATTGATGAACCGAGCGGACCCCCGCCGGCAACGGTCGTCAGGCGTCCATCAGAGCCCAGGCGCCGGACTCGGGCGTTGCCAAAATCTGTAATCAGCAGAGATCCATCGGATTCGACAAACAGGCCGTTCGGCAGGTATAAGCGGGCCTGTGCGGCGAGTGTACCGTCCGGGCTGAAACCGGGTTCTCCCGTACCGGCGATGGTTGAAATCATACCCGCTGGCGTAATGCGCCGCACACGGTGATTGCGGGTGTCAGCAATATAGAGGTTATTTTGGCCATCCACGGCGATGGCTTCCGGTGCGTTGAGACGGGCCTGCTGGGCCGGACCATTGTCACCGCCGTAGTCGCGGATTCCGGCGACTCCGGAGACTTTCGTAATGACGCCCGTAGAGCGCTGGACGCGGCGTATGCACGAGCATCCGATATCAGTGAAATATAGGTTTCTTTGAGTATCCAGCGCCACGCCGAACGGATTGCTGAGTTCAGCCTCCAACGCCGGACCATTGTCGCCGCCGAACCCGAACATACCGGATCCGGCAACCACATTTACAGAGCTCCCGTCGCGGGCGATGCGAACGATCTGCGGCCGGAATTCATCCGCGACAATGAGACTGCCATCGGAATCGACGGCCATGCCGCTGGGTGCGACGAAATAGCTCGTAAATGGGGTAGCGTTGTCGAACGGCGGGCGGTTCTGCCCAGAGCCTGCCGCCGTCTGAACTGTTCCATCTTCCGCGATTCTTCGCACTCTTCTCGCGCCGCCGTCCAAAAAAAACAGGGAGCCGTCTGATTGAAAGGCGATACCGCTCGGGCCACTGAGCGAGGTCTGCCGCGCCGGCAGTCCGTCCCCTCGAAATCCCACCTGATCGTTGCCAGCGACAGTTTCCAGTGTCCGGTCCGCGCGAATTCTCCGGATCCGGTGATTGCGGAAATCGGTGAAATAGAGAACGCCTTGAGGGCCAATCGTCACATCGGAAGGCTCATTGAGGTTGGCGGCTGTGGCAAGTGTGCCATCGGGTGAGAATCCGACTTGACCCGTGCCCGCCACCGTCGATAACACGCCTTGCGGGGATACGGCGCGAACCGCATGATTCCCGCCATCGGCAATATAGAGGGTGCCGTCGCTCCCTATCCCTATGCCTTCCGGAAAGGTCAGGCGGCCCGTTAAGGCAGGGCCGTTCTCGAAGCCGGCAACGCCCATCCGGCCCGCGAACCGGCTGATCTGCCCCTGGTCATCCACGCGTCGAATGACGTGGTTATAGAGGTCGGCGATGTATACATTACTCTGCGCATCCACGGCTAACCCATAAGGTCCATTCAGTCTGGCAACAGTAGCGGGTCCGCCGTCGCCGCTAGCGCCGGCGATGCCGTTGCCGGCGAACGTACTGATCGTGCCGTCCGGTGATACTTTTCTGACGCGGTCTCCCAGGAACTCAGCGATGTACACTGACCCGTCGGGTCCAACCGCGACATCGATTGGATTGGTTAGAGAAGCATTTGTAGCAGGGCCACCTTCACCGGAAAAGCCCTTGATACCGTTGCCTGCGAATATTGTTAGCTCGCCGGCCGGATCGACACGCAGCACCATGTGATTGCCGGTATCCGCGAAATAGAGATTGCCGGCTGCATCGAAAGCCAGATCGCGACCTCCCGTGATGGGCACGGTCACCGCGGGCCTAGGATCTCGTGGAAGGATCCAATCTGCCCCCGCGAAGGTGGTAATCACCTGGGCGGTTAGGGATTGGCTGGCAAGGATGACACAGATAAATAATTCTCGACTCATTCCGTAACTCCCGCTATTAGTCTACAGGAGCAATGCAAAGCCGGAGAACGCCCCGTCGGCGGGACGGCAAACGTCGTCTCTACGCTATTCTTGTTTGAGCGATGAAATTCACGCCCAAAGCCCTCAGCGGCCCTGTGATTTGTGTTCTCGGCCTGATAGCGGGGTCCTTGATTTTCCACCGTACCATGATCTTTTCCGGACTCGAACTGGTGCACGGAGAAAAAGGCGATCCAGTTCATTTGCACTATCTGCTCGAGCACGGCTATCGCTGGCTTGCGAATTATCCTCTCCATCAGAGTCTCTGGGATCCCCCATTTTTCTTCCCGGTTAAGAACATCCTGGCCTCTTCGGAAACATTGATCGGGGTAATGCCTTTCTACGCCATGTGGCGAGCTCTTGGGCTGGATCCGGAAACTGCTTACCCTCTGTGGCTTCTGCTCGTGAGTGCTGCCAACTTCGTCGTGATGTTCGCCTTCCTGCGATCTGTTCCAAAGCTGACGGCGCTTGCAGCGACGGGAGGTGCGTATCTCTTCGCATTTTCCGCGGTGCGTCTTAACCAGAGCATCCATTCCCATCTCTGGCCGCAATTTTACATCGTGCTCGCCCTCTGGAGTGCCATCTGCTTCGTCCAGGCCGCGAAAGCAGCGCGGACGAAGCAAGTCATCGTGAGTGCCATGCTGCTGGCTATATTCCTCGCGCTCCAGTTCTACTCATGCTTCTATTGGATGTGGTTTTTCCTGATCAGCGCCATCATTGCTTCGATCTTCTGTTTGTGCCGCCGGGACCTGCGGGGTGAAGCGCTATTGGTCGCGCGCCGGTATTGGATCATTGCGGTCGGGGCAGGTGTGCTTGCGTCACTGCTGATGCTCCCGGCGCTGATTCATTATTCTCGCGGCAGCCAAGAGTTCGAATCCACGCCCTTCTCCAAGGTTCGCATGTTTTTGCCGCATACCATGGCATGGCTCTATCTGGGAGATCGCAGCTTGCTCTACGGCTGGATGGCGAAGCTGAAATTCTTTACGGATACCCAGTCTATTGCTGAGAAGCAACTGGGCATAGGTCTTCTGACGACAGCGGTTATCGCGGCGGGTTTCTGGTGGTATCGCAAGGATACGCTCCTGCGGATCTGCCTGGTCGTGATCCTCTGCGTGATTCTACTGACAGCGGTCTTTCCTGGAGGTTTTACTCTCTATCAGCTGGTCTATTATTTGCCGGGCGCACATGCGGCACGCGCGGTAGCGCGATGGGGTTTATTTCTTACTCTGCCTCTGGCACTCGCGTTTGCGTTTGGGTTGCAGGCTATTGAGACGCGGCGCTCAGCCCTGGCCGCTGCCCTGTTGCTCGCAGCAATGGTGGCTGAGCAGTTATTGACCCCCTTCGTTTATCCAATCCGGGAAACGATCGGGCGTGCACGCACGATCGCCCGGGAGATCCCCTACGCATGCGATGCGTTGCTCTACACACACATTCCCAAGATCCGGGACTGGCACGAAGAACAGTTCTTGTCGCACTGGATCGGCACATTTGCGGGCATCCCTTCCATTAACGGACATACGAGTCATCCGCCGGTCGACTACCCGTTTGCAAACGTCGGTATCGAGTCGCGAGCGGATCTCGTGCAGGTGCACGTCGCCGCGCAAAAATGGGTTTCCGGTCATAACGTAGGCTCGATGAATGTGTGCTGGATTCGGCGGCAACTGGAAAACGAACGGCCTCATCGTCTAAAGCTTGCTGGTCAAAGCCTGCTGTTGCTGGGTAAGGACGTGCCGGCCGATCGGCAACTCTGCGAAAAGGCGTTTCTGATTGTGCTCGGGCGCCTCCCGGACAGCAAGGAAAGTGGCCTGTGCCAAACCATGAACGTTACGCGTGAAGGCTCGAAACTCGTTCAGGACCTCATGACCCGGCCCGAGTTTCGGATGCGCGATGCGTTGGTGGAAGCGGCCTATCAGGCGATATTCAAACGGCAAGGCGACTACCGGGGCTGGCTCTATTGGACGGAAGAACTCTTCCAGGGAAACTGTACTCCGCAGGACTTTATCCAAGCGCTCCTGATGTCGCCGGAAGGTCGGCGGAAAACCCCCGGGGCCCAATCCACGGATATGCTGCCCTCCATTCTCGAACAAACTAAGGAGACGCAAGTTTGGGTGGCCGTCGCATACAAGGTTCTGCTGGGGCGGGAGGCGGATCCCAATGGCCGCAACTGGTACCTCCAGGAGATGAAGCGGGGCATGGCAGTTGAACAGATGTTGTCGTCCATGCTCTCCAGTCCCGAGTACAGCTTGCGTGCGGGCGTTGCTGCCCGGTAAGGAAGGGAGCAAGACATTACTCTACAAAGAGCCCTTTCGTCTCCGCCGCATCGAGAACGCAACGGAAGCCGACGATCGTACCTCCACCGTTCTCCTGCTGGCGGACCGAAATCCGGAGGTGCTTTTTCGCATCACTGTAAAATGAGCCTCCGCGGATAACATGGCCTTTCCCCATAGGGATCCCCGCGGGATCGGCCGCAGGGGCATCCTCATAGGACGTTTCGCTGAACCAGTCGGAGCAATACTCCCAGACATTGCCTGCCATGTCATAAAGCCGGAAATTGGGCAACGGATCGAAACTTTTCACGGGAGCGGTGGCATCATCGTATATATCGTTGCCAGCCCTTCCGAAAAAATTAGCCTTCTCCCGGCTATCTCTGTCATTCAGCGGATAGATTTGATCCTGTTTTCCATCACGGGCCGCGTGCTCCCACTCTGCCTCGGTCGGAAGGCGCCCACCTGCCCACTTGCAAAAAGCCGCGGCCTCATCCCACCTCACATTGACGATAGGCCGGTTCTTGGCTAGCCATCTCTTATCCCACGGAGGGCCTTTGGGCATTCTGTTTGTCTTGGAATTGGCGTTTACGAAACGTTCATAAGCGTCGATCGTCACTTCGGTGACGCCCATCCAGACGGGCTTCGTTAGCGTCACTTCGTGTTGAGGTTTCTCGGCCTTCTCGCACTCTGAGTCTGTAGGGACACAGCCGAGGAGAAACTTTCCCGCGGAGATGGAAACGTACTCCTGCCGGTCGCGCCTATTGATGCGCGGAAGATTGGATGGACCCTGGCTGATAGTAATAGGCTTCGGCGGCGCTATGGGTTTGGGCGCCGGTGGATCCACAAAATAGAAATCACGCGTAATCTTTGGGACAAACAAGGGCTGCTGCTGCATACCGGAGGCTTTCGAGACCTCTGTCTGCACTTCGAAGAAAACTTCGCGCAACCGGGACCCCGGTTTTTGGAGAATCTGCGAGAGTGAACTTGTGAACGTCGCAACCTTATCCGGCGGAGTCGCGATGGCCTGCTGGTTCGGCGACGAGGAGAACGCGTAAATAATTTCATTGGTCTCGCTCAAGTCCGGGCTGGTGAGCCCTCGACCGGTAGCAACCGCCAGAAGAGAAGCAGGTTCCGGCGCGACCTCCAGCACGAATATCTTCGCGCCTGCCTTGAGGTCATCCAGATTTTGCTGAAGACCGGTCAGCGACCGGGCACGCCTTGCGAGGCTTTCCGAGGATCCGGGATCAAAATCGACGGGCAGAACATAATTGTCAGGCGCCGACTGAATCGCATAGCCGGAGTAGTAAATCATGCAGATCGCACCTTCAGTGATCTTGGAAAGGAACTTCCGCTCCACATCGCCCAGCAAGGACTGGAACGTCACATTCTCGGCAGTGGTCACCTCAAAGCCTGCGGCTCGCAAGGCGGCTTGCATCGAGATGAGATTCAACTTGGACGAAGGTAGGGGAGGCAAGTGACCGTAGTGCGTGTTCCCGATCAAAAGGGCGTAGCGCGGCGGTTGCGGCGTTTGACCGCCGGCCCCGAGTGCCGTAGCTAGCAGGAGAGCGCAAAGGCGCATCGCACATTTATGATACCCAGAGAGGGAACCACCCCGGGGGCCGGTGATCCGTTCCGCGTGGATGCCGTCCGCGCCTACTTTCGCCGCCAGCTAAACTCCACGAACGAGACAGGACTCGTGCCACGGTTGATCAGCACCATGCTGCTGCACCCGTTCGACTGGGTGGGCAATTCCTCTGCCCGCACTTCAGAAGGAGTGACCCCGTCGACGCTAATCTCGATCGTATCGTTCCATCGAGTGCCGGTCAGCCTGCCTCCTCCTTCCATCACGCCATTCGGCCCGATCTCGAGGCGGCCGTTTGCCGGCAGATTGCCCTGCCATTGCACCCTGCCGCGATTGGCGCCGCCGAAAGCACTGGTATTGCACGAGGTGACAGGACGGGGAGGTATTCGCGCCGGGGGAGCAGGTCCGGGCTTTGGCTCTTCACGTGGCCGCGGCTCATTGACCCTAACCTGAACCGCCATCGTGACCTGCCCGGCATTTTGACCAGGCACTTCGATCTGAATGCTTCCTCTGTGTTCTCCCACGGATAACAGTTCCGGGTGGATGCTGACAATCACCGATCCTGGTGTAGACAGGCCCTGCCGCCTTACGCTCAGCCACGGCCGTCCGCTAATGACCGAGGGCTCATAGAGCGCTCCTGGCTGACTCGACTGTACAGCGATAGCGCGCGTTGTGTTTACGGTCTCCCCTCGTGTGTACGCCCAAACGATGTCGCCCGGCGGGATCAGATTTAATAACACTGGGTCTGCAACTTTCGCGGCCTTGGCCGGTTCGGTTTTGGTAGCCGGAATTGGCGCAGGCGGATCTGTGACGACGGGAGTTGGAGTCTGCTCCTCAGCGCGTGCCGGCGGGATTTCTTGTTTCGGCGTGGTGGGCGGCGGTCGGACTTCTGGCGCCGAACGCCTCTCGAATATTACGAACGAAGCCACTCCGAGAATGGTGACCGCGCCGCCTGCCAGCATCCACCGCCGCCACCGGGAAGGCACGGAAGCCGGAACAGCGGCGCCTGGGGAGGCAGGCTTTTCGATTCGAGCCAGCAGCGCCGCGATTTCCGCATCCGGCGCAAGAGGCTTAGCGATACGCTCAGCCTCACGGAAGAGATTGATGCGCTTTTTCCGATCGGTCGATAACTCTGCTTGTTTGAGAAGGTCGTGCAACTCACCGACTGCTTGCAGGCGTTTCTTGCGCTTTGACTGCTCCAGGACATCGCGCCGCAGCGCCTGCAAAGTCCATTCTTCGGGGTAACGGGCGAGCAGAGCATCCAAGTGTTGCAATGCGGAATCCGGGTCTCCGGCCGCGAGTTGCTTTCGCACCTGGGCCGCCGCTCCTGATACCTCGCGTTGGCGGCGGAGCTGCACCTGATCGGACTCGATGCGGCGCTCCCAATCGAGAAGAGCAGGCTCATCGCCAAACTGGGCCCTTGAGGTCTGCAGGGTCGCAAGCGCTTCTTCAAGCCGGCCCTGATTATGAGCTTCCTGCAATGCTGCTGATGCCCGTATGAGGCCATCCCGGCGGTCCTCCGATGTCTTGCCGGTGAGTACAAGATCCCGCGTCACCAGCAAATCGGCGTCGTTCGGATAGTACTGGAGACCACGATCCAGCAGTTCGAGAGCCTTCTCGTAGGCTTTCTCCGCCGCGAGCTCACGTGAGCGTGCAACCAGTTTCGTGACGCGATCGTGCTTTCGCTTCTTTTCGGAATCCGCTTCCACCTGGCGGCCGAGCTCGAGGATCTCCGAGTCCTGAGGGTGCCGCTCCAATGCCTGGCGTATTATTTCGAGCGCCTCTTCCGTGCGGTTCTCTTGCCAGGCGGCTCGGATCGACTCGATGGCAAGCTGGCGTTCCTGCTCCCGCTCAATCTGTTCACGCAGTATCGTGAGCGTCTCATCCGGGCCGCTCTCAATTACCGCAGCTTCTATCTCCCGCAACGCTTCTTGGAGCCGGTTTTCTGAACGTGCCTGGCGGATACGCCAAATTGCATCCAATCGCGTCTTCTCGCGATCTTCTTCGCGGCGCTTGCCGGTGATATCCTGCTGCGTTTTCGAGGCCAACGCAGTTGCCTCGTTGTCATCCGGGGAAAGCACAAGCGCTTGCTGCAGCAGCGGCAAGGCGGCTTCCAGCTGTTTCATTTCGATGAGCCGGCGGGCACGATCCAGCAGCTTTTGTGCCGCGCCACGCCGCCGTTGAGCCTCCGCTTTTTCCTCCAGAGTGCGGCGGAGGCGGCTCACTTCAGTGTCGGCGCCAAAGGCTTCCATGGACCTGTCAATCAACTGGATGGCTTCGGGAAACCTCTGGTCGCCCGCCAGGGATTGGATTTTAGCCAGGGCATCCTCACGCGCGGACTGGCGGGCGTAACTGGCTTTGGCTTCCTGCACCCCTTGCATCGCACTGCTGAGCTGGCTGTCCTCTGGATAGAGTGCCAGAGCTTCTTCGAGCGCATGGCGCGCTGGTTCGAACTGCCGTATCTGTAAGAACCCTCGGGATGCTTCCAGGGCACGCTTGATGGCGCCGGCGCGCGTGCGCACCCGCAACTCCGCACGAGCGGACGTAAGCAGATCCTGCAACTCACTGGAATCCGGAAACTCGTTCTGAAGCGCTTCGAGTGCCTCCACGCCCTCCTGGATCCGTCCACTTTCGATCTTGTTCCGGATCTCTTTCATCTGCGAATTGCGTCGTTGTTCGCGGTCGCGCCGTTCCAGTTGATCGCGAATTACTTCGAGCAAAAGGCTTGCGTCGGGATTAGTGGGATCGATCTCGAGAGCATCACCAACATTCTTTTGGGCATGTGTCAGATTGCCCTTCTCGAAGGCTTGCCGGCCTTGCGAAACCAATTGGCGGGCCTGTTCGGCTTTGCGCAGATTGGTGCGTGCCTCATCAAGGAGGGTCTGTATTTCCGAGTTGCTGCGATCCAACCGCCACGCTGATTCAAAGCTCGAGATCGCTTCCGGATAATTGCGCGAAAACAACCTCCGGCGACCCGTGTTGAGCAGTGCCTCGATTTTCGGCCCCATCATCTGACGTCCGCTCTCCTGTTGCAGTACCCGCCGTAGTTGCCGCGCTTCGCTGTTGGAAGGGTCGAGCTCCAAGACCTCACGCACCAGCGATTGGGCGGCATCGACCTGACCATCTTCAACGAGTTTAGTGGCCTCCGTAAGCCGGTGCTGCGCTTCATGCCTCTGCAAGTCCAGCAGGGTCGGTCGAATGTCCAATTGCATGTCGTCCAGGCTCTGATACCGCATGTCCCGCTCTTTATGAAGAGCGCGGGTGAGAATTTGATCGAGGGCCTCGGGGCAGTCCGGGCAGACGGGCGGAATGGGATCCGGCTCAACGCTCATGATCCGGTACATCACCGCGGGCTGCGTAGGCGCCTCAAACGGATGCTGTCCGGCGATTAACTCGTAATAGGTCGTGGCGTAGGCGAAGATGTCGCTCAATGGATCGTTAGTCGCTCCGCGAAACTGTTCAGGCGCCATGTAGCGGAGTGTACCTGGGACCATACCAGTCTTGGTTAAGCGCGTGGTGGCTGCCTGAGTGACCAGGGCGATGCCAAAATCCATAATTTTGACCGAGCGGTTTGGCAGCACCATGATATTCGCCGGCTTGACGTCCCGGTGCACCACGCCATGGCTGTGAGCGTGCTGCAGTCCTTCCGCCACCTCCGCCATGATGCGCATCTTCTGCACTAGGCTGAGATGGCGATGGGCCGCGATGACGCGCTGAAGGTCCTCGCCTTCCAGAAGTTCCATCACGATGTAGGGCTCGCCATCCTGCTCTCCAAAATCGTAAATGGTTACGATGTTTTTGTGGTGCAGCTTCCCGGCGGATGCGGCTTCATTGCGAAAGCGAATGAGAAGTTCCGGATCGCCTCCCGCGGTAAGCGTTTTCACTGCGACCAAGCGTCCCATGGTAGGGTCGAACGCGCGATAAACCTTACCAAAGCCTCCGCGTCCCAGCTCCACTTGGATTTCGTATCTGCCGATCCGTTGCATCGTTGTGGTCGGGTGTTGTGTAGAACCGATCGAATTATAACATCCACCCAGGTCTGTAAATCTATCAGAGATTTACAGGGCCGTTTTCTCGGCAGCATCGCTGTTCGCGATCGTAAGGTACTTCCAGCGGTCGCGCCAACTGGAAGTTTCAACCTTCGAATGTTCATGGTCACTCCTGTAGTCGGCCTCTTTCCGGTTTCATGGTTCGATTTGCCACGCCGCGAGCTGGGGCCGGCAGGTGAATTGTTCATCGTGATCTAATAATGTTGCTGATGGTACTCATCATGGGTGCGCTGACCGGCATTCTATATGCCACGACCGAGGGCGACATGCGGGAATTCCGCCCTTGGGCGCCATTGCGGAGGAACGAATCTACGACTGAAGAGCAAGCACGCGGCTCCGCGGCACGAAAGCTGGGAGCAACGGCACACAGAGTTGGAATTGGAGAGCAAGCGGGCCACCGAACCGTTCCGGCAGAGTGTGTTCCAGAAGCGCTGGCACGGGATCAACACCGCAGCCGCCTGGGGCAACGGGAGGGGATGGACAGCTCTACGGTGGGACGCTGGTCCATGGACTTACTCGAGCGTTTGGCCGGGGAGAGGCACAGAGTACTTTGTCACGGTGCCGGGCATTGACGAGCACTTCTTTACGCGGCGGCACGGATACGAGACCACCTTCTGCGACCTGAAGGGGCACAAGATCTTTGATGTGGTGCTGGGCCGCAGCGAGGCTTCGCTTGAGAGCTATCTGGAGAAGTTGCCAGGCAAGGAACAGGTGCACGTTGTATGGATGGATCTGGCCAGTGTGCATCGGGCCATCGCCGGGAACTACTTTCCAATGCGCGAATTGTGGCGGATCGCTTTCATGTGATCCGCTTGATCAATCCTCATTGTCCGTCCTGCTGGCGGGAATTGGACCCCGTAGCCAGCAAACCTCGCGGACTGGTTTCTCTGAGCGCCGCCACCGTCACAATCTCAAGCCGGAGCAACAAAGCCGGCTGCCGCTTACCTGGCCGAGCATCTTCTCCTGGAGATTGTCTACCGGTTCAAGCAGAAGCTTTGCTACCTGCTGTTGAAGAAGCATCGCACGCGCAAGCAGTGAGAGAAACTGGTCCGCGCTTTCTGTCCGCCGTCTCTCAACTGCGCCCGGCGCCGCTGCCGCAAACTGATCAGGTGGTTCGGCCCCTTGAGTGTCGACAGGCAACGAGCGTCGGCCCTGCGATTGGGCGATGCGCACGTGCAGGCTTTGCTCAGTGTGCTGGTGTTGTTCAGTTTCCAACTGCGGGGTTTCACCAATCAGGAAATGCGAGCCTTACTGGCTTAACTGCTTGGCCTCGACCCAGCCCACTACCCCGTCGGTCGGGTGACCTACGACCTGCGCCGTTTGCGTCTGCACGGTCTCATCCAGCGCAATACCGAAAAGCCATCGCTATGAGTTTACCCCTACAGGCCTGCGCATAGCCCTGTTCCTCACGCGGACGTATGCACGGTCGCTCCGCCCCAGACTTGCCGAGATCATGTCGAGGCCCACCCAGCGATTCCACTCTCAGATCCGCCTTTGATCGTCTACAGCAGGAAATCGACCGCTGCTGTCAGGAGCTAAACTGGTCGCATAAAACAACTTGACTCAAGTACATTACAATCTAGCTGTAGCGGTGTCGTTACCCCCGAACACCAGAATTTTATCATTGGCCAAAATATGCGCAGCATGGGTCATGTACGAATAGAGCAGCGTCTTTGGCAATGTCCGTCAGGTATTGTTCGTGGAATCAAACACATCTATGCGGTTGGAGGGACTCCACCAGCAAGAAGAACCTCGCCATGGGGTTGGCCGTTAAGAAGCACCAGACCTGGGTCTGGACGATCGCTAATGAAACTGCCCAAATCAAAATTGAATTTCGTCCAAGCCTCTAAAGCAGGATTGGAATTGCGCAGTAACTGCGGCGGAGACCGGCGGCTGCCTGATCCCATTGGAGAGCCCTGCCCACGAGATGAAGGACGGTGGGCGACGCTTGCGCGGTCGCCAATCCAGTAACTGCCGTTACCGCAAGCGTGATGGCAAACAATAGAAACCTTGGCATCGCTATGCCCTCCTATGTTCGGTTCAGAATAGGATCTTCGCCGCCAGCCGGACCACGCGGCTCTGCGGGTTTCGAATCATTGCTCATGGCCTACTCCACTTACTCAGCGTGTAGAAGAGAACACGTCCAGCGTACGGCGTGCTCCCATCCGGTGCGAATCGCGGCTAGAACAGAATCTTCGCGCCGAGCAACACGACGCGAGCGGCCGGGTCCGACGCATTGGTGCCGAAACCGAGGACGTTGCTCATCACTGCAACCGGCGGCCCGAAGTTGCGATGGTGGAACAGCTTCGTCGAACTCGCGCGCAACTGCACTTTCCACCGCTCAGTCACAGTGAAGGTCTTTCCCAAATCCAGATTCCAGTTCCCAAAGCTGGGTCCGCGAAATGTGTTCCGGCCCAGGTTCCCGCCGTGCGGCATGGAGTTCGCCAAAGGCAAGCCATTGGTCCCCAGCGGCGTGACGAAAAGTCCGCTGCCGTCGCGCGGAGTTTGAAAGCTTCGCCAGTTTCCGGTTACGGGATCGAGTGAAATCCTTCCGTTTGGGTCGTAGTTCGGCCGATCGGCCGTCAATGAGCCGTCTCCATTACTGTCTACACCGCTCGTGACGGTAAACGGCTGGCCGGATTGCCACTCGGAGTAACCTGACACCTGCCATCCCTGAACGAGATGGCGCGGCAGGCCGTGTACAACCGGAGATGGTACCTGCCAGACGTAATGCAGGACAAACCGATGCGGCCGGTCCACGGCGCCACGGCCATACTCCGGCCGATAGTTGCGAAGGTCCTGGGGCGTCGAGCCATTTGCATCCGCGTCATCGAGTGCGGCGCTGTAGGTATAGTTCGCTCCCACCAGCAGCCCACGCCCCATCTTTCGATCGAAGCGGACATAACCCGCGTTATAGCTACTCCTGGCGGTTGTCTCCAAACTAACGCGACGTCCCCATGCCGGGATCAGACGCCGCGCGGATTCCGGCGGGATGCTGTTCTGGTTTTGCGTCGCGACGACCTGTTGCCCTGTGCTTCGGTAAGAATCGCCGGATTCCGCTCGCCCATGCGTTGCAGATGATATGAGCGGTTGCCGCTGTAGCCCAACTCAGCAATGTAGTCCCGGCCAAACTGGCGCTGAACAGACGCCGAATAGAAATGGGTAGTCGGATTCTGAATATCCGGCATCGCGTTCGTGAATACCTGAGCCGGGTTGAGCGGAGGAATCGCTGCCGGCTTCGGCGGAATCGTGGGATATTGGTTCACCGTAGCCGCTTGGGCGCGCTCGTCTACGGCATTGCGTGGATAGTTGTTCCGGGTCATCGGAACAAAGGTGTTCGAAGTGCCTTGCAGGTAGGAGATTCCGAAGCCGCCGCGCAGCACCATCCGCCCTTTGCCGGGGCTGTAAGCAATACCCACGCGGGGAGCCCAGTCATTCGAGTCCCGTCGCACCGGTTCGGGTACGCCTACCGCGAGAAGGGCCGGATCAGTCGTTCCATATAACCCTTCGGGAACATCCGCGATCTGATAGCGCAGCCCGATGTTCACCGTCAGATTCAGACGGATCTTGATGTCGTCCTGAACGAAGTAAGAGTGCTGCAGGGACACTATGTCGGTAATAGACGGCACAAAGGCCTGCGTAAAGCGGAACGCCCGGTACAGAAAATCAGCGAAGTTCATGAACGTCCACTGACCGCGTACGGTGGCCTGATTCAACACGAATACTCGCACGCGGTTGAGATCCACGCCTGCCTTCAACCCATGACGCCCTTGCTGATGCGTAACCACATCCTGCCATTGCCAGGATCTTGCGTCCCGTTGCCAGGGCGCCGCAACCGCCCCTCCAAATGTGAAGAAGTTATTGATGGCGGTCGAGGGCCCGGCCTCTCCCAGCGGCTGGGCATCATTGAACGCCCGAGTGTATGCGAGGCGGACCTCATTGAGCCACCGCGGGCTGAACACGCGCGTGTGGCTCACTGCGTGACTCGCATACACGATCTCTTCGGAAGAGGCGAAACGCGGCCCGAAGCTATTATTCGTCATCCCCGGACCTAGGGTGGCGAGTGGCGCTTCAAACCGGCCCCATTGGTAGCGGTAGGTCAACGAGTCTTTCTGGCCGAGCTGATGATCCAGCCGGCCCTGAGCATTCCACCTATCCCATGGCGTCGCCACAGGAATGCGTGTCCGGCCCATCGGCACGATCGTGCCGTTTACATTCAGTTCGCTGATCTGTTCGTATTGACGTACCAGCGGGTACACACTCGGTAGAAACGAGAGCGTGGCCAGTACAGCCTCGCGGTTTTCGGCCGGCTGGCCAGGCGCCAACGGAATACGCGAGAGGGCAGCCAGACCTTCTGGACTCGGGATCGTGAATCGTACTGCTGTTGTTGGCGTTGGGTCCTTCGCGCCGCGGTGTGGCCTGGACGAGAGCGAAAAAGAAGGTCCGGTTTCGCTGTAACGGACCGCCCAGGCTGGCGCCGGCCTGATGCTCCCCGAAGCGCGCCTGCGATACTCCGGAGCGCTTGTTCGCCAGCGTGGCCGCGGACAGCCAATCCGCGCTGTAGAAGTCCCACAGCGAGCCATGGAACTTGTTGGTGCCGCTACGCGTGACGATAGTGCGCCACGAGCGCAAAGGGCCGAGGAGGGCTCAATGTGTGTAACTACTTGATCGATGAGGGACGGCCCCTCGGAACCGGCTTACAGGAGCAGGTTCCAAACCGCCTTCGGTGGCTGTGGTCAAAAGCCATGGTCGTGAGCACAGAAGGAAAAGGCCTGGAAAGAACCAGGTCAGGTGACTGGCAAGAAGAGGACCGGAAGGGAACCACTGATCACGTGTCGAAAGCGTAGGGACGATGTCAAAACCGCAGGGTGTCGTTACTGCGGGACGAGCTTTGGCGGCGCCTGTTTACGGACCAAAGCGGCATCCGGCATGAAGGTGGCCTGAGCTTGCCGAGAGGCGATCGAGCGGAACGTGGGAACCTGGGGCTCCGATGCGAACGGAGAAGCCGCGAGTGGAAGAACCACAAGGGCGAGAGTACGGAAGCGGAGACCAGGGGCGGAGCAACCCGTAGTAGTGAGGAGGGCCCCGAAAGGGGTTGGAGCGAAGGGGTTGCGTTAGGGAGCCTTGATTCAATGAGCCAACCAGTGATGGGAGGAGCCGATGAGTGAAGGCAAGCCGTTTTGTATTTCTAAGTGGGAGGTTTGGGAGGCGTATAAACGAGTAAAAGAGAACCAGGGAGCGGCAGGGGTCGACGAGCAGACGATTGGGGACTTCGAAAGGGACCTGAAAGGAAACCTATACAAGCTCTGGAACCGGATGTCGTCGGGCAGCTACTTTCCACCGCCGGTGCGGACGGTGAAAATACCGAAAGCAAATGGCGGGGAAAGAAAGCTGGGCATACCGACCGTGACGGACCGGATCGCGCAGATGGTAGTGAAATCGAAACTGGAGCCTGCGGTGGACCCGCTGTTTCATCCGGATTCCTATGGGTATCGCCCTGGGAAGTCGGCCTTGGATGCGGTTGGACAGGCGCGGCAGCGATGCTGGCGCAATGACTGGATCGTGGATCTGGACATCAAGGGTTTCTTCGATAACATTCCACAAGATCTGCTGATGCGGGCCGTCCGGAAGCACGCCACAGAGAAATGGATCGTTCTCTACATCGAGCGCTGGTTGCAGGCTCCGGTGAAAGAGGAGGACGGTTCGTTGATCCCGCGTGAGAAGGGCACGCCGCAAGGCGGAGTCATCAGCCCCTTGTTGGCCAATCTGTTCCTGCACTATGCGTTTGATCGATGGATGGCGACGCAGTACGGCCGAGTGCCGTTTGAGCGATTTGCTGATGATGCCATCGTGCATTGCAGGACGGAGAGGGAAGCCTTGGAGATGCGGGCCGCAATCGCCGCGCGTTTGAAGGACTGCGGGTTGGAGCTACATCCGGAAAAGACGAAAGTTGTCTATTGCAAGGATGATGACCGGCGAGGGACATACTCGAACGAGAAGTTCGATTTTCTGGGCTATACATTTCGGCCGCGGAGATCGAAGAATCGATCCGGGAAGTTCTTCATCAATTTCAGCCCGGCAGTTTCGGATAAGGCGGTGAAGAAGATTCGGACAGAGATTCGGAGCTGGAATCTGCATTTACGCAGTGACAAGTCCATCGAAGATCTGTCGCGGATGTTCAACCCGATGATTCGCGGCTGGCTTCAGTACTATGGGCGATTTTACCGGTCGGCGCTCTATCCGCCGATGCGTCAACTGGACCGATCACTGGCCCATTGGGCCGAGCGGAAGTACAAGAAGCTGCGCAGACATTTGCGTAGGGCGACTCACTGGGTCGCGCGTATCTCGAGACGCGATCCGAAGTTGTGGGCGCACTGGCAACTGGGAGAGCGGCTTGGTTCCATGGCGGGAGCCGTATGAGCTGAGAGGTTCAAGTACGGTTCTGAGAGAGCCCCGGGGTGAGACTCCCCGGGGCTACTCACCGCCACCTGTGCTCCGGCCCCGCGTCCGAACTCCGCCGAGTAGGCACTGGCCTGAACCCGGAACTCGGAGACAGCCTCCGGCGTGATCCGGAAGGTAGTCCCCACAAACCAGGGATCTCGGGTTAAGCCGGATTGCGAACCCGGGCGTCGCGTGCTCGGCCGGGGTCTGGGTGCGCTTCATTCGTGTGTCCTCGCATGACGATTCATCACTCAGGTGCAGAGAAAAGTGAAGCGAAATCTGCACGGGCGATTAGAGAAAGATCCTGTTGGGATCGAGCTTCTCCGAGGGAAGGGCGCTGAGGGGCATGCAATTCGGCGCCAAACCCAATGGGATGCCGGTTCGATCGGTTTTAGTCACTCCCAGAACGGTTTCCGCCCGGCCCGATAGCTTCCGATAACTCTGGATAACGGGAACGCTCGCCAAGAGCCGGAGGCCGATCTGCGGGTTTCTGAGCGCAGCGCGCTTTTTTAAGTGGCCACAAAACGACGGCCTCAAGGGCGATTCTGCGGAAGCTCGCGGCGGCGACTCGAAATCGGCGATGGCGCGTCCCCATTTTTGACCGTATCGCGCTCCCCTCGGGGTATGCAGTCACCGCAATCGTGCAGATAGTTTACTTTTTTTGGGGCGTCCAATTTAAGAGCACCGTGATTGAGGACACGACCGCGTCCTCGGTAGTGATGTTGATCAAGAACTTGCCATCTGGAGCGACATCGTATTGAAGGCCGTTCGTGGCATTAGTACCGCCACCCCAGATCCGCGTCTGGAACAAGGCAGCTGAAGTGCCGAGTTCGAACGACGCGCCCTTTGTCGTCACAGAGATGGCCATCAGCCTTGCATCGGGTGCGATGTAATACAGTTCTTTGCCATCTGCACGCCAGCGCGGCTGCACACCGCCCGATGTCGAGACTTGCCATTGTCCGCCGGGTCCGGGGAATGGCCGCACATAGATCTGATACCTTCCCGATTCGTCGGACGCGTATGCGACCCAATGATTATCCGGAGAAAATATGGATTGCCGCTCTTCGGCTTTCGTAGCTAGAAATTTGTGCGGCTTGCGCTCTCGCTCGAGTGGCAGGGCCCAAAGGTCAGCAGAGCTTTTTTTAGGATTGCTCACAACGGAGTATAACAAGAATTTTCCATCGGGCGACCAATCCCAGGCAACCTTGTCTTCCTGTGACTCGAACAGCAGCTCCTCGATACCAGTATTGTCAGATGATTTGACGTAAAGATCACGAGTGCTCGTGCGGTTGGAGTCGAAGACAACGCTCCGCCCGTCAGGCGACCAGAGTGGAAAACGATCAGCACTTGTGTCGAACGTGAAGCGCGTTGAACGGATGGAGTCAAACATCCAGATGTCCGTATTGTTCTGCACCGTTCGATGAGCTACTACTCGGCGGCCGTCGGGTGACAGCGATGGTGCCATCAGGTTGTTCTCATCAGGAGCGCCAAAGGTGCCGACGGCTTTGCCGGAGCGATCGAACCATGTCAGTTGACGTCGAGACGCCCCGCCAGACCGATATGCCACGAGACCCGTGGCTGAAACTGAAAAATCGCCGACCCCTGCACCGCTCTCAGGGTTGATGCCACTGGCGATAGTAATTGGGTCGCCGCTAAGTTCGCGACGAGAGATATCGAAACGCTGCGCTTGTAGCGTCGTCTGGCGCACAAACAGCAGCCATCCACTAGACATGTATAACCCGGCAGTGTCTGCTGCAGTTATGCGTTTGGTCTCCGGCGAGTCCAACGAGCCCAAATAGATGCCTTGGGTTTCAACCATTCCCTGGGCGTAGAACAGAAATTGCCGACCGTTAGGCAGGAATTGAGGAAACCGGTGGCTGCCATCATGCCGCAGCTCCAAAGACGTTACCACAGCGACTGAGTCGCCAGACGAGGCAACACGATACAGCGGAGTGCCAGTGCCCGGGGCGAAAAGAATGACACCGTCTGAGTTCCACGTGCCGCCTTTGCCGAACAATGCATTGGCAAGCGTCTGCTGCAAGCCGACGCCGATGTCCAATCGTCTCAGCTTGCCGGGGGAAAAGAAAGCGAGCGATTGGCTGTCCGGAGACCAAAACGGGTAGCTCGCACCTTCTGTGTCGGCCAGTGGTAGCGCTGCTGTTGCATCCAGCAAACGCTTCCTCTGCAGCTGGACGCCATGCGCGCCTATGCCGCCCACAGGGGCTGGGACGTGGCCCTGGAGGTGGCGGATATAGGCTCCGGGGCCTTGGACCGTCCCAAGCGTCAGGAACTCGTCCACGCCGCCCGTAGGCGG
>DATLCW010000307.1:0-3271 GCA_035526195.1 Bryobacteraceae bacterium
GAGAATCACACCGCGCGACAGCCGCTGACCAAGGTTTTCAGGAGAGCCGGATGCGGGAAATCTGCACGTCCGGTTCGACGAGGGGACAGTAGGTCGCGGGTTCCGTCGCCTACTGTCCTACTCTACTGGACAAAACTCATGGCGGACGCATTTATTTGTACCGCGGGATGCGCGTCGAATTTTCCGTCTGAGGAAACTGTGTCTACACACAATCGCTATTCCTGGCAGACCCTAAGTCCTTATCTGGATGAGGCGCTCGAATTGGGGGAACCCGCGCGAGCCAACTGGTTGTCGTGTATTCGCCGAGAGAATGCGCCGTTGGCGGCCGCTCTGGAGGCGCTGCTGGAAGAGCACCGGGTGCTCGCAAGAGAGCGCTTTCTCGAACAGGGCCGCATCCCGCAGTCCTGGCAGGCATTGTCAGGCGAGACGCTTGGCGCTTACAAACTGATATGTGAGATCCCATCGGTTGCTGTGGAAACGGGCTGCTTGAAGCTGACCGCCTAAAAAGGCGGTGGGTTTGGACCTGGGAGATGGATCTAAATTATTACAAACAAAGCATCGCGGCTTTCTGGACAGCCACCACCCTGACAATCGACGCGTTTCAGCTTCGGTTCCGGCTCGCATTAGAAATGGGAGCCGGTGGGTTGAGTCGAAGCGCGAGTAGCGGGCAACTAGCGAGCAAATAGCGATTGCTCACCGAGTTCAGCTGCGGTACACTTCTCACCAATCGGCGTGCGGAACAGCGGCCGTTCACTCTTCCAAGTTCACTCGTTTACGACAACGGGAACCAAAGGCAACCAGAAACCACAGGAGGCAAATCCATGAGGAAACCCGGGCTCGCGGCGCAGTACGCGCTGCTCGTCCTCGCCAGCCCCATCGGTCTTTATTCCCAAGGCACTCCGAGTGCTGACTCTGCATCCATCAAGTCTTTTAGCAAATTCGACTTTGTTCCCGGAGAGAAGATCGTTGGTTTTGAAGACTTCATGGATGGAGAAATTGGCGATTTTCCAGCTAGGTGGAATACCAATGCATCCGGTGAGATCGTCACGATCCAGGGGAAGCCGGGACGCTGGCTAAAATTCACCAAAGCCGGTGTCTTTGTGCCGGAGTTGATCCCGGTGCTGCCGGACAACTTCACTCTCGAATTCGACCTGCTGACCACTACTCCTTTTGACAGCGGCGATTTGCGAATCAGTTTGGCATTGCTAACCAGTCCGAAGGAACTGTTGAGCTTCCACACGGCCGATCGATTTACTTTTTCGGCGAATCCGCGGGCTGATTTCAGCTCCGAGGTCAGGAAGGAAGGAACAAGTCAAGCTGGAACACGAAGCGAAACGCCTCAGTTCACCGACAAGGGCAATCCGATCCATATCGCCATCTGGCGACAGAAGGAACGTGTCCGAGTCTATTTCGATGACGCCAAGATCTCGGATTTGCCCCGAGCGATGATGCCCGTAGGCGCGTACAACCGGATCGTCTTCTATGTCCATAATGTGTATCCAAACAATTTCTACTTCCTCAGTAATCTGCGGTTGGCCGTTGGAGCCCCAGACACGCGGAACAAGTTGCTCACCGATGGCAAGTGGGTAACGCATGGAATCCTGTTTGATGTGAATAGCGACAAGATCAAGGGCGAGTCATATGGCACGCTGAAGGCAATCGCTGCTGTTCTACAGGAGAATTCGGATCTTAAAGTCACCATCGTAGGTCACACGGACTCGGACGGCGACGATGCCAAGAATATGGACCTGTCAAAGCGGCGATCCGTTTCCGTCAAAGAAGCGCTGCGAACTGAATTCGGAATTGACGCAGGTCGCATGGAGACTGACGGCAAAGGGGAATCTCAGCCGAATGACAAAAACGACACCGCGGCGGGAAAGGCGAACAACAGGCGGGTAGAGTTTCTCAAGAGGTAACGAACAGGGCGGCGGACCTGTCATTTTGTCATCTCTAAAAAGGGGCTTGGGCGCTTGGCAAGAGTAGACCAGTAGGGCTCGGCGGAAGTGACCCACTCTGAGAACAGGATTGGGAACGGGGGCGCGCCATCATCCACGCCGAAGGCGTGTTCTTGAGGGAGTGAAATGAACAAGCAGTATTATCCACTCCGAAGGCGTGCGGGGTTGGTGTTCCATCATCCGCGCCAAAGGCGCGCGCGGCCTACCGATCGCGGCCGATCCGTTCGAGCTTGTGGCGAAGATATTGGAAGTACTGCGGGCTGACATGCATGTCGAGCACTTCCTCGATCACCGGCAGGAAATATGCCAGCGAACGAATCGTGCCCAACGGCGGGGCATCGGCGGGACGCATCAGACGGCGTGAGGCCGCCAGCACGAATGCGTTTTCGATCACGCTCACGGCCCCGCCGCGTTGGCAGAGTTGTGCGGCCAGCATCCGGTCCGGACGACGGAACGGTTCCCGTCGTACCCGGCGTTTTGCGGTACGCCTCCAGAACCTGGCGAATGTACCATTCCTGTCCATCGTCCACGATGCGACTCCTCAACTTTGTGGCCCCTGGTGGCTCCCGGCGAGTGCTCGCCTTATGACAAAGACAGAGCAGAAACGATTACGAATTGTCTGCCGCGAAACTACCATGCCTGTGCCAAATAATTGAGTTAAGGCGACTTGCTTATCTCGCGGCATCGGAGTGATGAATGTGGTCACGGGGACTCCCCCGGCAAGGAGACCACCATGAGAACGAAGAAACCGCGGAGTAATCCCGCGAAAAAGCCGACCAACCGGCTCGTGCCGGCCGACCTCACCAGCAAGAAGGAGCGGGTCCTCGCGCTCTTGAAGCGAGTCGAGGGCGCCACTCTGGCGGACATGATGGTCGCGACAGGCTGGCAATCCCATAGCGTACGCGGGTACCTCAGCGGCAACCTGCGAAAGAAGCTGAACCTCAACGTGCAACTCGTGAAGCGCGAGGACGGCCAGAAAGCCTATACCATCGCCTAATCCAACTCGTGGCAGGGTGAACAGAAACTATAGTTTGTGTTCACCCTAAACCCTTGCAAACGCATGGCGGAAACACAAGGCCATGTAAGGCCAGCCCAGATAGGGTTTATGGTCAGGAGAGGTTCTTAATCCAATGAGAGTTGCATTCTACGCTCGCGTTTCTACCCACGATCAGCAGACGCTTCCTCTGCAGCTGGACGCCATGCGCGCCTATGCCGCCCACAGGGGCTGGGACGTGGCCCTGGAGGTGGCGGATATAGGCTCCGGGGCCTTGGACCGTCCCAAGCGTCAGGAACTCGTCCACGCCGCCCGTAGGCGG
>DATLCW010000309.1:0-3409 GCA_035526195.1 Bryobacteraceae bacterium
AAACGCGGCGACGATTGGAATGCATGTTCAGTGGCGTCCCGGAGTCGCTGTGTCAATCCGTCATCACCACCAACCCATACTTCAACCAGCGTTGCTTTAGCAGCCGCCGCTTCGGTGACTACCCCGGCGGCAATTAAGGCTCCAATCAGCAATGGACAGAAGTGTTTTACGGAGACCAAACGCATGCGGCGCCCAAATCCACTGTAGCGCTCTGAAACCAGAGTAGGTAGCGCCAGCTGCAGCATCGTGGGGACTCTGTAGAGTAGGGCACAGGCGCGCCCGCGGTAGGACCGCAACGTTTCCTGCGCCCCCTCATCGAACCGGACTGGCGGATTTCCCGCATCCGGCTCTCCGATCATCTTCATCCTGCAGCGTGCGCCGCAACCCCTCCAGATGGCTCACCTTCCCGACCATCCGATACAGCCGACATCGGTCATGAAGGAAGTGGTATCCCCATCGTTTCTTAGCAGACCGCCACGGGCACTGGTGCTTACGCCGAAGCCACAATTGCAACTCGCTCCGAACCGCCCAGTCCACCTTATGGAATGTCCGATTGCTGTTTCCAACCAGAAAGTATGTACACCATCCATTCAGAACCGGATTCAGCCTTTGGATCACAACATCGACCCGCCCATTGCTGGGAAACGACCGCACTACCTCGCGCATCCGTTGACGAATATTGCGGCACGCCTTCTCGCGTGGCCACATCAACAGCATCCGCCTCGGAGCTTTGCGGAACTCGAAGCCCAGAAACGCGAAGCCTTCTGCCAGCGTCGTCAGCCGACTCTTCTCCTGATTGACCACCAGTCGAAGAGCAGCAAACTGCACCTGCAGTTGGCCCCACCCCAGCCGCGCCTGTTGTTCCGTTCGCGCCAGCAGCACCATATCGTCCGCATAGCGGACAAGCCGAACATTGCCGAGGGCGACACCGTCCCTCCGGCACCATTGACGATCTACCTCGTGCAGATAGATGTTGGATAGCAGTGGTGAAATCACCCCGCCCTGAGGAGAGCCCCGATCGGGATGAGTCACTCTGCCTTCTTCCATGACTCCTGCTTTCAGCCATGCACGGATCAGTCGCAGAACCTGAACGTCTCCAACCCGCCGTTCCACCAACCTGAGGAGCAGGTCGTGGGAAATCGTGTCGAAGTACGATTTCAGATCAACGTCCACCACGTGAGAGTAGCCCATCGTTGACGCTTTGCACAATCGCGCTCAACGCCATCCGCGGCGTCCTCTGCGGGCGGAACCCAAATGAGCAGGGCATAAAGACGGATTCGAATATCGGTTCGATCACGATCTTCACCGCCATCTGTACCACTCGGTCCTTCACCGTAGGTATGCCCAACGGCCGGGTCTTACCCGGCTGTCCGGGCTTTGGTATGTGAACGCGGCGCACCAGCGCTGCCCGGTATTGACGGGTTTGCAACTCCTGTTCCACTTCGCTCAGAAATCGCTCTTCGCCGTAATCCCGAATCGCGTCGATATCGACCTTATCCACTCCCGCCGCCCCTTTGTTGGACTTCACCCTCTGCCAGGCCTCTTGCAGGATGTCCCGTCGACAGACCTTATCGTAAAGAAGCGTGAACCTCCTTGCTGGTTGTTGCTTGGCTACTCGGTATAGCGTCCGTTGCAGCTTGCGGGCTTTATCGAGTCTTGCGGGCGCTTTGCGCCTGGCTTGACGGGTCCGGGGTTGAGCCTTCCCTTGCGGGGGCAGTCCGGCAGCCTTTCCCTGCTCTGTCCGCTTGATGAAAGTAGCGGCCCTTCCCTCCGCCCGTTTGTCACGAGTTTCTCCGGTACTTCGGCCACCTCCGACTCCCCGCCCGGCTTCGTTGCCGCGCTTTCGGGTTTTGCCCTTATGCGCCTCCCTACCGGTCGAAGTCTCCTCCGCCGGACCGAACAGGGTCTCTCCGGTTAACTTGATGTTCTGTCTCTGCGTGCCGCCGCCCGATACACCGTCCCGGCGATTCGGTCTGATTCTCGCTGACTTCCGAATCGTGGCAGGCTTCGCCTTAGGGACACAGGCTCGCCCCGGGATTAGCTCCAGTTGAATCGGCGTGATCACTGGTGGGGTTAACGATGCTGAAACGGCGTTCACTTGTGTTGCGGCCCGCAGATTCGCCTCGCCTTCCTGCCGACAGTTGAAGGCTTCGTCATCCCGCTTCTCCAGCACCGATTGCTCAACGCCAGAGGGGATCAGGCTATCGGGTGAGCGAGTCATTACCCGAGTTGATTCCTCTCATTCAACAAGTCCATCAAGTCCTCTCGGACGCACGCCCCAAGCCCCGGGATTTAACGCTTTGCGCAAGCATGATGCAGACGGGGCGCGCCTTCGCTGGCCGCCCCGTTCATGCTCGCCCCGAAATCGGCGCTCGAGTTCCATCCCTGGAGATCTCTATCCTCCGTTTCGGTTCTTCCAGTTTAAGAATGAATTCGACAAAGATCCAGTAGCAAGTTCAATTCAGGAGAGGAATGACCTGGCCTAAATGCAAAGCGGCATTTACCCTTCGGTAACATTCCTTCGTGAGGCAACACGTAGTAGTTGACGCCAGACACTTCGTTCCATCTTCTCGAGCATCACTCACCTTCTTTAGTTCGTCCAGACGGTGCTGACCGGACGCTTACCCTGATACCAACTGTCCCTACAAAGAAATCAAGTAAGAGGTCGTTGTGAGTGTTGATAGGTTTCTGAGCTGAGTGGCTTAGAACGAGAAATCGCCAGTATCTGGCAGCGTTCCGCGCGAGTCCAGGAATGCATCTGCGGATACTGCGCCATTCCAACCCGGTGGTGCGATTGTGTCAGGCGGCTCGGCGTTCGTAGTGATGGTGCAGCCCGCCAACTTCCCGAATCTCCACGACACCACCTTCGTCGAGAGGCTGTGCTCTTCGGCTTATCGGAGCGTCTTTGTCCAGCGACAAGTGGGTGCGCCAGTTATGGTAGTAAGCACCGAATGAGGTGAGCGTTCGGTGAAGCGAGCGTTCGTTGAAGACGATTATGTGATCCAGACACTCCCGACGAATTGACCCAATGAGCCTTTCGACGTAGGCCCGCTGCCAGGGAGAGCGCGGTGCCGACAAGACTTGTTTGATGCCGAGCGCCTTCACTTGTGCGACGAACTCGTGGCCGAAGATCCGGTCTCGGTCACGCAACAGATAACGAGGCGCACTGTCCCAAGGAAATGCCTCGCGAAGTTCCTGGGCCGTCCACTCCGCGGTCGGATGAGCGGTGACGCCGAAGTGGAGGATGCGTCTACGGTCGTGTGCGAGCACAAGAAATACGTAGAGGATTTCGAACCGGATTGTGGGCACACCAAAGAAATCTACAGATACCATAGCCTTCAGATGATTTTCCAAGAACGTGCGCCACGTCTGTGACGGAGGCTTTCGATGCCGCACCATGTATTTGGCG
>DATLCW010000007.1:0-24067 GCA_035526195.1 Bryobacteraceae bacterium
TCGCCGTTCCGTCCGTATCGAAAGGGAGAAGGCGGCGAAGTGGCGCAGGCGCGATTCGTCAGCCGGGACATCGCGGATACACTGGAAGTGAAAATCAATGCCGCTGAGCTGATGTTTACGCGTAATCGCGCCTGGGCGGGAATGCAGGGCCGGCCGGCCGGCGACCTGGAAGCGCGGCGGTACGTCCGCGAGTTTCTTACCGAAATGGCGGAGACGATCGGACCGCGGCATTCGTTGCGCTATGCGGAGGAGTTCAACCACGTGCGCACCGGCGGCGCAGACCGGGCTCCGGTGACGGAGAAGTTTGTACCTCGGGTAGAGACCGCGGCGGGATCGGTGCTGGTGATAACTCCTTCGATGCGGGACTGTCTCTTTGGAGCCGGGGGCACACTGGCGCGAATGGCCGCGGAGGGGCGCGCGGTGTACGTGGCGGTGTTCGGAAACGAGGAGAAACTCTCGAGCGGGTTGGATCCCGCGGCCACCCGGATCGCCAACAACGCCGAGGGCGAGCTTGCCGCCAAAGCGTTGGGAGTGCGCGAGGTGATCAATCTGGGTCACAAGAGCGGGGAGCTTGGATATTTGTCGTCGAGCGAGTTGCGGAACCAGGTGATCTCCCTGACAAGACTCTATAAGCCGGAGATTCTCTTCTTCCCCGATTGGTATGTGCACTACCAGGACGACAACGATTTGTACCGCGTAGGACGCATGGCGGAGGAGTCGCCTTACGGCGGGTCCGGACTGTTCCTGCAGGAGATGACTTACCTCGGTTTTCCCGGGTCTTCGGCGCGGCAGTATTATTTTTTCGTTCCCTACCGGCCTTACCGGAAAGGCGAAGGCGGAGAAGGACAGGCCACGATGAAGCAGGTGGAGATCGGCCCCGTGTTGGAACAAAAGATCGCGGCGATCCTGCGCATGAAGACGTCGACGGCGGAGTGGGCGGCGCAGATGTCGGCGCGGGCAGGCAAGACGTTAAAGGGAGAGGAACTGACTCGCAACTTTTTGACGGAGCTTGCGGAGACGATCGGAAAGCGCCACGGGATGGCGTTTGCCGAGGAGTTCAATCATCTGCGCGCGGTGCCAGGATTACCGGCGCACGTGCGCGAGCGGGCGCGGTAGCGTTTATAATCCGATCGCTTTCTCCAGTTCCGCCTCGACTTGCGCGAAGTTACCAGGGTCGCCCAATATATTACGCATCCCCGTATTCGCGTTCCTCTCGATTAATTTCTCCGCCGCATAGAGCGCCAGGGTGTATGCCATCGCGGCGTTCCGCGAGCTCAAGCTAGACCAATTTTGCCCCAATTGGCTCAGCTTGGGAAGTTGCTTCGCCTTGATAAGGCCTTCCACCACGGCCCGCTGCGCACCCAGAGTCACGCCGGAATATTTCTGCGCCAAGCCTTCATGGAGCCAGCTTGGCCATTGCCCGAGCTCGTGAAGACAGGCGTGCGTCAGTTCATGCGCGAACGTCCGCCGAATCTCGGGGCTCACCTGGCGCGGGTCGGACACCGGCACATGGATCCGGCCATCATAGAGGCCGCCGCTCCACTCCGCCGCCTGAGTGGCCCGAAAGTAACTTTCACGGCCGGTCGCGATTGCCGTCACCTTCTCATTGGCCCGGCAACCCAACTGGAACGACACGCGGGTGTACTCGTCGTCCAGAGCTTGCAGCATCACGCGCGCCTGCGGCTCCTGAAGCGTGCTGCGCTCATACCGCAGCACCACCCGATTACCCACCATGCGCTCCGATCCTTTATCGGCGAACTTCTCGCGCTCCGCTTTTTTCAGCATGGCCTCGATGGAAGAATCGGGGCGAATGGCGATCGATTCCTTCCAATGGAGGATGGCTCGCTCGAGGTTGTCCATGCGGTAGAACGCCAATCCGGCTACGGCATGAAGAAAAGGATCCACCGGATACGCCAGCAGGTCTCTTTCGAGCAGCCGGAGCGCTTCCGCGGGCTGGTTCGCGTTGATCAGATCCCATGCTTTCCGGGCCGGATGCTCCCGTCCGGGTGTGGAGGCGGCCTTCGCCACAACGTTTTTCACCTCCTCGGCGACCGCCGTCAGGTCGAGGCCTTTCGCACTCTTGCGTGCCTGCTCGAAGGAATCCACACCGCTCAGGACGGCGGCGAAAACGTAGCCGGTAATCAGCTTGCCTTCCACCTCGGCGGCCACTTTGTAGCACGTGCCGCTGCCGCCATGGAGCGCCGACTGTATCTCGACAGCGTGACCGGCGGGCAGCGCC
Source organism: Bryobacteraceae bacterium (assembly GCA_035526195.1). GTDB lineage: Bacteria > Acidobacteriota > Terriglobia > Bryobacterales > Bryobacteraceae > CADEFT01. Next base: position 2,240 of record DATLCW010000007.1, read on the forward strand.
GCCACCTTCGGCTCATCCGCCTCACAGCCGCTACGCAGCACGGACGCGGTATTCAACGTGGCGGTAGCTACGGCCAGCAGGACCCAGGCGGCAGGCATACCCTGATGGTAAGGTTTGTGGGCCGGTGCGTCTCTCAGGGGAAAACCTCACTTGGCCGGTCTGATTGGTATCATGCGACGATAAAACCGCCGGTTGCGGCGTTACCGCCGGAAGCGTCATGATCGACAGATGCACATTGATCCCCATGCCCCCACTGCTCCCCCGGTCGCGGGCGCTCCCTGGCATAAAGAGCTCAACAGCTATCACTGGTTCGTGCTGCTCATCGCCTCGCTCGGCTGGCTTTTTGACACCATGGATCAGCAGTTATTCAATCTCGCCCGGCGGCCGGCGGTGGCGGAGCTGCTGGGGGTGGTGCCGGGTGCTGCTGCAAGCGCCGCGGCCATTGCCGAGTACGCCGGCTACGCCACCATGATTTTCATGATCGGATGGGCTTCGGGCGGAGTGGTTTTCGGAATTCTGGGCGATCGCATCGGGCGTGTCAAGACCATGATCGCCACCATTCTGCTGTACTCGCTTTTTACCGGATTGAGTGTACTGTCCACCAGCGTCTGGGATTTTTCGGTGTACCGCTTTCTCACCGGGCTCGGCGTTGGCGGCCAGTTTGCCGTGGGCGTGGCATTAGTCGCGGAGACAATGCCGGATCGCGCGCGGCCTTATGCGCTCGGGTGGCTCCAGGCGCTCTCGGCCGTGGGAAATATGCTGGCCGCGGTAATCGGCATCACGCTGGGCCACTTTGAAGAGACGGGAGCCATTGGAAGCGCCTGGCGCTGGATGTTTATCGTAGGCGCGCTGCCGGCGTTTCTTTGCATTTTTGTGTTTCGCAAGTTGAAGGAGCCGGAACAATGGCGCCGGGCGAAAGCGCTGAACACCCAGTTGGGAAGCATGAGTGACCTGTTCACCGATCCCCGCTGGCGGCGGAACGCAATCGTCGGAATGCTGCTCGCGTTTTCCGGGGTCGTCGGGCTCTGGGGCATCGGCTTTTTCAGCTTCGATCTGTTGCGCTCCGTTTTTGATAAGACCGACATGAGCGCTGGACAGAAGACCTTCTGGACCGGCATGACTTCCCTGCTGCAGAACGCCGGGGCCTTCTTTGGGATCTACGCGTTCACCCATTTCACGGCCCGGGTCGGGCGGCGATTTGCATTCGCGGTTGCATTTGTGGCGGCCATGGCGGCAACGGCGTTCACCTTCTGGAACCTGAAAACCTTTACGGATATCTTCTGGATGATTCCGATCATGGGGTTCTGCCAGTTGTCGCTCTTTGGCGGGTATGCCATCTATCTGCCGGAGCTGTTTCCCACCCGCTTGCGCAGTACGGGAACGTCATTCTGTTATAACGTGGGCCGCTTTGTGGCCGCTCTCGGTCCGCTCGCGCTGGGCCTGTTGACCAGCCGCGTCTACGCGGGGCAAAGCGAGCCGATGCGTTATGCGGGGGTGACCATGTGCCTCGTGTTTCTGATTGGACTGGCGACGCTTCCCTTCGCGCCCGAGACGAAGGGGAAACCACTGCCGGAGTAAAAACGGGAAGTTGCTAGCATGAAAACATGAATCAGTCTTTGGCGAGGTACGCCTGGGGCGTTCTGGCATACAACATCTTTGTGGTGTTGTGGGGTGCGCTGGTGCGCGCCACCGGATCCGGCGCGGGTTGTGGAGCGCATTGGCCGTTGTGCAATGGAACCGTGCTGCCCGTGATGCCGCAGATGCACACTGCGATTGAATTCACTCACCGGGCGACCAGCGGACTTGCCTTGCTGGCTGTGATTGGGCTTTACGTATGGGCGCGCCGCGTTCTGCCGCGCGAATCTTCGGGCCGGCGGGCGGCGTTATTCACGCTTATTTTTATGGGGAATGAAACGCTGGTGGGCGCCATGCTGGTGTTGTTGGGGTTGGTCGCGGGAAATCAATCTCCGTGGCGTGCCGCGGTTCTGGCGGTGCATCTGATCAACACGCTGTTTCTGCTGGGATCGCTCACCCTGACCGCCTGGTGGGCGACGCACGGCGAGCCCCGTTCCTTGGCCCATGGTTCCCTTCGCCGGTTGGTGTATCTAGGCATCGCGGCGGTGATGGTTTTGAGCGCGGCGGGAGGAGTTGCGGCTGTGGGCGATACGCTGTTTCCCGCCTCTTCGGTCGCGGCGGGTATGCGGGAAGAGTTTGCGCGGGATGCACCATTACTCATGAGGCTGCGCGTGCTGCATCCGGTGCTGGCTATCTTCGGCGGGGCCTATCTGCTGTGGTTCGCCTCCCGGCATAGCGGCAACACCTGGAGCTACGCGGTCACTTTTTGCGTCCTCATACAGTTTGGGATCGGCGTGATGAATATCGTCCTGCTGACTCCGCTGTGGACGCAGCTGGCGCACTTGCTGGTAACCGATCTGCTGTGGATCAGCCTGGTCCTGTTCAGTTTGACGGTCCTGGAAACAGCTTCCGCCAAACCAGCAGATGACCGAGCAACGCACCCGGCACCAGCACTCCCGGCAGCCAGATAAATGGCGGATCGGCGATCCAGGTGTTCAGCCGCTCGGGGCCAAAGGCGGCGAACGTAGGCATCGAAATGACCGCAATGAAAATGATCGCCAATAGCAGGAAGGACCCGAGCGCATTCCAGCCAATCAACAGCCACCGGGGAGCCTGCCCGAATCCCGCGGCCACCGCCAGGAAGCCGGCCGTGGCTCCAGTAATGATGTCGAAATTGCAGCCGGAATAAGACATTTGTATGGGCATTACGCCCAATGCCGCCGCATGGTGCATCGTCAGTTCCAGCGGGAGGCGGAACATTTGGGAGACGATCAGCGTTGCGAAGGACAGATTCCCGGCCATGGCGCTGCCCACCCGTGAAAATGCAAGCATGATGGTGAGCGCGATCGATGCGACAACCAGGGGGAGGATTGGAGGCGGTCTGCGGTCCCACTGCTTAAGCAGTCCGGAACTTGCAGCAACATGCTGGGCGGTCATGAGCGCGGCGATGACTGCGGCGACGGCCAGGGCGGCGCCGATCCCGGCTGACTGGTAGACGCCGAGAACGATCAGAAGCGCAACCAGGGTTGCCAGGATAGCGATGGATCCGGAGATCTCCACAGGATTTCAGTTCACTATGCCACAATCAAAGGTTTCATGAGTGCGGAACTGATTTGTTTTGAATCGTCGTGCCGGAAACGGTATGCGATCACCGATGTGCTTTACAACTGCACGTGCGGCGGCTTGCTGGAGGCCATTTACGGAGGCGCGGCCGCCGAGCCGGAAGCTCTGAAGCGAACCTGGCGGGAGCGGCGCATGAGCAATGCTCCGCTCGATCAGAGCGGGGTGTGGCGGTACCGCGAAATGTTCCCGTTTCTTGACGATTACGGCCGGGTTGTGACGCTGAGAGAAGGGAATACTCCGGTGCTTGACGCTCCGGTGGCAGCCGCCTACGCCGGAATGAAGCGTATTTCGTTCAAGCACCAGGGATTCAATCCGACTGGTTCGTTCAAGGATAACGGCATGACGTGCGGGGCGAGCCAGGCGGTGCGGCTGGGCATGAAGCGCGTGGCCTGCGTTTCCACCGGAAATACCTCGGCATCCATGGCCGCCTATGCGAGCGCGGGCGGCCTGGCTCCGATTATTTTTATTCCGCATGGCAACATCTCCTATGGGAAGCTCGCGCAGGCCCTCGAGTATGGGGCGAGGACGTTGCAGGTGGAGGCGAACTTCGATCAGATATTGGCGCTGATTCGAGTGCTTGCCGAGCGGCTTGGCATTTATCTGTTGAATTCCATTAATCCGTTTCGAATTGAAGGACAGAAGTCCATCATGGTGGAACTGATGGATCAGCGGGACTGGCGCGTCCCGGACTGGGTCGTGCTGCCAGGAGGGAATCTGGGAAACACGTCCGCCTTCGGCAAGGCGCTGCGGGAGATGAAGACGATGGGACTGATTGACCGCCTGCCGCGGCTGGCGGTGATTCAGGCCCAGGGCAGCGCTCCGTTTTACGATTTTATGCGGGAGAAGACGGGGGCGCTACACGCGGTGGAGCATCCGGAGACGCTGGCAACGGCAATCAAGATCGGCGATCCGGTGAGTTGGCCCAAAGCATTGCTGGAGGTTACCGCCACGGGGGGAGTGGTGGAAAAGGTAACCGAGCAGGAGATAGCCGATGCCAAGGCGCAGATCGGACTTTGCGGCATAGGCTGCGAGCCGGCGTCGGCAGCCACGCTGGCGGGGATTAAGAAGCTGGTAGCGGCGGGGACCTTGGACCCTGAAGCTGACGTGGTGGCGGTGCTGACGGGGAACGTGCTGAAGGATCCGGATTACATTTACAAGTATCATACAGGGAAATTAGTGGCTCCCGGCGGCGCCGCGATTGTGCCGAATTTTGGAAATGCTCCGGTCGTGGTGCCCAATGACGCGGACCGCATTGCCTCGATCCTTAGCGCGCGTTGAAGGCGCATCCGCATTCCCGCTAAATTTCCTAAGCAATTCGACCGATAGAAGTGATGTATGAGATTGTGCCTTGTTGTGGTGCTGATGACCTTGCTTCCGGCGATTGCTTTCTCGCAGGCGGCGAAGATTGCCAAGTGGACCATCCTTCCGCTCGCGCATCCGGACGCCAAGCTGCTGATCGGGGTGGATTGGCGGCGGATCATGGATTCCGCGCTCGGGCCCATGGTGTTGAAGCAAATCCAAAAGGGCGGCCATCCGTTACTTGGGTTTCTGGAATCGATAGAGAACGTAGACCGGCTTCTAGTATCATCGCCTGGTGGAGGCGACGGACGCGCCCCGCTGCTGGTTGTAGGGGAAGGGCGGTTTGCGCTGGCCAAGGTTCGGGCGATGGCGAAGTCCGATGGCGCCGTATCGCGCAAATACAATGACGTGGAACTGCTGGTATCGCCGGATGCCACCAACGCCGATCTCCATTTTGCACTACTGGACGCGCAGACGATCCTGTTCGGCGACGGAGCTTCGGTGAAATCGGCGATTGACCGCTCGCAGCGTGGCGAGGCGACCAACGACCGCAATCCGCTCTTCTTCCGCGCCGTGACCCTATCGACGGTGCAGGACGTTTGGGCGGTAGTCCGGGAGCCCGCGGATTCTCTTGGCAGCCTGGGTATCCCCCCATCGTCGCTCTCCGAGCAACTGGAGACGATGGAACTTGGCCTTTCCATGGCGCAGACATTGAATGCCACGCTCACAATCAAAGCGGCAACCAATGAGGCGGCTGAGATGCTTGCGACGGGTTTACCGGCTTTGCTCCAACTGGCTGCGCTAACCTACTCTCATCAGCCTTCGCTCGCGCAACTGGCGCGACGCTTGAAGGTAGTCAGCGAGCGCAATTTCGTGAAGATGGGTTTTACGATTGACGGCAAGCTGCTGGAACAGAGCTTGAATGAAATCCGGGCCAGCACGGCTCCGGCACCGGCGGAATCGCAGCTTATCGCGCCTCCAGAACGGATTCCGGAGCGGGGGTCGCTAACGGCGACGAAGGGCCCCATTCCGGAGGGTTCCCGGCCGCCCGTGAACGGAGCCAGGGTCGTCCGCATCGTGGGAATGGACGAGGGCATCCGCGAGATTCCCTACGACGCGCGCAAGCCGAATTGAGTTCTTACCGGACTACGATCTTGCTACGCTTCTGTTCGTAGGCTTTGTACTGCTGAGAGAATTCCTCATACCCTCTTCGTCCCATCAGCCCAAATGTGAACTTCTTGCCGAGTTCTACGCCCTCCTGATTGAACGCATCGATATTGAGAAGCTGGCCCATGAATGCGGTCTCAAATTCCATCAATTGCAAAAATGCACCCACATGCACTTCATCCACGCGGTCCAGAGTGAAGGCGCAATTCGGCCGCTGCTGGGCTGTTAACGCGGCCGCCGTCGCTTTTCGCTCGGCATTTAACAGCTTCGCCAGGGTCTGCCCGCCAAGATAATCGAACGCGGCGCGGCCGGTCTTCACCTTGGGAATCCCACCCGCGTTTTCGAACTTATCCACCCCCCAGAACGTAAACACTTTGTCATTCGGACCTTCCATGTAGAGTTGCACTTGCGAATGTTGATCCGTCGTCCCAAGCGCGGCGACGGGGGTTTGGCCGGCGTTCACCTGCTTGCCGTCTTTGTCCAAGGCCTTTCCAAGGGACTCCGCCCATAGCTGACGGAACCAAAACGCAGTGCCCCACAGGCGATTGGAATAAGGGAATGCGACTTGAACGGATTTTCCGCGACGGGTAAGAATCAGGTAGTGATGGAGAGCTGCGTTCAAAGCGTGGTTCACTTTAAGGTCTTTCTTCCAGCACAGCCCCGTCATCTCCGCGGCGCCCGCCAACACCTTTTTGATATCGAGGCCGATGAGAGCTGCGGGAGCCATTCCGATCGCCGATAGGACGCTGAAACGGCCGCCCACATTTTCCGGAAGATAGAAGGTAGTGTATCCTTCGCTATCCGCCATCTCCTTCAGATCTCCGCGATGCTCTGAGGTCACGGCGACGATCCGTTTACGGGCCTTCTTGGCCCCCAGTTCGTTTTCGAGCCAATCGCGCACGATCAGGAAGGCCGAAACCGTTTCCGCGGTGGCTCCGCTTTTGGCGGCGACGCAGACGAGAGTTTTGCGCGGATCCATCGACTGGAGCGCATCGAGAATAAACGTAGGATCGACATTATCCAGGATGACCAGCCGGGGAAACTTTTTGGAGAACCTGCCCTGAACCGGATGTGGACCACGGAGGGCGCAGTCCAGAGCCCAAGCTCCGAGAGCGCTGCCGCCGATACCCACGAGGCATACGGTGTCATAGGTTCCCCGTACCTCTTCCGCGTAGTCCAGGATGGAAGTTGCCGTGCTTTTCTGAAAGGGCAGGTGGGGAAACCCGTAGACGTCTTGGCGAGCGGCGGCCTGGAAATCGCGCAACGCGGCCAGAGCCTCCGGGCGAGCGATGCGCAGTTCCGCGGGAGTCAACCCGTGGGATTCGCCCACCATACCCGCATACAGGTTTATCGGATCAAACTGGATTCGCATGGAATTCCGATTCTAGCCTACATGGGTGAGCAGCGCTCCCTGGGCGTCGGAGCCGGATAGCGACGTTGCGAGCCGGGAACCCGGGCTACCGGGCGCTAGAGCGCATTAGATGTTTGCCAGGCGTGGGAAACGTCTTCGACATATGGTCGTGCCACGTCAGCTTCTCTTCATCCACTAAACCCCAAAAGAGACCCAAGCCGCCTGGCATTATGCTGATCAGCGCCGACACCAGCCGCAAAAAACGCTGCTGACGGGTGGGCAGCACTCCATCGAAGGTGATTAGACGAAGACCGCTCCAACGCATGCCGATACTGTCGGTACCAGCCACGCACCACAGCAGCCGGTAGAGCGTGAGAGTGGCGAAAGCGGCGGCGCCGTAATAGGGGAGAGTGGCTTTATTGAGCACGATCTTCGCCCCGGCGGCATGAAAAATCATCAGAAAAATACCGATGCCGATCAGCATCATACTGCCGTCCAGCATGGCCCCCATGATGCGATGCACGGGAAGCGCCACCCCTGCGTCGCAGTAAATCGTAGAGTCGCTTGCGGGATGGTCCGGCTGCGGTTGAGGGAAAGAAAGACGCTGCTGGTGATGCTCGCGCGAACCTGGAGTACGCGAGATAGCAGCTGGAGCAGCGCGCAAAATTGCATCGCGCCTGGCGCCGGCCGAGCGCGCACCGTCCACTAATCGGAGCCGCTCCCGTGGCTCGGGCCCGGCCGGGAAAAGCGAATCCTGCTGGGGAAGCGCCTGCCCGGCGGCCTCAACGCGCGAGCTGAAGGCGCGGCCGCCCAGAGCTGCCGGAGCCACGGATAATCGGTTGGCGGATGGTGCAACGGGCTTGGGCGGCGCAAGATACATCCGGCGTCCGCAGCGAACACAACGGTGATCATGTTCGGTATTGAGCGCGCCGCAGTAGCGGCAACTCATGTCGGAAATAGCGGGTAAAGTCATCGGCTTGCGTTGTCCAGAGACTGCATGCTAGCGTTTCGGGTTGAGACCCGATTCCCGGCGGGACCAGATCCCCCTCCCTGTTCTTACCATATTTTCTTCAACTTGTCACTTAGTTTTCTCATCTAACTTGTTGTTTTTTATCTGGTGTAGTGGTGCGCAGGCGCAGATATTTCGTCCGGATCGCCCGGACCGGAACCAGCGAGTGCCACAGTCGGCGGGAACGACGGATCCCAACGTCCGCATCAAGCCCGCGCGGCCGGATGCCCCCGGCCCATCGTGGATGAACGTCAGTTCCGTCACACAAGAGTCGACCGGACCGGTGATCAAGCTGCGAGGCAAAGCCAGGGTCGAGATTCAGGAGGCGCTGCTCGAGGCGGACGAGGTCGACTACAATACCGAGACGGGGGATGCCGAGGCACGCGGCCATGTCCATTTCCAACATTTCGAATCCAATGAGGAGTTGTGGTGTGAACGGGCGGAATACAATATCGGCAAGGAGACTGGAAAGTTCTACAAAGTGCGCGGCTCCTCTCCCGCCAAGATCGACCCGCGTCCGGGAGTGTTGACCACCACTAATCCTTTCGTTTTTCAGGGGGACTGGGCGGAACGGCTCAAGGGCCGCTACATCCTCTACAACGGCTTTGTCACCAATTGCCGTATCGAAAGGCCGATATGGACTCTGCGCGCGCCGAAGTTCGACATCATCCCCGGCGACCGCGCGCTGGCGTACAAAGCGTGGTTTAAGGTGCGCCAGTTTCCGTTGTTTTACAGTCCGGTATTTTATAAATCCCTCCGCCGCCAACCGCGCAAGAGTGGCTTTCTCACACCTAATATCGGCAATAGTTCCAGAAGAGGTTATATGGTGGGGGCCGGTTATTACTGGGCGATTAACCGCAGCTATGACTTAAGCTACCGCGGCCAGCTCTTCTCCCAGCGGGGTTTCGCCCATACGGCGGACTTTCGAGGCAAACCGACGCAGCGCTCCGACTTCAATTTTTATCTCTACGGCGTCAATGACCGCGGTCTTTTGCTCGATGATGGATCGCGCCGCAAAGAGGGCGGCTTTATCGTTTCCATGGATGGAAGAGCAGACCTTGGCCGCGGCTTTTACGCGCGCGGTTTGTTGAATTATCTGTCTTCCTTCCGCTTCCGCCAAGCGTTCACAGAAACGTTCAATGAAGCGCTGGTCTCCGAAGTGCAGTCGGTGGGCGTCGTGACCAGGCACTGGTCGAGTTTCGGGCTTAACCTCTCCTTCTCCCGCAAGGAAAATTTTCAAAGTCCGGAGGAGGGCGATAATATCGCAATCCGGCGGCTCCCTCAAGTGGAGTTCAACAGCCGCGACCGGTTGATTCATCGAAAGGTGCTGCCGGTCTGGGTCTCGCTCGAATCGACCGCCGGATTTCTGAGCCGCGCCCAGCCGCTGTTTCGCACCCGCGCGTTTGTCCAGCGGGCCGACTTTGAGCCGCGCATCATGACGGCAATCCGCTGGAAAGACTTCAGCATTCTGCCTTCTTACGCGATACGGGAAACCTATGTGGGTTCGCGCTTCAATCCTACCGAGCAGAAAGTTTCCGGCGAAAACATTGTACGTCACGCGCGCGAGCTAGGCATCGATCTGGTGGCTCCCTCCTTTGCAAGAATTTTTAATTCCCCCAAATGGATGGGCACTAAGATGAAGCATGTGATCGAGTCGCGCGCGAGCTACCACCAGGTGGGAGGCGTTGATCATTTTCAGAATCTGATCCGGTTTGACGAAACGGAAGTGCTGTCGAACACAAAAGAGGTCGAGATCAGTGTTGCCAATCGTTTTTATGTGAAGAAGGCGAGCGGGGAGGTGGTGGAGGCGTTCAGTTGGCTGGTCACTCAAAAGCGGTATCTGGATCCAACGTTCGGCGGGGCGCTGGTGGGGGATCAGAGAAATGTGCTGTTGAGTTCGGCGCAATTAACCGGCTACGCCTTTTTCAACGGTCCGCGCAATTATTCCCCCATCATTTCGTCTCTGCGGGTGGCTCCGGTGGGTAACGCCGGGATCGAATGGCGGACCGACTACGATCCCTTGTTCGGACGTTTTACGAACTCTTCGATCAACGTCAGTGCGCACGTCTCGCGGTACTTTGTGAACCTGGGGCACGCCTACGTGAAAAACGATCCAAGATTGTCGCCGCCGTTCAATCAGTTCGGAGGGATGTTCGCGATCGGGAATGAAAGCCGGCGAGGGTGGAACGCCGCCTTCAGCTCTTACTACGATTTTGAGAAGGGCATCATGCAGTATGCGACGACCCAGGTAAGCTATAACCTCGATTGCTGCGGATTCAGCGCCCAATATCGCCGGTTCAACTTTGGCACCCGGAATGAGAATCAATTCCGGGTCGCTTTTGCGATCGCCAATATCGGATCGTTTGGTACCTTGAAGCGGCAGGAACGAATTTTCTGATGGTGGTTTTGGATGAATGGGGAACGCCGCTTGGTATACTTCTGCGCATGGCTGAAAAACGTCCGCAGACTCTGGAAAACCACGCGAAATTCGATCCCCCCTTTCACCTGTTCGCCGTGCCTGTCGCGGCCCTCAACGTCATGTGCTCGGTGTACCGCCTTATCCGCGACCCCAATCTGGATACCGGATGGGGGGCGTTGATGGCTCTTGGCCTGGTGGTGGCCGTATTCCTGATCCGTATCTATCCGCTCAAAGTGCAGGACCGGGTTATCCGGCTCGAAGAACAAATGCGGATGCAAATACTGCTGCCCGCGGCTTTACGGGCTCGCGCCTTCGAACTGTCGGAAAAGCAAGTGGTGGCGCTGCGTTTTGCCTCCGATGGCGAATTGCCCTCTCTAGTCGAACAGACCCTCAACCAGAAACTGGAGCCTAAGGACATCAAAAAGCAGATTAAGGTCTGGCGTCCGGATTACTTCCGCGTCTGACGGCCAAACTATAGTAGAAGAGAGGACAAAAATGCTTCTAGCAATTGCGATGGCGGTTTCCCTGAGCCCGGAGTCCGAGGGCGCTTACAAACAACCGCAGCTGGCGGTCAATGACAAGATGGTGGCGGTTACGTTCGGTTCGGGCCAATCGGTTCAGTTTGCGGCGTCGACGGACGGCGGAAGCACGTTCACCAAACCGGTACAGGTATTTCCACAGCCGGGGCAGGAAGGCAAACTGCCGATTGGCCGGCATCGTGGACCACGCATCGCATTCAGCGGGGACTGGATCGTCATCTCGGCGATTGTCGGCCAGAAGGGCGGGGGCGCGGATGGCGATCTGTTTTCCTGGCGGTCGCGGGATAGCGGAAAAACGTGGTCGAAGGGCGTTCGCGTGAACGACGCCGAAGGCTCCGCCCGGGAAGGGCTGCACGCCATGGCTGCCGGCGGCGGGATCCTCTTCTCCACCTGGCTCGATTTGCGGGGAAAAGGAACGAAGCTTTACGGATCGATGTCGCGCGATGGGGGCGCCACATGGTTGAAGAACACGCTTGTTTATGAATCGCCGGACGGCACCATCTGCCAGTGCTGCCATCCGTCTGTGAAAGTGACAGCGCAAGGCGAGGTATTGGCGATGTGGAGAAATGCCCTGGGCGGGTCGCGGGATATGTACGTGGCACGATCCACAGACGGCGTGAAGTTCACTCCCGCTCAAAAACAGGGGACTGGCACGTGGCCTCTCAACGCGTGTCCGATGGACGGCGGCGATCTTACCTTCACTCCGGAAGGCAAGCTCTGGTCTGCCTGGCGCCGCGACGACCGTATTGTTCTGGCTGCTCCCGATGGCAAGGAAAAGATTCAGGGCGGCGGCAAGGATCCGGCGATGGCGCTGGGGAAAAAGGGACCGGTGGTGGCGTGGACCGATCACGGGCTACAGCTGCTTGCGCCCGGCGAGACCTCGCCGCGGCTGTTGGATCCCGCGGGAGCCTTTGCGAACCTCGCGGCGGGATCGCATGTTTACGGCGCCTGGGAGAGTGGCAAGAGCATTCGAATCGCCCGGCTCGACTGAGTATGCACACTATCGCCAGCCCGCGCAATCTTCTCTACAAAGAGATTCGCCGCGCTCTGGCGCGGGGTACGCTCACCGAGGACGGCTGCGCGGTAGCGGAGACGTTTCATCTGCTGGAAGAAGCGTTGCGCAGCGACCGGCAGGTACCTTTTGTGCTGGCGGCGGAATCGGTGCGGGGGACGGTGGAACATCACATCCGGCATCTCCGCGATACGCGATTTTCGGTGGTGCCGGACGCGCTGTTCAACCAGCTCGCAACTACCGAAACCAGCCAGGGAGTGCTCGCGCTGGTGAGGCCGCCCACGTGGAGTATGGAAGAACTGCTGCGCGGACGGACCTGCGCGGTGGTGCTCGACGGGGTTCAGGATCCGGGCAATGCCGGCGCCATTGTGCGCGCCGCCGAGGCCTTTGGAGCGACCGGGGTGCTTTTTCTGAAGGGCTCCGTGAATCCTTACAACACGAAGACGCTGCGCGCTTCCGCGGGATCTTTATTCCGGCTTCCGGCGGTAAGCGGCATTGACGTGGACCTGGCTAAAGCGGCGTTCTCGCAGCGGCGGCTGGACGTGTATGCAGCCGTGCCGCGGGCTTCCCGCACCATTCAGGAAGTTGATTTTAACCGCCGTTGCGCCATCGTGATCGGGAGCGAAGGGCGTGGTATAAGCGAAAAGCTCAAGAGCGGCGCGGTGGAAGTGGCTATTCCGACGTTGGGTGTGGAATCGCTGAACGCCGCCATGGCTGCTACGGTGATTCTTTATGAAATGAGCCGCCAGCGGCGCCTGGCCACTGTCATCCCGTCATGAGTCTGTTCGAGCCGAATCAGCTTTTCGCCGAACTGCCCGCCGATGCATCCCGTCCGCTGGCCGAGCGTATGCGCCCGCGCAGCCTCGAAGAGTACGTGGGCCAGGAACATATTCTCGGACCTGGAAAACCGCTGCGGGTGTTGATTGAAAGCGACCGGCTGGCGTCCATGGTTTTCTGGGGTCCGCCGGGCGTTGGAAAAACCTCGCTGGCGCGAGTGATCGCCCGTCACACGCGCTGCGACTTTGTTCCTTTCAGCGCCGTCACCAGCGGGATTAAAGAAGTAAAGACGGTGATGGCGGAAGCGGAGCATAACCGGAAAGCCGGCCGCCGCACAGTGTTGTTTGTCGATGAAATACACCGCTTCAACAAGTCGCAGCAGGATGCGTTTCTGCCCTATGTGGAGAAAGGCGATGTGATTCTGATCGGCGCCACCACGGAGAATCCATCGTTCGAAGTGATCTCGGCATTGCTCTCCCGCGCCAAGGTATACACGCTCCGGGCGCTGAATCCGGAGGAAGTGGTGGTTCTATTGCGCCGCGCGCTGCAGGACAAGGAACGAGGATTCGGCGAAAAGCAGCTCGCGATTTCCGATGAGCAATTGCAGCAACTTGCCATTTACGCGAATGGAGATGCCCGCGCGGCTTATGCAGCGCTCGAGCTGGCGGTAGCCGCCGCGCAGGATGGAGTGGTCCCGCCGCAGGTGCTGGAAGATGTGATCCAGCGCAAAATCCTCCTTTATGACAAGGCTGGCGAAGAGCATTTCAACCTCATCTCCGCGCTACATAAATCCGTGCGGTCGAGCGATCCCGATGCGGCGGTTTATTGGCTGGCGCGGATGCTGGAATCGGGCGAGGACCGGCGCTACCTGGCCAGACGGCTGATGCGCATGGCGATCGAGGATGTCGGGCTCGCCGATCCGCGCGCCCTGGAACAGTCCGTGGCCACGCAGCAGGCGGTGCACTTTATGGGATCGCCGGAAGGGGACCAGGCGCTGGCGCAGTTAACGATTTATTTGTCCCTGGCTCCCAAGTCCGATGCGGCGTATGCGGCTTTTAATGCGGCATCGGAGAAGGCGCGCAAAGCGCTCGCCGAGCCGGTGCCGCTACACTTGCGCAATGCGCCGACGCGGCTGATGAAAGACCTCGGCTACAGCGAGGGGTATCAGCACGCTCATGCCTCCGAATCCGGGCTGGCCGGGATGGAGTGTCTGCCGCCGAACCTGGCGGGGACGCGATTCTATAAGCCTACCAATCGCGGAGTGGAAGCCCGGATCGGGGAACGGCTGGCGGAGATCCGGAAATGGAAGGAAGAGCAGCGAAGTTAACCGGCAATCCGGTGTCAGGGAGTGTTCAACCCGGGATAAAGGATTGCGGCCGATGACGATTTTGCATTCTTCCATCGTGTTCCGCTGTTGAACTCGATCCCAACTCGATATCGTAGCCCCACCCTCCGGCAATACCGGACAGAACCGCTGCCGTGGAACTGGCTGTCCGCCATGCGCACGTGCACATAGGTGCGTGGAGGCACCTGTTCCCGCGTGTCCAGCCCCATTCCGGAGGCCGATAGATCCACACAAGAACATCGGATCTGAAATTTTTCGTCCCGATCGTTTGACCAGGTCAGATACACATTCCCAGTTTGCCCCACTCTATCGTGACGGCGCAGATTTCCAGCCTTGCTCATAAAATTCGAATGCGCGCGTCGCCGGCGATGCGCCGCGTGCGCATGACCCTCCATTGGGACGATCGGCTGAAAGGATCGCAAGCTTTACGGTCACGCTCTTCCAGCGCATTCTGATGTTTAATAGAAGAACTATGCGCCGCCTTGGGCCGCTGCTCGCCGCCAGTGTTCTTCTCGCGCAAGCTCAATCCGCCACTACTCTCCCCGGCGCTACGCCGTGGGATTTCCCCGCCGGCATCGTTGCCGAGCAGTACGCCGAACTTCGCGGCTTCTACGAACGCTATTTCGAAAAAGACTTAGTCCCGCAGCGGGAAGCGTTCGCGCGCCGCCCGCCTGCGGAACAACGCGCCCTGCTCCGGGAACTGACCGGTGCCATCGACACTCCGATGACGCCGGCGCCCGTGCGAACGGCCCTTGGTTCCACATCTTCCTATGCGGCGTCGCTCGTCACCTGGCCGCTCCTGCGTATGGGCACGCAGCCGCCCACGCGAGGATCCGCCGGCACGCTCGTCCGCTGCTACGGCATTCTCCTGGAACCTCACGGCTCCGCTACACGCGCGGCTCTCATCGTCGTCCCCGACGCCAACCAATCGGCCGCCGACCTGGCCGGTCTCACGGGCCGCCTCACCGCCGAGAGCCGCCGCCCCCAGTTCCTTGCCCAAGCGGGTTATGTTGTCTTTGTCCCGTTCTTCACGCAGCGGCGCGCTTTTTCCCAGCCGTGGCTGGAGGATCGCATGTGGCTGCAGCGCCTTGCGTACCAGACGGGCCGTCACATTATCGGCGCCGAACTCCTGCAGATCCAGTCCATTGTCACGTTTCTTCAGACGCTCACTCATGTCGATCCCAAACGCATCGGGATTGCCGGTTCCGGACAGGGCGGCCTGACGGCGCTATTCGCCGCCGCTCTCGACGAGCGCCTCCGGGCCGCCGTTTCCGAAGGCTACCGCGATGATCCGCTGCCGGAGTGGGAACAGCCCGAAGACCGTATGATGTGGAAGCTGCGAGCTTATCTTTCCAATGACGCGATCGCACAGCTAGCCGCGCCGCGCCTGCGAGGCTCCATCGAGTTGATGCATCACGCATTGACG
The DNA here is from genome assembly GCA_035526195.1 of Bryobacteraceae bacterium. Taxonomy (GTDB): domain Bacteria; phylum Acidobacteriota; class Terriglobia; order Bryobacterales; family Bryobacteraceae; genus CADEFT01. The sequence continues at coordinate 17,782 of DATLCW010000007.1, forward strand.
CCAAGCGCCACCACGGGTGCCGGCGCCGGGCCTGCGCCATCCATGGACCTGGAAAAAGTCTCAGAGATCGCCAACGCGCAGTTTTCCCAATGGCAGGCGTTCTTCCGGAACGCGGCGCTGGAAGCGGCGGACTCTCTCCAAACCCGCTGGCGCCCGGATTTCTCCTCGCCCGCCGCCTACACCAAATCGCTCGCTTCCAAGCAAGCCGCCTACCGCGACATGATTGGCCACTACCCTCCGGCCACGGGACCGCTCGATGTTCGCAGCGTCCGCATCTATGACGAGCCCGGATTCGAAGGCCACCGCTGCTCGATCCGCGTTTACGACGGGGTCCACGCGTATGGCATTCTGCTCGTCCCCAAAGGGATGAAGCCCGGCGAGCGGCGCCCGGTCGTGCTGGTGCAGCATGGCCTGGGAGGACGCCCGGAGTCTTCGCTGGGGGTCGAGGCGAATGAGAAGGACGACGCGGTGTACTCCCGTTTCGGCCTTGCCCTCGCCCGGCGCGGCTACATCGTTTTTGCGCCGATGATTGCCACGCAGGATAACGCCGAGCGCACGAGGCTCATCCGCCGCGGGCACCCCATCGGCCTGATCCCCGCCGGGATGGACGTGCGGAAGTTCGGCCGCGTACTCGACTATCTGTCCACCCTGCCCTACGTCGATGCCTCGCGGTTCGCCTTCTACGGTCTCTCCTATGGCGGCTACACCGCTCTCTGGACCGGCCCCGGCGAGCCCCGCTTCCGCGCCGTGATCTCCAGCGGCCATTTTAACGACTGGAATGTGAAGACCACCGACCTCACCCAAGGCACCGCGTATCCGTTTTACTTCAATGTCTTCGACCAGTACAATTTCGGGATGCTGGGCCAGTTCAACCACTCCGACCTCGCGTCTCTGATCGCTCCGCGCGCGTTCCTGGTGGAAATGGGCGACCAGGACGGCGTGATCGTCGCTCCGCGCTCGCTGGTGGATCGCGAACTGGATAAAGTACTCGAAGTGTACCGGAAGCTCGGCATCCCCGATCAAGGCCAGGTGGCGCGCTTCCCTGGCCCGCATAAAATCGACGGCCGCGAAGCCTACGCCTTCCTCGACCGGGTTCTACAATGGACGCCTGGGGAGGATAAACGACGATGACCCGTCGCGATCTACTCGCCCTGGCCGCCGCCCCGGCGCTCGCCGCACCGAAGACCGCGCTCGTCTCCATCACTTTCGATTGCGAGATGAGCGCCCACTATCCCACCTGGGAACAGACGGAATGGAACTACCGCAAGGGCGATCTGGACGATGCGAGCAAAGCGTATGCCGTCGCCGTTGCGAGGCGCGTCGCCGCCGCCGGGGGACGCATGCACTTCTTTGTCGTCGGCCGCGTCTTCGAACATCCCGAGGTGAAATGGCTTCAGGAAATCCATCAGCTCGGCCACGCCATCGGCAATCACACCTACGATCACGTCAACGTCACCGCTACCGAGATCGTTCAACTCCAGCATCGCTTCCAGCGGGCTCCGTGGCTGGTGGCGGGCAAAAGCCCGGCCCAGCTCATCGACGACAATATCCGCCTGTGCACACTTGCCATGAAGGAGCGCCTGGGTATTGCGCCCAACGGCTTCCGCACTCCGGGCGGCTTTCCCAACGGACTGGCGGATCGCCCCGACCTCCAGAATCTTCTGCTCTCTCACGGTTACAAGTGGATCAGCAGCAAATATCCCCGGCATACCTTGAAGCCCGGCACGGCCGCGCCCCAAAGCGGAGAAATCGAAGCGATTGTCGAACAGCAGGAAGCCGCGCAACCGTTCCGTTATCCTTCCGGAATGCTGGAAATCCCCATGAGCCCGCCAAGCGACGTCGTCACCATGCGCACCGGACGCTGGCCAAGAGCCGACTTCCGGCGCGCGGTGAAGGCCAGCCTCGCCTGGTGCATCGAGCGCGGAAAAGTCTGGGATTTCCTGTCTCACCCCTCCGCAATCGGAGTGGCTGATCCGAAATTCGAAATTATAGACATGATTATCGACACTGTCCGCCAGGCGGGTCCTCGCGCCCGCCTCGTAGCACTCGACACTGTTGCCGAAGCATTCGAGAATTCCCCCGCATGACGATCGTCATCCTTATTCTGCTCGGCAGCTCTGGCTTGGCTCAAGACTGGACGCCGCCCAGCTACACCGTCCTCCGCGCCGCAACGCCGATCCGCATCGACGGCAAACTCGACGAGCCCGCATGGTTTGCCGCACCCGCCGTGGGGCGCTTCCACTTTCCGTGGTGGACCTCGGGCAAGAAAGAGGGCTCGATTGCCAAGATCCTCTGGGACAAGGAGAACCTCTATATCGCGCACATCGCCGAAGATGCGCACATCACCGCACGCCACAAAGATCACGACGGCAAAGTGGCCGAAGACGACTGCTTCGAGATTATGATTCTCCCCGACCGGGACAAGCCGGAGGTGTACTTCAATATCGAGTGGAACGTGATCGGCGGCTATGTCGACAATTTCCGCCCTAATGGTCCCAACAAGCCGCGCGCGCCGGTCTGGGATGCGGAAGGGGTGGAAATCGCCGGCTCCTATGAAGGCACGCTGAACGACGATTCCGACCTCGATCGCTACTGGCTGGTGGAAGTGAAGATCCCGCTGCGCAATTTTGCCAGGTATGCGAAACACATTCCCCCCTTGCCCGGTGAGAGCTGGAGGATTAACCTGAACCGCCACGGCGGCGCGACGAATCCGCAATACAGCCAGTGGTCCCCCGGCGGCACGCCCAAGCCTGCTTTCCACACGCCCCACCGCTTCGGAAAAATCATCTTTTCTGAATCGACCAGCCCGTTTTCCGGGGATTCCCAATGAAACCGGTGCTGCTGCTCACGCTGACCGCGGGTGCGCTCCACGCCCAAGGCTATTCCGTTGCGGAAGCCGAAAAGCATTTCGAAATCGCCCCGGGCTTCCACGCATCTGTGTATGCCGGAGAGCCCGACGTGCGCCAGCCCATCCTGGTCAAGTTCGACAATCGGGGCCGCCTGTGGACCATCCAGTATCTTCAATATCCCAACCCCGCGGGCCTGAAGCGAGTCCGTGTCGACCGCTATTCCCGCACCGTTTATGACCGCGTTCCCGAGCCGCCGCCGCGCGGACCGCGAGGAGCCGACCGCATCACCATCCTGGAAGAGACCACGAGCCCCGGCCGCGCCTCGCGGTTTCACGATTTCGTCAACGGGCTCAACCTCTGCACCGGCATTGCTTTCGGCTACGGTGGTGTCTTCGTGCTGCAGGTCCCTTATCTTCTCTTCTATCCCGACCGCAACGGGGACGACATCCCCGATAGCGATCCGCAAGTGCTCCTCTCCGGCTTTGGCATGGAAGACGCCCAATCCATGGCCAACCATCTCACCTGGGGACCCGACGGCTGGCTCTACGGCTTAAACGGCAGCACGACGACCTCTAAGATTCGTGACCTTGAATTTCAGCAGGGCGTCTGGCGCTATCATCCCGTCACCAAAAAAGTGGAACTGTTCGCCGAAGGCGGCGGCAACATTTACGGACTCACCTTCGATGCCGACGGCAATCTCTTCTATAGCTCCAACGGCAGCGCGTTATTCTGGCACGCCGTCCAGGGCGGCTACTACCAGAAAAATTTCGGCAAGCATGGGCCGCTCCACAATCCTTACGCCTACGGCGCGTTCCCCCACGTGCAACACAACGGAGTCAACGGCGGCCACATTGTGCTCGGCGGAACTTCCTATTCAGGCGACAGCTTCCCGTCACGCTTTCAAGGGACATTCCTGGGTGCGAACTTCCTCAGTCACCATTTGTCCTGGTGGCGTATCTCGCCGCTCGGCTCCACGGTTCAAGCTGAGTACGGCGGCAAGATTTTCGATTCTCGCGATACGTGGTCCAATCTTACGGATGTCGCGCAAGGCCCGGACGGCGCTATCTACCTCTGCGACTTTTTCGATGTGCGGACCGCTCATCCGGACCCTGATGCCGAATGGGACCGCTCGAACGGGCGAATTTATAAGGTGTACGCCGACGGCACCAAGCCGCTGCCCAAATTCGATCTTGCGCGGATGCGCGGCAGCGAACTCGTGGCGTTGCTTCGCCATCCCAATGGGTGGTTCGCCGACCAGGCGCGCGTGCTACTCGCCGAACGCCGCGATGCGAGCTTGTATCCGGAACTGAGGAAGATGGCTTCCGGCACTGTCAATGGGCGGCTGGCGCTGCAGGGACTCTGGTCGCTCTACGTTTCCGGGGGCTTTGACGACACCATCGCCTCGCACCTGCTCAGTCATCCCTACCAGTATGTCCGATACTGGACAATCCGCTTTCTTGGCGACGGCCGCGGCGTGAATCCCTCTATGGCGCGCCAGCTCGAAGGCCTCGCGCGCTCTGAGCCAAGCGTTGTCGTGCGCGGCCAACTCGCTTCTAGCGCACGACGCTTGCCCGCCGCCGCTGCGCTCCCGGTAATCAAGGCGTTACTGGAACAGAATCGCGATGCCGCCGACCCGCAAGTCCCCTGGCTTTTGTGGTGGGCTATCGAAGATAAGGCGATGGCCGCGCGCGATGCCGTTGTTTCTTACTTCTCGCGCGCGGACCTTTGGGACGCCGCCCTCGGCCGTGACAACGCGCTCCGCCTCATTCGCCGTTACTCGGCCGAAGCCTCTGCCGGAGCCTACGCCGCCGCCCGTGCCCTTTTGAAAGCGGCGCCGCCCGCCCACGTCCACGCCGCGCTGTCCGCCTTGGACCTTGGCCTGGGAGAGCGGGCCGGCATTCCCATCCCCAAAGACAGCGCCCTCTATGCCGGCCTCGGCCGCGGACGGCTTTCCGCGGAACCGCCTCCGCGGCGGTATGCCCCCATGCCCGCCGGTCTTCGCTCCGACATCGAAGCCCGTTGGAAGGAATTGCCCTCTGACGCTGTCCGCGCACGGCTGGCGCTTCGGGCAGAGGTCCCCGGCGCCGAAGCCAGGGTGCTCGCGCGGGCCGCAGACCCCGGAAATCCCACAGAAACACGGACCGCCGCTCTCTCTGTACTCGAAGACCTCGGCAACGCAGCCATCGTGCCCGGCGTGCTGCTTCTACTAGAACAATCGCAGCCCGAAGCGGTCCGCCTTGCCGCCATGCGCGTGCTCGCCCGCTTTGACGATGCCTCCGTCGCCACGCGACTGCTCGCGTTGTACGAAGGCATGCCCGCTCCGCTCCAGTCGGCCGCTCGCGAGATTCTTTTCTCCCGCGCTGCGTCCGCGGCGCAATTCCTCGCCCACGTGGAAGCCAGCCCCGGCTGGACCAAAGACGTCCCTCCGGAGCAACTCCGATCCATCGCGGCTTTGGGATCGAAAGATCTCGACGCCCGCGTCCGCAGGATCTGGGGCAACGTGGGGCAAGGCACGCCGGAAGAGAAACTCGCCACCATGCGCCGTTTCAATAACGACCTTCGGGCCGCGACCGGCGACGTCAAAGCCGGCGCCCGCGTCTATACGCAACTTTGCGCCCGATGCCACAAACTGAACGGTTCGGGCGGCGACTTCGCCATGGACCTTACCAATGCGAATCGCGCGGATCGAACCTATTTGCTCACCCACATCGTCGACCCCAGCGTCTTCATCCGCAAGGAATATATGAGTTACGAAATCCATACCCGCAACGGCCGCTTGGTTTCCGGGCTGATGGCCGGGCAGGATGCCTCTGGCGTGACATTGATGGACGCCGGCTTCCGCCGCACTACGATCCCTCGCTCCGACATAGCCCGCATCGAAGAATCCAGCGACTCGCAAATGCCCGAAGGCCTGCTGGATCCGCTAACGCCTCAACAGCTCCGCGACCTCTTCGCCTACCTTCAATTCGCAAAATAATGGATCCTGCGAGGTCAGTGTTGCGAAATGCTGAGTACGTTTCCTTCTAAATCTTTGAACCAGGCCACCTTCGCCAGATCGTCCTGTTCGAGAAAAGAGTATTTCTCGAACTTCACGCCGGCTTTAAGCAAGTCCGCGGCGGCAACAACAATGTCCGGCACATTCCAGCCGAGTACCGTATGCTGCGCCGGAGTATGCCCAGGAATGATGGTGACGCGGATCATGACGCCGTTGGCGTCGAAAACAACCGCATAGTCGTCCTGGCCGACGAACTTGAGGCCGAGCGTATCGCCGTAAAACCTCTTCGCCCGAGCCGGATCGCTGGTGAGAACGAACGCGACGAGATCGTAAGATCCGAGCATCCAGACATTCTAGCGCCCTACGGGAAGCGCGGCAACGCGTTACCTGATTTTATTGCACATGAAAAAGATCTTCCGATTGTCCCTGTTGGAATGCGGCG
>DATLCW010000008.1:0-65750 GCA_035526195.1 Bryobacteraceae bacterium
TATTCGCCGCGTTTATCGGAACGCCGTCCAGGTCTCATTGATCCGCTTTGCGGAACAGCGAGTGGCCCGGCGGTGGCAAGTTCGAGTTGCGATTCGCAGGCAGGCCGGGAATGGGAAGGAATCTCCGCAACAGATTACTTCACCTACGAGCCTAATGTGTTTTCGCCGCCGAACCCCGACATCGCGGTGGGACCTGATGACATTTTAACGGTGGTGAACCGGACGATTGCGCGTTATCCGAATCCGAATGCGCCGAGTGCTACCAATAATGGTGGAACGGCGCCGGTTACTTATGATGCCGCAAACACGTACTTTTTCTCGCCGACCAACCGTCAGTTTTTGGATGTGTGGCTGGGGGAAGCGGCTCTCAATGAGCTGTGTCCCACCTTCCCGCGTTCCAATATCAGCTGCGTGATCGAGAACGCAAGTGTTCGTTATGACCAGATGCAGGGCCGGTTCCTGGTGTTGTTCACGGTAGCGGACACCGGACTGGTGAACTGCAGTGGCTGCATTGGCGTTCCGACGCAAACCACCAGCCCGCTGCGCCGCAAGGCAAGCTGGGTTCTGGTATCCTCGCGCTGGGCCACCGGTTGCGCCGCCAGCAGCATCACGGTGACGGGCGTAAACATCGGCTCGGCCTGCGTGCCCAACACGACGCCGGCGACGCCCGGCATCTCCGGGAACACCTTGTTCTTCACGACGCCGCAGCCTCCCGGTCCGAGCCAGAGCACACCGAACTCGGGTGGGATCAACAGCAACTGGGTGGTTTCCTATGGCGCGCCGGACAACTCCTGCGAGAGCGGCTGCCCCTATGGCAACATCAATTCGATTTCCGACTTGAGAAGAGGCGGAGTCGTTACCGGAGCGCGGATCATCGACTGCAACAACACCGCGGTCGGCGATACGGCTCGCGTATGCTATTTCCCGTCCAGCGCACGCCTGGGGTTGGATAACGATAACATCGTGATCACCTCCAGCGTGTACAACGACAACCTTCCGCTGGCAACCCGCGGTATTACCTCGGGCGCCAACGGCTTGGCTCCGGCCTGGGAAGGCACACGCGTTCGCGTGTATAAGAAGACGGCCGTGTACAGCGGTCTCACCAGCATGACTGGCGTTACCGGTAACTGCGGCACGACCACCTGGCTGTGCCCGGGCGCATCGCAGTCGACTCCTCAGCTTCAGGGCGACTTCTATGATCTGTGGGCCGCTGGAACCGGAACCACTCCCTTCACGACCGACATTACGGTAGCCCGAGTGCTGCCCGCTGGCGCCACCGTGAGTCTGCGTGGTTTGCATTATGAACCGGAGCATGTTCGCGGCCGGTCGCTGGCGAGCTTTAACGGCAATGCCAACCTGGATGGACAGTTCTCCTCGATCTGGGGAGCCATCGATCAAAGCAGCACCGACGCCAATCCGCCGCAAACGCTGCTTTATCACCGTCCGATTGTCTATACCCGGACCACGGCCGGCACCATTGGAACCAATGTGCTGTCCACGCCCGCGATCGTCAATATCCCCTCCATCGTGGGTGGCATTCCGACGTTGGGTGCGCTGCAATCGCACACGGTTCCGCAGTTCACCAATCCGAATTCGGTGGTACAGCGGGCCAAACTGGTGCAGCCGTCTCCGAACAATCAACTGCCGACACCGTACCTGTACGTAGGCGACGATCGTCCCCATCGCGTGATTTCGCGCGAAGGGCATCGCTACATCGCTCGCGTCGGTGCGACCGCCGGGTTCTCGTCCTTTAGCGGCGGCGCGATGGATTCGACGGTCATTTATGACATCGTGCAGAAGCTGACGCCGGCCGGGACCGCGTTGGAAATCTACAACACCAACTGGGGCAACGGCAGTTTCTATGCTCCGATGTTCGACACCCCGGCAAACGTGGTGCAGTATGGCTCGATCTCGCCGATCAACGTGCTGCCGTTCCTGGAGAAGTTGTTTGTGGGCACGGCCTACCCGCCGCTTGCCCCATCCGATCCTCGTACGTTCAGCTATGGGAACATCGTCGGCCAGGCATTGCTGGCCTGTAAGGGTCAGGATCCTTCGATCAGCTCCGGCGCCAGCCGCGCTTATCCGGGATTGTTTGACATCCGCTGCGGTGAAGATGCTTATGACACGGCCCAGGCCTATCGCCACCCGATCACCGGCGCCTTCACACCTTCGGACTTCCAGGTTCAGGCCCAGCCCTCGGGCTATCCGGACCAGATCGTACCTTTCGGCATCCGCGGCGGTGCGGCGACGGATCCCAACAACCTGGGACTGTGGCTGTACGGCGCGTATGCAAAGGGCCGTCTGTCCTCGATCAACGGGTTTGGCGTATGGGGAACCTACGTGGCGCATTATCCGCTGACGTTCCCGCTGCGCGATCCCTACAACAACTCGGTCTCGTCGTACTCTGACGTGCCTGCTGGACATCCGTTCTTCACGTATATCCAGATTGCCAAGCAGACCGAAATCGATCCGGGCAGCCGGACGGCGTCTTCGTTCAACGTAAACGGAAGCGTGACTCGCGCGGAAATGGCGCGCTGGACGATCCGTGGACAGATGAATGAAGCGGCGGTGACGGCTTACATCAACTCGACCGGCGGATTCTTCTGCAGCTTTGCGGATGTCTGCCCGGGGACAGCGCCCGGCGCGAACATCACAGACTCCAATCCGTCCGGCGACTGGCGGTATGTGGAATTGATGTACCGGCGCGGTTACACGAAGGGTTGCGAAGCGACCAATGACGGTCAACGGCGCTTCTGCCCGACGCGGAACCTGACGCGCGGTGAAATGTCGGTGTTCCTGATCCGTGCGAAGATGAACTCGGTATTCCCGACGGTGACCAGCGGAGCTTTCACGACCACGTCGTGCCAGCCTCCTGGAACGCAGGTAGTGAACGTGGGCGATCAGTATGGATTGTTCACGGGTTGCTCCCCGTACTTCTCGGACGTGCCGAATACGCACATCTTCTACTCGTTCATCCAGAAGATGCGTGAGTTGAGGATCTCCAACGGTACGACCCACTCGACAGGCACGGCGCTGGGGACTTATTCCCCCGACCAGACCCTGACCCGTGGGGAACTGATGGTGTTCCTGATCCGCGCGTTCTTCCCGTAAACGGAAAGCACAACCAAGCATGAAAAAGCCCGGCCGAAGAGGCCGGGCTTTTTTAGTGGATTACCCTACAATTTCAACCGCAATCTCCCCCAGTGTGCCTGTGGTTCCATCGGGAGCGATCGCTTCCGCGTGAATGTGGTACGCGCCTCGCCCCAGAGGTGGCAGCCATACCATGGCGCGCCATCCGGATTGCTCCAACTCCTCCCGCTGATAGGTGGCGGCGATATCGGGCCGCGCGTAGAAATTCTGGATGAAGCTTAGCTCCTCATCACCGAGCTTCAAACGAACGCCGCGGATCGGGGCGCCATAGAGGGAACTCGCCGCCCACCCCGAAATATAGAGCCGGTCGCGGCCATATGCGCGAATCGGATCCGTCGCGTCCAACGATCCAAAAACAGGGCCTGGCGGCAGCGCCGGCTTGATCGCATCCAGCGGCAGCAAGGCAGGCTTGCGCGGGGGCGGCGGCAGTTGTTCGCGCAGCGAAACAGCGGCCTCTCGGGAAAGGAACGGAAGCTTCTTGCTGATCCGGCGCCAGAAGCGGCCGCGCCGGTGTTCCGCCACCTCGGATACATACTCGCCGCGGTGATACAGACTTAGCGGCCGTGTGATCAATGGCTCGTCCGCCAGCGCCCGGTACATTTCCGTGCAGGCAATGCATTCATTGAGCGTGCATGCCACTGCCTCCCGCGGCAGAGCGGGCGGCCCGTCGGTGAAGAGATTCTGGAACTGGCCGATGCAGTACACCTGGATCCTGCCGTCAAACATCAGGTAATAGCTGAGAGCCGGATGCCAGCAGGGGCGGCCTTTTGTCTGTGGCCTCACTACTTTATACTTCACATCGATCGGGACATTGTAGCGTTCGATCAACTCCATTTCGCGTTCGGAACGCCCGGCGCGGGACAGATAGCTGCCGGTCGGATTCATCGGGGAAAGGTTGATGAAGAACCCCGCCCGCTCCACCGTATCCAGATGGCGGGCGAACACATCGAGATTCTCCGGCGCCAGTACAAAGTTCAGCATCTCCACATGGAAGCCTTCCTCGCGCATCTGCCGTACCCGCTTGAAGAAGGTTTCAAAGTCGGTCATGTGCGGATGGAAGGCAACGTTCAGCGACAGCCGGGTCTTGTCCACATCGCGAAAGTAGGCCGGATCCCAGCTTCCATTCGTGTCTATCTGGATGCTGTAGCGCGGCATGGAAAGCACCCCGCGCAGAAGCTCACGAAAGTTCTCCCGATCAAGAAATGGTTCCCCGCCCGTGATCTTGAGAAGAATATCCTTTTGCGGGAAGTTTGCAAAGGCCTCCACCCACTGGTCGACCGGGTAATGATCAAAGGCGTGGTCGCGAGGCTCCCCGTTCTTCGAGCGCTTGTGAAAGACCAGTACCGGACAGTAGTCGCAACTGTAGTTGCACCAGGACGAGATATGCCAGGCGATACGAACGGAATCGAGCAGATGGGCCGGCAGGGGGTGCTGGACCTCCACCGCGGAACTTGCCATAGCTCTTATTCTCCCCGGTACTGGTCCAGAAAGGAAAGCACTGTTTGACGGGTCTCCGGCACTTGTGCCACGCGGCTGATTTTGTCAATACTCACGTCGTAGCGCACCGTGGGGCTTCCAGGACTTACCGGAATCTCACGGCCAACTCGCTCCACCACTTCCTGAAGAGCGATCCGGCCGCGGCCGCACAAGTTGAAAACCTCACCGCTCCTCGCGCCTTCCGCCATCGTGAGCATGATCATCGCCGCATCGTCCGTACTGAGAAACTGCAGCTCGCTCGCGGGATCCAGCCAGAGCGGTCCGCCGCGCAGGATATCGAAAATGGCATTCTTCTTCAGCCCGGGGCCGACAAATCCACCTAAGCGAAAGATCAGCCATTCCTTCGCCGCATGCTGGACGCACTGTTCGGCGAGGTATTTATGAAAGCCATAAGCGCTTTGCATCGCCGGAGCAGGGAACTGGTCTTCCCGCGTTGCCTGCGGGGACGAGCAATCGGCATACACATCACAGGAAGAGAGATGGATGTAGCGGGTATAGCGGAAATCCATGAGGCTGGCGCGTACGCTGCGAACGGAGGCATCAAAATCCGCCATCGGATCCTGCCTGGCCAGCGGCTTCCTGGAATTGCCATTGGCATTGATCAGCAAGTCGCAGCGTTGCCCGGCATACTCTTGATAGGACGAGCGGTCGAGGATGGCAAAAGCGCGTCCGGACGCTTCACAGGCCCTTACAAAGGCCGATCCAACCAGACCCCGTCCTCCTAGAATGAAGATCATTCCGCCTCTTCCTGGTCCAGGAGCGAAGAGATTCGCCGGCCCCGGTTTTCCCAACTCTCTTCCTCAGCCAACTTCCGCCGCCGCTCCCGCAGAGCGGGAGACTGCTCCTCGAGCGCCTGACCCACTCTGGCGGCGAACTCTTCCGGACCATGCGCCAGGTATACCAGATCGGGGAACAATTCGACCTCGGGCAGGGCGGTGCTGACGACCGGAAGGCCGCAACTGAAATACTCATAGAGCTTGATGGGATTGGTCGCCCGCGTCAGCGGGGTTACCAGAAAAGGAATTAAAGCAACGTCGAACTCGGCCATATATACCGGTAGGCGGTCATAAGGGACTTCCCCGTAGAATCGCACATTCGGCTGATCCTCGAGCGCCAGGATCTTCTTGTCTTCGACGCGGCCGAGGAGCACAAACTGACATTCAGGATGAGTCGCCGCGGCGAGCCGGACCGCGGCCACGTCAAACCATTCATCGAGCGATCCGACGTATCCCACCACCTTGCGCCTGCCGCCTTCCCCCGGCTGGAAGTGGTCTACATCGACGCCATTCCGTACGAGGTGAGCCTTGTCGCCGAGCCAAGGCATTTCGGCCAGTTTCCGTTGAATCAAGGACTTCGCAGAGAACACGACTATATCCGCCTTTTCATATAGTTGGGTTTCTTCGCTAATAATCTCAGGGGCGATCCGGCTAAACCCGGAAAGAAGGTCGTGGCAATCATAGACAAGCGGGCCCCCCAAGCGCTCCCGTAACTGGAAGGCGAGGGAGTTCCACAAAGGAAACTGCGATAGGACGGCCAGCCGATGGACATGAAAGACTTTTGCGATTGTTTCGACGTCGCGCAGGATACGGTTTGTTTCACCCGCACGCAATATTCGATGATGAAACACCGGCTCGCGCGGCAATCCGGCATGGATTTCCCATACCCGCTCCGCCAGTTCGCAGAGCCGAAGACGGCTGCCGGTGGCTACCGGCTGCGGGAACTCGCGGCCTAAGTTGGGATTGAGGTAGAAGCAGCGATGCCCCAGGGAAGCGAGTACCAGCGCGAGGTGCTGCGGCCGCTGCATTCGCGTATGCCAGTCATTCATGGGCAGGAACAGAATGTCCGGCTGCCTGGCGGGCGGCGGTTGCGGCAGAGTGAGGTCCACCGCCGGATAGCGCCAGCAATCCACCCATTGTTGTGGCTTTGCTCCTGGCCGCAAAAGGAAATAGAGCCACTTCAGATAGAAGGGCCGGATCCACTCTTTCAACATTCGTCTCAAGGAAACCGGCACCATTCTCCCAGATAGGGCCAATGGTAGTCTAGAAAAGATAGCTCCCGATGGCAGTCATCCAATTTGAAAACGTATCCAAGTCATTCTTACGCAGCAGTTCGCGCGTCCTTTTGCGCAGCCTCCTAGTGGATCGGTTGCGCGGGAATGGGCGCAATCAGTTCTTCGCGCTCAAGAATGTCTCCTTTGCCATTCATGAAGGGGAGACGGTGGGCGTAATTGGCGGCAACGGGGCAGGGAAGAGTACGCTGCTCAGCCTGGTGGCGGGCATTTCTTATCCCGATTCCGGCCGGGTCACGGTGGAAGGCCGGGTGGCGGCGCTGTTGGAGCTTGGCTCGGGTTTTCATGGCGACCTTACCGGGGCGGAGAATGTCTTTCTGAATGCCTCGCTGCTGGGACTTTCGCGCGTTAGAACGACTGAAAAGTTCGATCAGATCGTGGAATTTTCCGGTGTCGGTGACTTCATCGAGGAGCCTCTGCGTACGTATTCGTCCGGGATGATGATGCGGCTGGCGTTCTCGATTGCGGTCCATGTGGATCCGGCCTTTCTGATTGTCGATGAAGTCTTGGCCGTGGGCGATGCCAGTTTTCAGGCCAAATGCACGGAGAAGGTGATGGAGTTCAAGCGGGCCGGCAAGGGGCTGTTAATTGTTTCGCACGCCGGAAAAACCATCCAGCAGCTTTGCGAGCGCGCCATCTGGCTCGATCATGGGCAACTGATGATGGACGGGCCGGTCGAAGAAGTCATTTCCGCGTATGCGGGCAAGTCGCCGGTGCAGGCCTGAGCCCGCTGGCTTCAATAGGCGCCGCGTGTCAGCAGCATCGTTTTCATGGTGTGGAACATGATGTAGAAATCAAGCTGCGGCGACAGATTCTTGATGTAGAAGAGATCGTATTCGAGCTTCGTAACTGTGTCCTCAATCGTGTTTCCGTAGCGGTAGTTGATCTGCGCCCAGCCGGTGATCCCGGGGTGAACACTCAACCGCTGCATGTAAAACGGCACCCGCTCCGCGAGCACTTTAATAAACTCCGGCCGCTCGGGGCGAGGTCCCACCATGCACATGTCGCCCAGCAGCACATTGAATAATTGAGGAAGCTCATCCAGCCGGTACTTGCGCAAAACGCGGCCCAGGGGGGTGATGCGGGGATCGTTTTCCTGTGCCCAGACGGCGCCCGTATGAGCTTCCGCGTCGGCGAACATGGAGCGGAATTTATATAAGACAAAGGGGACGTTGTTCTTACCGGCGCGAACCTGCCGGAAGAGTACGGGGCCGGGGGAAGTAAGCCGCACCGCAATCGCGGTGAGCAGCATGATGGGGGAGACCAGCAGTACGCCGGTGAGAGCGATGATCCAGGAATAAACGACCTGTGAGGTAGTCACAATTACCGAGGATGAAAAGCCCTCCTTGAACATGATCTGGATCGGCTTGAGTTGAGAAATGGGTACCCGGCCAAACACCGATTCGTAGGTATCTCCAACCTTCACGACATTACGGCCGGATTGCTGCAACTGGATGACGGCTTGGATGGCCTGCGGCGACTCATCTTCTTTAAGCCCGAGAATCACGCGATCAAAGCGCAGTTGGGCGGCCAAAGCGGGTAGCTCGGCGATGGTGCCGGCGACCGGATAATCCTTGACCTGGAGGCGCGCCTCCTCGTCTTCAACGGCGAATCCCACTGGCTTCATGGCAAATTCAGGATGGTCGGTGAGGTACTGGGCCAACTCGAATTGTAGCGGGTGCGTTCCGGCGAAGATAAGCTTTTCAGCGCCGAACACCTCCAAAGCAATCCGGCTATAAACAGATCGCCAGCCAGGAAGCAGAAACAGACAGAGCACACTGCCCGCGAGCATGGAGGTGCGGGGCATACGGATATCCATCTTGGCATAGGAAAGCAGAGCCTGAACCAGAAACGCGATTCCGAGGATCAGGCATAACTGCTGCACAAAGACCATCCAGGAACGGATGCGCACCCGCTCATAACAGTCATTCAGATACAGGCCGAGGATGATGGTGGCCAGGGCGATGGAGGCCTGTGCGAGGCCGTTCTCATACAGCAGATAGAAGGAGAAGGGCTGAAACTGCCATGCCATGGCAAGGAGAAAACAGCCCATGACAAGGATGATCTCCGAAATGAGCAGGCCGACGATGCTGGTGGGTATGAAAACCCGGAAGAGCCGGATCATGCAGGTGAAGCGTCAGGCGGCTTGAAGAAGGCCATAAGCTACAAGGTAGCATCCCGCCGCGTCACATTTTAAAATAGGTCCGGAGGGCGCTTCGTATCCGCCCGGAGGCGCGGCCGTCTCCATAGGGATTGTGCATGTGAGAGCGCCGTTCATATTCCTCTCTATCGTCCAACAGAGTGAAAGTCTCGCGGACGATGGTTGCGGTATCGGTTCCCACCAGTCGCGAGGTACCTGCTTCGACCGCCTCCGGACGTTCGGTCTTTTCGCGCATGACGAGGACCGGTTTGCCGAGCGAAGGAGCCTCTTCCTGCAGGCCGCCGGAATCGGTGAGGATCAGGTGGCAGCGGCGCATGAGATCGACAAAAGGCACGTAGTCGAGCGGCTCGATGAGATGGATATTGGGGCGCCCGCCGAGTAGCCGCTCGACCGGCTCGCGAACGTTAGGATTGGGATGTACGGGATAGACGATTTCCACATCGCCTCTTGTGGCGATCGCTGTCAGAGCGTCGCAGATGCGCAGGAAGCCATCGCCGAAACTCTCGCGGCGATGTCCGGTTACGATAATCAGTTTCCGGGAGCCACTGCCCCAGGTTTTGCCGGCCCCTTGCAGGCGGCCCTGTTCGAGGGCGTCGCGCACATACAGCAAAGCATCCACGCCAGTATTGCCGGTGACGGAAATGGCCTCTTGCGGTATTCCTTCTTTGCGAAGGTTTTGCGCCGATTGAACAGTGGGGGGGAAGTGCAGCGCGGCCAGCCTGGTGGTAAGCACGCGGTTCATTTCCTCGGGAAACGGCTGGGACAAGTCCCATGTTCTGAGGCCAGCCTCGACGTGCCCGACCGGAACACGCTGGTAGAAGCCGGCCAGAGCGCCGCACAAGGTGGTGGTGGTATCGCCCTGGACTAAAATCACGTCCGGCTTCTCAGAGCGGACCACCGTTTCGAGAGCGCTCAGGATGCGGCTGGTAGATTGCGAAAGGGTCTGCCCGGGCAGCATCAGATCGAGGTCATGATCGGGATGAACGGCGAAGCATTCCAGCACCTGATCGAGCAGCGCGCGATGTTGCGCGGTGACGCAGACACGGGTTTCAAACTCGGGAAACTGTTTGAGATGCAGGACAACCGGACACAGCTTAATGGCTTCGGGGCGAGTGCCGAAGATGACCAAGACTTTTACTACTCCGAGGGCGCCCAGACGTATTTTCCCTCTTTATTGATGTACGCCGCCTTGGTGCCGCGCTGAACGAAAGCGATGCCGTCTTCAAACGGTTGGATCTGGTCAAACTGTTCGGGGATGACCATATTGCCGGTCTTATCGATGAAGCCCCACTTTTTCTTCTGGATGGTATGGACTCCGGCCAGGCCCTCTGAGAAATGGCTGACGAACAGGAATTTGGGGGTGATGACATACTTGCCGGTCTTATCGATGAAGCCCCACTTGCTGCCTTCATCCATTGCGCCCGCCAGACCTTCGGAGAACTGGCCGACCATGAAATATTTGGGTGGAACGATATCTTTCTGGTTGCGGTCAATGAAGCTCCACATCTGGCCGATTTTCCGAACGCCGGCGAGGCCGTCATTGAAGGCCGTGAGATTGGGGTCAAACTGGGGGTGGATGACAAAGATGCCTTTGGGATTAATATAGCCGCCGTCCTGTGCCTTGATCCCGCGCGCTTCGCGCTCAATGACCGCCGCGGCCAGTCCGTCATGGAAGCGGCCGACGCGTTCAAACACCGGTTCGGCTACGATTTCGCCTTTCTTATTGATGACGCCGGTTTTCCCTTTGATCTTTACCGAAGCATAGCCTTCGGAAAACGGACCCCCGCCATCAAATTTGGCCTCGATCTCGAATTTGCCTTCGCGATTGATGTAGCCGCACTTTTTCTTATCGGGAACAATGACCAGGGCAAGATCATCGTAGAAGCGGGAAGCCATCGCATACTGCGGCTCGATGACCATCTTGCCCTGGCCGTTGATGAAGCCATACTTACGGCCTTTGAGAACCGGATAGAGCTCTCCGGGCTTGCCGAATCCGCCGGGCGCCGGGGCGGCCATGGCGGGTTCCTTGGTGGTCTGCTCCTGCGCCTTGGCTCCGCCGCTGGACTGTTTGCAGGCAGCCATGGAGAACACGCAGAGACAAACCAGGAACGGAAGAATCCGTTTCACCTTTACACACCTCACATGGGAAGACGTTGTAGTTACAGACGCGAAAGGAAGCGGTTGGATAGATACCAGTTTCCGCGATCCGGCTAGCTCCTTAGTTTAGCAAGCGGGAACAATCTCATGGAAGGGGCAGCGAGATGCCGCTGAAACAGAGGGGGTGCGTAATGTTCTGATAGCGCGCGCGTTGGGGACGGCGGCCCGGCTATTGCAAACGTTTCTAAGAGCACGTGACTCAGAGTCTCAGTCGCGGGGTTTGGGATGCAGGGGAAATTCGAGCTGTTCACTTTCGAGGTTGCCGCCGCCAGTAAGTACGCTGAAGAGCCACGGGAGAAAACGCAGCCGGCCGGACCATCCCTGCCGGGATAGAAGAACATAGGCTTTGCGCAAGGCTAGCATCCCACGCCAGGCCCGCTGGCCGCGGTAGATGCTCAAGTGACGGGTAATTTCAGAAGCATAGTGGCGCCAATCGGAGAGCGTCTGTTCGTGGAGCAATTGCAGGGCATCGAGCTTTGACTGAAGATCCCTGTTCTGGTGCTCAAGATGCGCGGCCGCGGATGCCCAGGTGGCGCGCTCGGCCTCGGACTGCGAGAGGGACTGCGAGAGATGCTGTTCGATCGAGGCTTTTTGCTGTTCGAGGGCGGCCAAGCGCTGCTGGTAGTCCCGGCTTAGCAGCTGCTCCGCTTGCAGCCGTGTTTCGAGTTCAGGCACTCGGGGTTGCAGTTGATCGAGCTCTTCCTGCTGCAGGCGGATCTGGTAGTCGTAATTAGTCTTCTGATCGCGGAGCCTGTTCTGGGTTTTGAGCAGCGCCATTACGGCGGGTCGCACCAGATCCAGAGGGAAGGTGGATGGGCGGGGATGCGAGAGAACCGTCATTACCGCATCGGTGTTTTGGCGGGCGAGTTTGACGAAAGGTTGCGGATCGACCGGCGCGGTATCGAGGGCTTGCTCCATCTTTTGAGCCAGTAAGGGACCGCGCAGGTCTTCCATGGCAATTCCAAATGCGACGCGTCCGGTACGCTCGACTACCTGGCGAACCTTTTCATCATAGGTGAGCGCCACAAAAGGAACGCCGGCGGTGATGCTGAAGATGATGGAGTGCAGACGCATACCGGCCACGAGATGGCAGGAGGCAAGAAGCACAGCCTTCTCTTGCGGAGTGGAGAGGTCGCGCAATACGCGCGCCGCCTCACGATGCTTCATCTGCGCGTGGACTCTTTCGGCCACGGCGAGGTCATCTTCCTGTTGGCCGGGGAACTGCTGGAAAGGCAACAGCAGCATTTCGCCGCCGCGGCGGGCGAGGAACAGATCGAGACCGGCGGCGCACTCGGCTTCCCATACGGCCGGGTTTACGCCGTGCTCCCAATGGCGGATGACGACGGCGACGCGAAGGGTGGGGGAGCGCTGCGGGGGAACATCGGAGGAGAAGAGGAAACCGGGATCGGCGGTTACCTGGATTTTGGCCGGGGCTACCCCGATTTCCTGGAGCAATCGGGCGGAGCCCTCATCGCGTACGGTGATTGCGGAAGCGGCCTCGCAGACCGCCCGCGTGTAGCGGCGGCCCGGTTGAGAAAAGAGGGGTCCGGCGCCGATGCCATAGATGACGAGAGGTTTGGAAAAGAGCGCCGCGAGCAGGCCGGCGGTGACATGGAAGCCAAGGCCCCAGTTGCCTTCGGTGAGCAGGCCGTTTTCGGGAAACCCGCCATAGTCATGGAAGATGCCGCCGCCGCCGGTGATGACCAGAGTGGAATCGCGAATGGCTTCGGCGATGGCCAGGGGATCGCTCCAGAGCACCGCATGTACACTGTGGGTGCGGGCGGTTTCCTCGGGAGTGCCGGAGACGACGGTAAACGAAGCATCCGGAAGACGGGCGCGCAGTTGCGAGAGGATGACGGTAAGGATGGCTTCATCGCCCGGATTCGCGTATCCGTAGTAGCCGCTGATAAAGATTCGCGCAGGATCAGGCATGGATGATATGGCTGCCCGGGGAGTTGATACAGATGGGAATTTCTTCGAGGTGGGGCAAACTGGACCGCACCTTCTGGCGGCGGTCCGGAGGCACAAAGAACAACATGCAGCCGCCCCCGCCGGCGCCGAGCAGCTTGCCGCCGATCGCCCCGGCATCGATTCCCTGTTGGTAAATGGCCTCTATGTCCGAGTTGGAGATAGAGGCATTGAGAGAGCGCTTTAATAGCCAGGCCTCGTTCAGCAGCTCTCCAAACTTCGTCAGAGTCCGGCCGCCGGTGGCGATGGCGTAGCCCTCATCCACCATCTGGCGCATGCGCAGCAACTGCTGGCGTTGGTCCTGCAACCGATGGATGTATTGGGTGGCGACCTCGGCGGCGCGGCGTTTGATGCCGGTGTGCAGCAGCAGCAGATGGTCTTCAAACAAACGGATGCGCTCGGCGGAGAGAGGGACGGCATGAACCACAATATCCTCACGGGTGCGGAACTCGACGAGCTTGAAACCACCCACGGCCGCAAAGACCTGATCCTGACAGCCCACCACCTCTTTCATGGTGTCCTGTTCGAGCAGAATCGCTTCGATGGCGAGATCGATCGGGCGGCGGGTGCGGCCGCGAAAAGCATGCAAGGCATTCAGGAGTCCCACCACGAAGCTGGAGGAGGATCCGAGACCGGAGAAGGAGGGCAGCGCGCCCGTATAGTTGATCTCTACATCGGTGGTGATGCCGCAAAAGCGGAGGCATTCGCGAAACGGGGCATGCTCGATTTCTTCGAGGCTGTTGACGCATTCCACTTTGCGGTAGGCAATGCGGATGGAATAGTCAAACAGGCGCGAGTAGAAATGGGAGACCGAGAGATAGGCGGAATGATCAATGGCGGTGCCGAGGACAGCTCCGCCGCCGTTCTTTTCGAAATAATTCGGGTAGTCCGTACCGCCGCCGAAGAAACTGATGCGGAATGGGGTTTGGGTAATGATCATTGGAAATTACTTTGGATGAACGCTTCTGCTTCGGCCAGGCTTTGGGGGGTCCCGATGTCGAGAAACGGCGCTTCGACGGCCAGGACTTTGAGGTGAGATCCGGCTGCCAGCAGTGCGGGAAAGACATCCAACTCCATGCTCAGGGGAGTTGTTTTCGGGAAGAGATCGAGGAGGCGTTTGCGAAAGAAATAGACGCCGGCATTGATGACTCCGGCGCCGGGCTGTTTTTCGCGAAAGCCGAGTAAGGTGGAATCCTCCGCGATCGAAAGGGATCCATAGCGGCTGGTGTCGGGTACACGCACTCCAAGCACCACTCCGTCGAGGTGTTCCTCCTGGAGCCAGGACCGGGCGGGGGAAAGGTCTGCGACGACCAGCGAATCGCCGTTCACGACCAGAAATGGATCGCTGAGGGGAGCGGCGGCGGCAAAACGCACGGCGCCGCCGGTGCCCATGGCCTGGGGCTCGGTGACCAGGACGGTCTCGATGGCGGCGGGATGGGAGGCGAAATGAGAGTGGGCGACTTGTGCGAGATGGCCCAGGGAAATGATGGCCGTGGTAGCGCCCTGGTTGATGTAATAGTGAAGCACCCATTCCAGGAATGGCTTTCCAGCCACCGGGATCATGGGTTTAGGGATGTGGGGGTGGAGATCTTGAAGACGGGTGCCAAAGCCGCCGGCAAGGACAATGACGGTGAGGGAGGACATTAAGTTGGGACCTGTCAGGTGCGGGAGCCGCTGGCCGGATCGTTCGAATGTTTGCCGAATGATGGCAACTTCCTCCGTCAGGGTAGCAAATAAAAACGGCCCAGCCAGTTTCCCAGCTAGGCCGCGGATCTTTGATGGTCGAGAAGTGTTAAACTTATTTCACTCCTATCTTTGGCGTCTGTCAAGCCCCAAATTGTATTCCCTGCTTATAGCCGGGGCTCGGGACACGCCCGGCTGAGGGGTGGGGGATCGAGAGCCGCGGTGACCGCGATAGAGTTGCGGTCTATGACTGTGAGGTAGGCACGGACCGCACTGTCCGGTACGGCCCGGCCTTGCTCCCATTCCTGGAGCGTTCGAAGGTTGAAGTGAAAACGATGGGCAAACTGGAGCTGAGATAAGCCGAGCCGCTCGCGAATCTGCTTTGGGTTGGGCACTTCGAGGGTGCGGCCGTCAAGTTGGATTTCGCCGCGGACATGCGCGAGGATTTCCTTACCAGCCGCAATCAGCCGCTCGCCGAGAACCGAGTGCTTGGGGGTTGCCGGGCGTTTACGCACAGGAGTCGTTTTCCTCTTCCGAGGCATCAGGATATTCCTCTCTTGATCGCGGTGGCGAGCTTCTGGAGAGCTTTCTTGTCATCCGCGGTTAGATTCTCTTTCTCATTTTTGGTGTAGATGTCGGCGAAGAAGACCGTCCCGGGCTCGGAGACGAAGAAATAGATCACCCGGACACCGGCGCTTTTGCCTTTCCCTTTGATCGCCCAGCGAGCCTTTCGCCATCCGCCCGTTTGTGGAATCACTGGATGAAGATCTGCCTTCAGGGCGATATCGTCTTCCATTCCGGCGCGCTCGCTGGGTGTCATCAGCCGGGCGGCGCGTTTCTGATAGGCAGAGAGGTAGCGGAGCTGAATCGCACTGGGCTGTTCCGGCACACGCGCCACAGCTTCAGTATACGTGGATCACGTAGACAAAAGAAGATACACCTCAGCCGGTAAAGAGGTTGCCATTGCTGTTGACGAAAGACTCCAGGTCCTGTTTTTCTCTTTCAATGTCGGCGTAGAGTTGTTCTAATTCGGCTTGTTGGGCGGGAGTGAGCGGGCCTTCGGCGGCGGGTGCGGCGGCGGTGGGACCGTCTGCCTGAAGGGCCGCTTCGCGTTGGAGGCGATGGTTCTGGAGAGCCTTGAGATCCTTGAAAGCGCGATGCCAGACGCGGGTGTGGAATATTTTATGACGCATGATGCGGGCGTACTTCTGCTGGATGTCGCGGTCATTGCTCAAGAGGGGGTCGATGCCGGCGAGCTGATAGAGGTCGGCTTCGAGAAACGTAAAGCGGCGCAGATTCCAGGCGGAATCGATCATCTGGTCGAGCAGTGTATTCTCGACCGAGCCTTTGGCCTGGATTTCCTGCATGTAGCGATGGATGAAGGTGGAGAAATGCGCGGCTTGATCGGATGGCACGATGAGGCGCTGGGTTCCGAGCTTTGGGGGGGTCATCAGGAGGGGTCTCCGTGGGAGGGGCGAACAGGTTGGTCCAATTTCGAAAAGTGTTCGGAATTGTTCCGGACGGCTTGGGCGATGGCGGGTTGGACGAGCTTGCTTTGGCGGTAAGAGGCTTCGGCGAGGGCGAGGGCTTGCTCCATGTGCTGTTCGGCGGGGGATCCGACGGGAACGGGGAGTTGCCAGTTTTTGCGATTGAGGATCATGGCGGCGGCGCGGAGACGAACGCCGGGGGAAGTCTTGGGGTCTTCGAGGATAGCGTCGAGGGTGTTGATGGCTTTGACGCTGAGCAGGCGGAGCTGGTCACCCAGGGTTTCGGCGTACCACTGTTTGGCTTCTTCGATGGCTTTGGAGAAGGAGGGGGAGTCCTTGAGCCAGGAATAGATGGCGGTGCGGCCGACGCCGTTGGATCGAGCGGCGGCGGAGATGGATTGGCCCGCGGCGAGGGCGTGGGCGATGGCGGCCTGGAGCGGCGTACATCGGGTCAGATCGTGATTGAATGAGGTTCCCATTCCGGCCACAGCGTAGCATTGCGGGGAGCGCGGTTTGGAGGGGTGGGAGTGGGATGTGGGGTGAAGGGCGTTTCTTTTCAGCGATAACGGTGAGTTCTATATTTCGTGAAATGGGTGTGACTCTTAAGCCACGCTGAACCTTATTGCGGTACTTTCCGGTAACTGCAATAAGTTTCTCGCTTGGGCGAGTGGGTGTGTTCCCCAGGAGACGATTTCTCCGGGAAAGTTCTCATCGGTTCGCGACCGCGAATGCGCCAGCCATTTGCGGTCAAGAGCGCGCGTCACCGCGACGAGCGAGCACTTGAGTGACAGGGGACAGTACCTACTTACTGTAATACCGAAGTTTCCATCTTCTTCGGAGATAGAAGAGGTTGTGAATCCCGACTCAGTTCTTGTTTCAACCAAGCCGCTGTCTTATCAACGCCGTCATTTTGAAGACGCCTCAGTACAGCTTGATATACCGTTAACCTCTCATCCAACCTTCTCTGATACTCCTGAAGGTATCCGCAAGAATCGTTACCAAAATACGACCCATCCTCCAGAAGCACTAAATCCATAACGGGAGTAGTGCTCGGTGAGCCGTGATTGTGTAGATTGGAAGAAATAGCCTTGATTTCCCTAGCTGCGATCATAGGATTGCTGAAACCCATGCTCGCTTGACAAATCCGGTTAGTTTTAGCGCCATCGCCGATTCGCACTTCATGGCTGATGGCGTAGGCCATTATGGGAACGTCAGTCTTGTTCCGCACGACAACCTCGTAAAACGCCATTCTCTTAGCGACCACAGGATGTGTCTTGGCTGGCACTGCCGTGGGTCGCATGGATACGATTTCCAGAGGCGAGGCTGGCTGACTCACCAGTACAGGAGTCGGCGCTGGTTGCTGGGCCACCATGGAAGCATTGATCAAAAGGATCAACCCAGTCGCACCGAGCATTCCTAATAGTATCCTTTCGAGTCTCATTCATACACCTCCTCGGTAGAGTTGCATCCGCTACATTAAACGGGAAAATCATCCTGATATCTGCATACAACGGCCATTGATGTCCTTAGCCGTACATGTTACACCTTGGTTATTCAGGATCACTCCCGTAGTGCACGAGAACTGACCAACACAAGCGCAATTTACAGATACGTCCCCTTGACCGCAGTAGTTTAGCTCGCTACAAGTTGTATCGCTACTGGCATGGCAATCGGCCGGCAATCGGCCCATTTCGAGCACCCGCCGCCGCCGTCTATCCTACAGAGTTTACATTGGGCTACACCTCCCGGACTGAGGGTGTGCGCCAAGATACATCACAAACAAGAGCACGCGAAGTGCTCGTTTATATCTCTTATCCATCGTACACCTCCTTCAAGGAAGTAGGACACAAAAGTGTTTGGGTAGAAACGCATTGCTCTGCCCACATCGAACTCCAGCAGAGCCGGCGCGGGGCTTGCCGATTGGCCTCAGCCGCGGCGGGGTGATCGCGCCGGCACGGTTGGAGTCATGGAAGAAAGCAAAGCCTCCTTCTTGCCGGTGAAATAAAGATCCCCCCAAAGCTGGAGGTTGAGCAGGCGCCAGATCCGATCTGTCGCATCTTCCATTCCCGAGCGGTGGCGATGGAGCAGCGCCGTGAGAGAGCTCAGATCCAGACAGGATGCGAGAAACCCGTCCGGGGAGACTAAGCCATCCAGCAAAGGAGCAGCCTGGCGGTCGCCCAGCCATTGGCGCAGCGGGGTGGGGAAGCCCATCTTCGCGCGGTAAATAATGTCGTGCGGCAGCAGATCCTCGACAGCCTTCTTCAGTACGTACTTCTGCTCGCCGCCGCGTATTTTCAGGTGGTCGGGAACCATCATGGCAAAGGCCGCGAACTGGTGATCGAGAAACGGCACCCGGCTTTCAATGGAAGTGGCCATACTCATCTGGTCCTGTTTCATCAGAAGCTCGACGAGATAGGTTTTCTGATCGGCGTAAAGCATACGGCGGAGAAGCGAGGCCGTGGCTGCCTGGTCCCAATAGCGGCGATAGCTGGCGAAAACAGCCCCTGGTGACGCGGAAAGCAAAGAAGATTGCTCGGGGAGAGTAAATGCGCCGTAGAAGTTCTCAAGATACAGAGACTCGATCGTATCGTCGCGGCCGAGGAAGGTATGGCTCAACTTGCGGCGTAGCGAGGCGCGCAGCAAAGAACTGGAGGCCACCTGTTCGCGAATGGTGCGGCGCAGACCCGGCGGCAACAGACGATACCAGCCCAGCGCGCGGGAATTGAGCAGGTTCCAGCGGTAGCGTTCATATCCGCCAAAGAGCTCATCGCTGCCTTCCCCGGTAAGAACCACTTTCACCTGCGTAGCGGCCAGGCGGGAGACGATGTACAGCGAGACGCTGGAAGGCCAGGCAATGGGCTCGTCCTCATGCCAGATCAGTGTGGGCAGGGAATGGAAGAACTCGTCCCGGCTGAGCAGCACCTCATGATGCTCGGTGCCGATGGTGCGGGCCACCTGGGCGGCGTAGCCAAGTTCGCTGTAGCGCGCCTCCTCGTAGCCGACGGAGAATGTTTTCACCGGTCCGGTGACCATGCGTTTGATCAGCGCGGCGATGGCGCTGGAATCCAGTCCGCCGCTGAGAAACATGCCCAGCGGGACATCGGACATAAGCCGCATACGGACGGTCTCTTCCAGCCGGCGGCGCGTTTCCGCGATCCAGTACGAGTCATCGTGAGGGGAAGAAGGCTCGCCATCGGGCAGCGGCATATCCCAGTAGGGCTCCATCCGGAGGGTGGGCTGCGCGCCGCCAAGGCGAACCGTGAGATGATGCCCGGGCATCAATTTCCGGATGCCGCGGAAGAGCGTGCGCTCTTCGCTTACGTAGCCGAAAGAAAGATACTCCGGAAGCACTTCCTTTTCCATAGTGGGGCTGATGGCGGGATGCTCCAACAGCGCTTTGATTTCCGAGGCGAAGGCGAACAACCGGCCGTCCCAAAAGTAATAGAAGGGCTTGATGCCGAACCGGTCGCGGGCGGCAAACAGCGTGTTTACCCGGCTGTCCCAGATGGCAAAGGCAAACATCCCGCGGAAGTGCGTGAGGCACTCCGGGCCGAACTGCTCGTAGGCATGGAGGATGGTTTCGGTATCGCAGTGAGACGCATAGCGATGCCCCGCCTGTTCGAGCGTGGGCCGCAGATCGGCGTGATTGAAAATCTCGCCATTGAAGCAGATCCAGCAGGTACCGTCTTCATTGGACATCGGCTGATGGCCGCCCGAGAGATCGATGATACTCAGCCGGCGATGACCGAGGAACGCATGCGCGCTGGTATAGTAGCCGGCATCATCCGGACCGCGGTGCCGGATCGCGGAGGTCATGCGCTCGAGAACCGCCCGGCTGTTTACGGAAGAAGATTCGGAGACAAAGCCGGCTATGCCGCACATAGGCCTCTACGCAGTCTGCTTCACTGCTGAATGTTTATGCGCATTCATGTGGGTATGTGCAAATACGGCAAATGAGACGGTAAGCCCTACCAGCACGGATAAATAGTAGCGGTACGCCATAGAAGCAAAGAAGATGGAGGAAGCAAAGCCAGTCATCGAAAGCATCAGGCAGAAGGCGAAGTTCCGGATGGGAAGGAACGAGGGATCCTCAAATGCCCTCCGGTAGATTCGATTGAGTAAGAATAAGCTGCTGAGGATCGATCCGGTAAAGAAGAGAAAAGCGGGAATCCCCGCTTCGCTCGATACCTCGGTGTAGGAGTTATGCGTGACCTGCCAACCGCTGCGGCGGCCGGCGATCTTGGCAACGTCTGCTTCATAGGTCGCAAACTGGCCCGGTCCCACGCCGGTAATTGGATGTTTCAGCGTTGCCCATAAGCTTTGCTTGAGCAGGCTTTTACGGGCCTCGCTGGAACCGAGGGCGCCCGCCATCTCGTCGGAATCCATCATGTCCGGAGTGAATTCGACGATGCTGAGGAAGCGCTTATAGAGCATGTCCGGAGCAACCACCACGGTCAGAAAGCAAGCCAGCATGGTGGATCCGGCAATCAGCAGACGCTGACCCCCACGCGCTTTTACAAAGATGAAAATCACCATCACCACGATGGTCAGCAAGGCGCTGCGGGAACCGGTTTTGACGACAATGATCAAAGTTCCGATTAAAGCGGCTACGCAGGCTAGGCTTTTGAGGTTCAAACCGCGCAAATTTAATAACACCAGGAGGGCAAAAGGCGCCACCAGCAACATGTGCGTTGCCATATCGTTGGGATTCTGCAGCGTTCCGAAAGTAAGAGAGAAGCGGGCTCCCTCTCCCCATGTCACCCCATATTTCATGGCCGCAAGCACGTTGATCCCGGCACATAAAGCAATGCAGGAAGCCACCCACTGCAGTTCCCGCCAAGTCATCACCAGCCCAGCAACCATGAAAAGCATGGAGAACTCGGTCTTGAAAGAATCCGTAAGCAGCTCAACCGTTCCTCCTTTCCAGGAACTGAAAGGGGAAACCAGAAGCAACCACACCATAAACGCCGCTAGCAGAATGGCAGGTTTCGCCCGGAAAGTGCGAACTACGCCTCCGCTGGTGAGAACGAGCAAAATGGCTGGGATGCCTAACACATACGGCAGAAAGAGATTGATCCCCATCCCAAAGGTGAGGATTTCGTGGAACATACTCAAACGGATAAAAACAAAGCCCAATGCAAACCAGAATCCCAGTTTCCGGAGTGCGTTATTTTCATCCGCAACCCAGATGGGGTCGAACCGCGGAGTGGAGGCTGGTTTGGCGGCAGAAGGCGGAGGGGCCGGTGGGAGAATCCGAGGCCGGGGAAGCGCAGTACCTGAGCGGTTTTCGACCGGACTTGGAGAAGTGAACTGCGCCCGCAGATTGTTGAAACGGCTCATCAGTACCAGGTAGCCTCACCCAACTTTAGCATGTAAGCACATCAGCCTAAAGACGCTAATCGACAGAACCACTGTTGCCGGATATCTCTCGAAAACTAAACCAGTATCAGTCACGCGTGTGAGATAAAAGTCGGGCCGGATTCCTAACTTTCCATTTCTCAAGCGGTTGCCGGCTTCTCTGGGCTCCAGCGCGACCTTCCCTGTGTCGAAATTCGGGGAGCTCAATGTTATGTTTTTTCTAGAAAGTGGATGCATGACTTTTAAAACACGACACTTACTTGGATTGGCCCTGGCTCTCGCCAGCACCAGTCCCAGCCAGACTACCGTGAATCTCCGGACGCAATCGCGAAATGTGGATTTCGGAACGGCTCCCTTCACCCGGCCAATGAAAACAGGCACCAGCCTGCCTCCTGCCTGTACCCAGGGGGACATGTTTTTCAAAAGCGACGCGCTCGCCGGATCCAATCTTTTCGGTTGTACCGCCGCCGGAGTATGGACTCAGCAAGCGGGCGGGGGTGGCGGCGGCTCCAGTTTGCCATCCATGACGGGAAATTCGGGCAAACTTCTCACCACCGATGGCAACGTCTCCCTTTGGCAGGCCCTCGGCGGGGACATAGGTGGAATTCCCGCTGCCGTTACCGTGACCAAGTTGCAGAACCGGACCGTGTCCGCGGCAACGCCGGTAACAGGCCAGGCTCTGATCTGGAACGGGTCCACCTCCCGTTGGGAGCCCCAACCGGTAAGCGGGACCGCCGGCTCCGGCAGCGTGACGGTACAGAACAGCGGCACAGTGGTGGGAACGCGGGGCGTCCAGAATTTCATCGCAGGATTCGGATTGTTGAACATAATCTCCGACACAGGCTTGGCAATCGATATTCAGCAAGGGGTGGACACGGCCGTGATTCAGTCGAAGCCAGCCACACAAGCAGGCACGGCGCTCTTCTGTTCCTCGGCCAGTGGATCGGCCAACGTATACACCTGCCTTATGAATCCCGCCTTGAATGGGTATACGGCGGGGATGGTGGTCAACTGGCGTCCGGATATAAACGGGAGCGGCGGCGCAACCACGCTGAATGTGGATAGCTTAGGGGCTAAAAGCGTCAAACTCGCGAACGGAACCAGTAATCCGGAAGTAAATGATCTTGAGAGCGGACGGTTGTACCACCTTTGGTATGACGGAAGCGTCTTTCGTCTCATGAATGGCGTCATTAGTATCCCCAAGATAGTCGAAGAGCATGCCATTTGGCCCGCCGGCTGCGATTCCACCGGCGCGGGTGTTGCGAATATAGGACAGATCTATCTGCCCAACGATGG
This sequence comes from Bryobacteraceae bacterium, assembly GCA_035526195.1. Taxonomy (GTDB): domain Bacteria; phylum Acidobacteriota; class Terriglobia; order Bryobacterales; family Bryobacteraceae; genus CADEFT01. The sequence goes on from DATLCW010000008.1 coordinate 22,826, forward strand.
AACGGCGGCTACTCCCGCCTGCGGCAGTTTGAACGGTGGATTGGATTATCTGAATACGGGCATCCGCACCGCGTATGCGCAGGTATTGTTGCCGGCCACCATCGCGCTGGCGGATGGGATCGACTTAGAGATAGTGGTTACCAGTGCCGCGGCCGGTACCGTGCGGTTTACGGGAGCCGTTCAGTGCCGAGCAAGGAATGGCGCTGATATGAGCAGCACTGTCTATAGCACGCCGCAAAATACAACTTCGGGCATAGCCGGCGGAAATGGGAACAGCATTTCCCTGTTCCTGAGCGGGTTGACGGCAACCGCATGCTCCCCGGGAAATCTGTTGCGGGTGAAAATAGAGCGCGATAACAGCGTGGGTGGAAATCCAGGCAGCGCAGTCAGAGTGAGTTATATGGCTTTGAAATACAAAAGGACAATCCAGTAACACTATGCAACGCCTGATTATACTCATCCTGATTTTGTGGGCCCTGCCGGTGCAAGGCGCGCAGAGTGTTGTGTTCGGGGCACAGGGCGGGACGGTGACCGTTCCCAATGCGGCGCCCTTCAACAGTATCGGCTCGTGCCGCTGGGAATGGAGGATGCACAATCTCACCTTGAACTCGCCTGTGCGCCAATACGTGTTCATCGCCGCCGGTTCCCTGTTGGTCTCTATCCGGGAGAACAGCTCGCTCATGTGGATTACCGACTTTCTCACCACGGGCTCGCCCACGATCGTCTTTGACCTCGCGGGGCGGACGGATGTGCTGCTCCGATTTACGCACAACCGCCAGATTCACCAGGCGATCCTCGAAGTCTGGAACGGCGACGGCACGAGGTATGTGGAGGGGGGGTCCTATTCACTCGATGCGGGAACGGAGAACATGAGCGGAGACTTCTCCGTGGGTTGGGATGGGGGCGGCTCCACGATGCAAGGCCGGATCGCGTTTCTACGCTGGTTTCATTCGATTGTGCCATTGCGATCCTTGCCGCCCGCGAATATTCCCGCGGGGGATCTAATACGGTTCGAATTTGAAGGAAACGGCAGCGACAGCAGCGGGCGCAATTTAAATCTCGTCTTTGGCGGCAGTCCTCCGACTTTTGGAATTTCCTATCCCAGTACGCTTCTCCCGCCGCCTTGTAATGCAGCCTATGACTGTACGATCAGGGCGGGCGTGCCGGTTGCTTTTGACGCGTCCTCCAATCAGGCCCAGACCTATTTCTGGCAGCAGATCGCCGGTCCGGCGCCTGTCACCTGGAGCAACCGTACCTCAGCGGCTCCCACCGTGGTGGCGCCTGAGTTTGGGACCTATGAGTTTCTGCTGCTGACCACCAGTGCCGGACTTCCCTCAAATATTGTCTTTCGTGTGGGAGCTGTGCCAACCAATGATGCCGGCGTGATTCTGGTGGCGGATGAGAAAGTGAATTTCCTTCTGGGCCCGCTCTTGCGCAATGGCGTGACAGAGTGGACCTTTTATGATCACATGCGAAGCAAAAAGGGACGCGAGTGGGGGGCATCTTATGCCGCGCAGATCTCGCAAGTGCTCGATACGCCGCTCAGCGGTTCCATCACCGCCACGAATACTTCCAACACCATAGTCGGACAAGGGACAACGTTTCTCTCCACGTTCTCGTGCAACGGCACCGAGGCCATTGAAATTTATCATCCCCTCCCGGGCGGGCTCTTCGGCCGCGCCGCCTATCCTGTCGCATCCTGCGCCAGCGACACGGTACTCACCATTGCAACGCCCTATGAATTTACAACGGGCAGCGGTCTGTCCTTTCAATCTCTGAGCGACGTCGCTCCGGATTTTCAACTTACCACCTGGGGCGCGTCCATCAACTACTACGATTCGGTGCTGGTGCAGTATCAGAACTACTACCGGACGGGAAATGACGATTATCTGGCGTTTGCGCGAACGTTGGCGCAAGGCTGGTGGAGACATTGGGCGATTGACGAAGGCAGAACAAGAGTAGACAATACGATCGCCCCGCGCGGCCAATCTCTCACCGGCCTCATGTTGTGGGCGTTGGATAATGGTCCCGCCTCCGCTTTGTGGCCATGGATCGAGGCCACCACCACCTGGCACTTGAACAATTGGCTCGAGCTGCGCGGAGCAAGCGACGGCTACGCCGCTCCCTATTATGGGGTCCGCGAATCCGGGTATGCCTACATGTATGCGGTGCACCTGGCAAAAGTGCATCCCACCGAGGCGGTCAGAATCTCCTATCTGAGCCGCATCATGGCCGAACTGACCGATTACTGGATCCCCTTCCAGTGCGCCGCGTCCAACCCCAGCACGCGGTGCCAGTCTCCCGATGGCTCTTACCGCTGGACCGATGAACTGTTCTGGACGGGAATCGCCGAACAGCCCTGGCACACAGGGATTGCTCTCGAGGGAATCATCAATGCTCACAAACTTACGGGCGATGCGCGGTTTCTGGATATCGTGCAGCGATGGGTGGCGAACCAGAAAGATGGGAACACCGGCAGTCCCGGCTTTCTGCCTTTGTGGCAGACGCCGGCGAGCACCTTCGATCCCGCCATCAGTTGCCGTAGTGTTTTCTACCTGCATTACGCAGTGCCTTTTAGCGGGTCGCTGATGCCGGATGCGGAGGGCACCATCGGGCGGAACTGTATCTCGGTGGACAACCTGCGCGACATCCGCGCCGTTTCCAATGAATCCATTGCCCCGTTCGGCTACCTGATCAGCCAGGGTGTGCCGGGATCGGTGGAGATCAAAGCGCGCGGCGACGATATGTTCTCCGCTACGTTCGCTCGCGACGCGGGGCTGGGCGCGGATGGATACTTCGGCCGCATGGATTATAACTATAAGCAATACGGGCAAAGCCACCGCGCAGCGGGGAGCTATCTAGCCAATCGCACCGGCCCGCTGAGCCCGGCGGTGGACTATTCCCTGGTGATTGGTTTCAACATGGCATCGGTGCCGAATGCTACCCAGCTACGGGTCACTGTGCGGAAGCCAACGGGCGCGACGGCGCAGTTCACCTGTAGCAGCTCGCCCTGCGTGGTAACAGCAGACAGAAGACAAGGCCATCCTATGCTGAAACTGGAGTATCTTTCGGCCGCCGGCAAAGTGCTGGCCACCAGTGAACAGATCGATGCAGCCGTTGCTCTGTAAAAACATGAGGTGGTGGCATAACTCCCGGCAGCCACCACTTCACTCCGCCTTTTACCGTAACCGCTGTTGGATCGCCGGCAATGTGGGAATAAGAGCGCCTGTGCCACGGCTTTTCTCAAAGCGCAGCCAGGTTTCGAGCACAAACAGGTACCACAGTTGGTTGGGAACTAAACCCTGGCTGGCCGTCCGCCGCCATAAAGCCAGCACGTTCTTGGCATCGATAAACCCTTCTTCCGCCAATAGGGAATGCTGAAAGGATTCCTGAAATCGCTCTCCCCATTTGCCGGCGAGCCATCGGCCCACGGGAATGCCAAAACCGCGCTTGACCCCTTCCGCCACTTTCCGCGAAACACGCCGCCGCGCAATTTCGCGCAGAACCGCTTTTAACGTGCCGCCGCGAAGCCGGAGCGCAAATGGCAAAGAAGAAGCATAATCCCACAGTTCATGATCGAGAAAAGGGGAACGGGCCTCCACCGCGTAATGCATCGCCCCGCCATCCACCTTGGTCAGGTACTCGCCGGTAAAGCGGGTGTGGCGGTCATAATTCAGAAATTCGGACATCAGGTGGGTGGCCGATTCCCGCGACCAGGGAATGCTCCGCTGCGAAACGGTGGCGTTCCGCAAGCGTTCCCCTAACAACCTCTGCCGATGGTACATCGGAAGACCATCATGAGCCTGCGCCACGGCCCCCAACCCGCCGGTGGCGTAGTCCAGGAAGTGCGTCCCGCGGCGCATCCAGCCGGCCTTTGGCAGTAGCGGGCGGGCCATCTTCCAAAGGGGCAGAGATCCTGGCGGCAGAAGGCGCGCCACTTGTTGCGCGCGATAAAAATTGCCGTGCTCGGGGTAGCCCAGAAAGACATCGTCGCCCCCATCCCCCGTGAGCAGCACTGTGGCCTCGGCGCGTACCGCGCGGGAAACTCGCAGCATGCCGAGGGCGGAAGCGCACGCAAAGGGTTCCCCATACGCCGCGATCAATTCTTCAACATCGGGCGCGTCCCCGGCCGAAACAGGAATAGCTTCATGACGGATTCCCAGGGCTTTGGCTGTTTCAATCGCGTCCGCCGTTTCATCTCCAGGATCTCCGGGAGTGCCAATGGTGAAAGCCGTAATGCCGGCTCCCAGCTTGGCAATGGCCCAGCAGACCAGACTGGAATCCACGCCGCCGCTTAATAAAGCGCCCACCGGCACATCGGCTTCCAGGCGTAGCTTGACTGCTTCCAGAAAATGGGCCTCGGTTTCCTCCACGGCCTGTTCAAAGGACACCCCGTTGCTCCGCACAGGACGCGGAGTCCAGTAATCCCTTTTCCGCAATTGACCACCGGACCACTCGAGCAGGCAGCCAGGCGGAGCCTTACTTACATTCCGGTAGATCGACCGGTCCGCCGTGACATAACCGAACTCCAGAAACTCCGCGATTCCCTGCTCATCCAGACTGCCGGCTACTCCCCCATCCCGTAAAGCGCGGACCGTCGACGCAAAAGAGATCACCCGTCCCTGAACCGTGTAGACCAGCGGTTTCACGCCCAAACGGTCCCGGAGCAGGAAAAGCTTTTTATGACGGGAATCCCAAAGGGCGATGGCGAACATGCCACGCATCCGGCGTAACAACTCATCCATGCCCCAATGCAGGTAGCCGTGGATCAGAACTTCCGTGTCAGTTTGGCTGCGGAACCGGTATCCGCCGCGCTCTAATTCCTCTCGCAAGGGACGGAAATTGTAGATGGCTCCATTAAAAACAACCCCTACAGACCGGTCCCCGGAAACCATCGGCTGGCTCCCCGCCGCGCTGAGGTCGAAAATCGATAGCCGGCGGTGCCCCAGTACCGCATCTGGCCAGCACTCGATCCCTTCCGCGTCCGGACCCCGCCGCGCCAGCGACGTTACCATGGCTTGCACGATCGCATTCGCACGCAGTGAATCTGTCTCTCCCACGATGCCGGCAATTCCACACATAGGATACTCTTTTAAGGATAGCGAAGATGCCGCGTCCCGCCCGCCGGATCAGTCCCCCCGCGGGGTACAATCAAAATGATCTGTGCGCGCTTCAATTGCGTCGATGTGGTTCTGTTTGCCCCTTGTGCTTGCATTTGCGCAAAGCTGCGCTCTCGCGGAAAGCTTGAGCCTGGTGCTCGACGGCTCGCAAACCTGCGGGCTCCTGTCCACTCCCGCCAAGGCGCCATTCAACTCTCTCAGCGAATTTCGTTATGAATTCCGCATTCATGATTTCCGCACGAATTCCGCCCTGCAGCGGTTGTTCCAGGGAGTTGAGCAGATTATCCGTATTGAACCCAACAGCTCTATCCTGCGATGGTACAGCTTCACGGACAATATGACGGTTCAGGTGAACCTTTCGGGCCGTAAAGATATCATCATCAGGCTGCAGCGGAGTATGAGCCGCAATCTGTTCATCCTGGAGATGTGGAACGGAGACGGTTCCGGCTATGCCGTGGACCGGCTCCCTTTGGCAAAGAATGTCCCCTCACGCGAAGCCGGAACTCTACAGTTGGGCGCGGACTGTCAGGACCTCAATACAGCACGCGATTTTCTGCGTGCCAAAGTAGCCTATTTCCGCTGGTCTTCGAGTACCCTTCCGCCGGGATCGCCGCCTCCCGCTCCGTCCGATTCCGGAGACCTTCTGGATTTTCCCTTTGACGGGAATCTCACCAATCGGGGAACTCAGGGTATCAGTCTCCGCGTCTCCCCAGCGCCCGAGTTTGTTCCTACGCCTAGCAATCCACCCGTAGCCATTGTGAAGCCCCCCAATGCCTTGCGGGTGGGCGACCCGCTACCCCTTGACGGGACCCAATCCATCCATCTCGATGGGAAGATCGTATCGTACCGCTGGAGCCAACTGAGCGGCCCCACCGTCCTGACGATCGCCAATCCCAACGCTGCCCTTACGCAAGCCACCGGCACTGTCGAAGGAATCTATTCGTTCCGGCTGGAGGTGACCGGCAATGCGGGCGCTTCCGCTTTCGCCGTAATGGACGCTTCCGTATTCGCGCTGGACTCGAAAGACCGGATCCAGACCCCCGATCCCCGCGTCGCGTTTATTCTAGGACCCATGGTGGCGGTTAGGTCAAAATATACGCCCTGGCCTTGGTTTGATAAAACGATCCTCGATTTTGGCGACAAATGGGGAAGCCAGTTTTCCGCCGCACCTCCCGGTGAAACTTTACACGAAGGAAGCGTGAGCCTGGTAAAAGGCTCGGCGGAGGTAACCGGAACCGGAACACACTTCCTGACGGAATATCAGAATATCCCCGCCAGCGACCGCTATCTGGTCGTCCACTATCCGCTGGGAAAAGGGCGCACCGGCCGGCGCATGCTCTTTATCAGGAGCGTCATTGACGACCTCCATCTCACCACCGCCAATGGCGATATCTGGGATCGCGATCCCGTCAGAAGCGCGCGCTTCGGCGTCGCCAGTTCGGCCGAGCTGAATGCTTATGAGAACAGCAACTATTACGATCAGGCGCTGGTCCAGTACATCAACTTCTATCGCACGGGCCAAACTAAATATCGGGACTACGCGCGCAAGATCGTGGACTCCCGGTGGCGTTATGCCAAGACGGATCAGGGACGCGCCTCCCCCAAACAGTACGCTCCACGCCATGTGGGCATGGAAGGTTTTCTGCTCCGTGCCTTGGATGGCCGCCCCGAGTTCTGGCCCTACATTGAGAAGTATGTCCGCAGCCATTGGGATATCTGGCTCGGAGAACGCCGCGATTACGATTTGCTGTATTACGGTCCGCGCGAAGGCGGGTACATGCTGCTGTTCGGAGCGTACCTGGCCCAACTCCACCCGAGCGAAGCCATCCGTCAGGAGTTCCGCTCCAAAATTGAGGACATGGCGGTTAATTACTTTGTCCGCCTGCAGTTTCCTGACGGTTCCTGGCGGCATACCGACGAGGGCTATTGGACGGGACTGGCGGAACAGCCCTTTCATACAGGGTTGCTGCTGGAAGCCTTGATTGCCACGTACCAGATTACGGAGAACCCGGCTATCCTGGTGTCGATTCTGCGTTCCTGCGATCACTTGACGGCGATTTACCGGCCCGCGCCCGCCCGCGGACAGTGGTACAACATCTACGATGATGCCTGCCCAAACGGTTGCGGCGCTGACACCAGTTCCGATGGCGGCTCCATCCGCGAGGTGCGCGCTCTCAATAACACCATCATTCACGCTTACGGCTTTGCCTGGATGATGACAGGCCTCGACCAATACCGGCGCCAGGGCGATGAATTATTTGCCGCCACCTTCGGCCGCGCACAAGGGCCCGGTGCGGATGCATTCGCCGGCCTCGCGGATTTCGACGAGAAGCAATATAACCAGTCCTTTCGTAGTTCCGGCCGCTACCTGGCATGGCGGCTGGCGTCTACGCAGCCACCGGCGGAAGCGGTTCAGTCCCAGGTCGCCGTTCTTGCCCTGACAGCTCCAAAAACCGCCCGCCTCGAGCGGCTTCAATTGTTGGTGGGCGCGTCCCGCCAGTTTTCCGTGTTGGCGTTCAACAAAATAGGCAAACCGTTAAAAGCGCCCGCGGTGATCTGGAAATCCAGCAATCCCGCGGCGGTGGCGCTCGATCAGCGCGGAGTAGCGCGTGGCCTTGCCCTTGGCCAAGCGCAAGTTTCCGTATCCGCTGGCCGGTTGTCTTCGGCGCCCTGGAAGATCACGGTGCTCCCTTCTCCCCCTCGACAACAGAACTGACATGCGCGCCGGGGCCTCACGTCTGCGCATCGCCCATATTCTGCCGTTTCCGGGCGTTGGCGGTACGGAAATCGCCACCGTTCGTCTGGCCCGGGCGGCCGCCAGCCATGGTCACGAAAACGTGGTGTTTCATCTCAATACTCCCGAAGCGGGACAATTCTTTTCCAAAGAAGGATTAGAAACGGCCATCTTCGGCGGCATTCAACCCAGCCTGCGTCATCCCGGTTCTTATCTCGAGGAGTCGCGCTCGCTGGCGGCCGAATTCTCCCGCCGGCGAATCTCCCTTATCCATGGAGCCGACTGGTTAGGAGCCTATTTCACTTCGCTCGCCGCCTGGAAAGCCGGCATACCAATCATTACTCATGTCCGCGGCCGCTATGACCGCATTCCCTGGCGCGACAGCCTTTTTCTGACAACGGTCCGCCATTTTGTGTTTGTCTCAAAGGAAACCTGGAAACGGTTCGATTACAGGGTACCGCCGGATAAGGCCACTGTCCTTTACGATGGCATCGCCGTAGAACAGGAGTCCAATCCGCGGGGAAGCTGCCGCGCTTCTGTATTGGCGGAATGGAACCTTCCCCCGGATACGTTCCTTGTGGGGATGGTGGCCCGCGTCAGCCCGGAAAAGGATTTCATCACGTTGGTGGACGCAGGCGCTCAGGTCGTCTCCCGTTATCCCCATGCGCGCTTCCTGATGGTAGGGGATTATGACAGTTCACACCGCTACCGCCAGTTTCACATCGAGGTGCGGCGGCATATCGCCGCCCGGAAACTGGATTCCCATTTCATCTTTACAGGCTTCCGAAAGGATGTCCCGCGCATGCTGTATGCGCTGGATCTGTTTGTGCTGTGCACGCTGCAGGAAGGCTTTCCCCTTGTCATTCTGGAGGCCATGGGATGCGCCAAACCGGTTGTGGCCACAGCCGTGGACGGCATTCCGGAGATTGTAATTCCCGGCCAGACCGGTCTGCTGCACAAGAAAAACGATAGCGAAGACCTGGCGCGGCAAATCCTTCAATTGATGGAAAATCCGGAGCTACTGCGAAAACTGAGCAACGGCGGGCTGCAGCTGGTGGCCAGTGAGTTCAGCAGCGCGAAGTTCAACGCCAACGTCGGCAGCTTGTACGCGAAGGTGCTCGGGCGGTGAGAATATCCCGATTATTCCGCGTCTTCTAACTCGACAGGCGGCCCCGGGGAACCATCACAATCTCGCAGCACTCCGGGCGGTCTTCTTTGACCGCCGCCAGAGAACCATTTTCCTCGAGTTGGAAGGCGCTATATCCTTCAATTTCCAGCAGCCGCTCCATGACCCATCCGCGCCGGTATCCAAGCACCTCGGTGGCTGCCCGCAGCTCTTCGAACACGATCACCGGCATGGACTTGCGGATCGTATCCATTGCCCCCTGGATCACCAGCGGCTCGGCCCCTTCCACGTCGATCTTGATAAAGTCCGGGGCGCGCAATCCGGAAACCGCATCCAGCCGTTCGGTGGGACATTGGATGCAGCGATCGGAGTTCCGCCAGTTTCCCATGCTCGACATCGAGTGATCCTCCGGGATGTACAAATCGACGATTCCGTTGGCGTTTGAAAGCGCTAAATTATGAACCTTAACTCTGGAGCCGCGAAAAGTGAAACTCAGCGCCGCGAACAGGTCGGGAATCGGCTCAAATACATGTACCTCGCCCTTGTCCCCGGCCAGGCGCTCAAATAGCACCGCATGAAGGCCGATGTTGCCGCCAATGTCGTACACGCAATCGCCCGGCCTCACAAACCGCGTAGCCAGGTTACGAATGCGCTCTTCGTGCGGTATCTGGGCGAATGGCTCTCCATCCAGCAGTTCATTCACTTGCCAGTTGTCCTCGACTACGTTTACGTAGAGGGTCCGGTACCCCTGGATCCTGATCGGAGCAAGGCCGCTGATTTTCCGCAGCGCATTCTGAAGGCGCCAGCCGCCCCGCAGATGCTGCCAGCCCTTCCTTCTCAGACGCTTCAACAGCGCGGTTGCGAGCCCCTGGAAGCCCAAATGTTTATCCACAATCATTAAAATCCGGCTCCGTTCCGGGTAAGAGATGGTCCCCGGCGGGAACCGGGGCGGGAGGGGGCAATTTGTGAGCTATTTCTGAAGTTTATATTGGACATAACCCCAGAAAAACCATAGATTCGTTTCGAACTTAAATGCTTCCGGGCGCCCCGCCGCCGTGTAAACCGCCCACCGGAATAAATCCTTCAAAGTGCTTCGATAAAAATGGGAGGGGACACCGGCGAAGTGCCAGGCGCCCACATCGAATTCGGGAAACCGGGCCATCGCATAGTGCCGTCCGCGGGCGCGATGCCACTTCCGGTGATAGCTTTTGGCCATCCGGTCAGCCTCTACTTTGTGATACAGGGATAACTCCGGCTGGTAAAAGCCTTGCATGCTCGCCCGGTACATCCGGTCATAGATTTCCGCATCTTCAATTCCACCCACCACCACCCTGCCGGAGACGCCAATTCCCGCGCGATACTCGCCCACCCTCAGCAGGTCGTCCTTGCGGAAAGCGGCAGCCAGCAGACACACCGGCCGGTCCTTACCGGTAAAGAAAGGCTGGTCTCCAAAGTTGCTCAGCGCAATAGCGGCATAATGATCGGCGGTGAGCCATGCCGGCGCCGCCCCTTTCCACTGCGGCAGGATGCGCCCTCCCACCAGCGAGACTTGAGGATGCGCGCAAAAGGTCTTCCAGAGGATCTGCACATATTCCCGGGGCAAGACCAAATCGTCATCGGCAATGGCGCACACGGTTCCCCGGGCCAGCTGCAGCGCCGTATTCAAAGCATATCCTTTGCCTTGGCGGGGCTCGAAACCGGTCCTTACCGGAGTGGCATTCTGTTGCCGGAAATCTGCTATCACGGCCGCCGTTTCATCGGTGGAGTTGTTGTCCACGATCACCACCTCATAGGAAACCGAACCTCCAGCCGTGTCCTGTTCCCTCAAGCTGGCGAGCAGTTCCCGCAGGTCCGCGGCCCGGTTATACGTGCAGACGAGGAAGCTCACATCCAGCCGCGGTTCCTCCCCGGCACCCGGCCCGTTAGTCTTGCTTGGACTTTCCATCTTCCAGCAGTTTCCATGTATGGGGATGGTAATACAGGCCCCGCTGCGGCAACCCTTTCCGGATCTGCAGAAAGCTGCAGGACTCAAGCACATCCACGAAATCGCTACAGCCGAATTGTTCAATCGTCAGATCGATGCTGTAGACATCCGGACGCATACAGATTTGCGGGCAATAAAATTCCACAATCCCCTCCCCCGGTTCCAGCTGCAGCGGCTCTCCCTGGGTGCCGATATCGCAATGCCACAACACGGCGCTCGACACCACATGCACATGGAAGGAGGCGTTGGGGATCGCTTCATGCGCCCGATAGCGCACCTGGATATGCATCGCCTGGCCGGTCTCATAGGAGGTGCCGGCCTGCCGGTCCTCGTCGAGAAAGGTCAGCCCGAGGATCTCCGCCCGGCGCGCTTTCACTTCCCGCACCGTACGTTCAAACTGCCCCCGCGACGTATACACGCGGATCGACTCCGCGGTCGGCCCGTCATGAACCATCACCCCCCGTTCGAGCACCACGACGCGTTCACATAACTGCTCCACCGCTTTCAAATCGTGGGAAATGAAAACGATGGTCATGCCGAGGCTCTTCAATTGGAGAACCCGGTCAATGCATTTTTTTTGAAAGGACGCATCCCCCACCGCCAGCACCTCATCCAATAACAGAATGTCCGGCTCCAGATGGGCGGCAATGGAAAAACCGAGCCGCACGAACATTCCCGAGGAGTAGCGCTTTACAGGAATATCGATAAAGGGGCGGATTTCGGCAAACTCTATGATCTGTTCGAGCTTCGCATGAATCTCCTTGCGCCTCATGCCAAGAATGGAGCCGCTCAGAAATACGTTTTCCCGTCCGGTCAGTTCCGGATGAAACCCCGAACCCACTTCCAGCAGCGCCGTAATCCGGCCCTGAATGCGGATCTCGCCGAGGGAAGGCGCGGTGATTCCCGATAAAAGCTTCAGGATGGTGCTCTTGCCCGCGCCGTTATGGCCGATGATGCCCAGCGCCTGACCCCGGGTCACGCCAAAACTCAGGTCCTTCACCGCCCAGAATTCTTTGCGGCCCTGAAAGCGGTGGCGGAGTTTGCCTATCCATCCCGGAGCAGCCTCAGCATCGTCCTGCGGAATCCAATAGCGCTTGGATACCTTGTCGAGCTGCAAGTCGATTGGCGCTGCCGCGGATGAATGGGGTTGGGCCATTGGCGATACGGGGAAGTCTCTAGATGATATCGGCCATGGTCGCTTCCCGCTGTTTGAAATAGGCGTAACTGACCGGCAGGGCGATCAGGGAAATGGCGGCGGCGATGACAAGCGAATGCATCTCCGGTTCCTTAGCCTGAAGGATGACGCGGCGGAAATTTTCCACCACTCCCACCATGGGATTTAAAACATAATAGTCGCGCAGATGCGCCGGCACCGCGTTCAGCGGATACACCACGGGCGAGGCGAACATCCACAACTGCAGTAACAATGGCATTGCCAGACCGATATCCCGGAACCAAACCTGTATCGCGGAAAGAAGAATGGCGATCGCCGTAAGAAACACGATCATTACTCCGATAATCGGAGCCGCCCATAAGACATGCGGCGTGATGGGAATTCGATAGTAGATCATCATTCCCCCCAATACCGCCGATGCGATCGCCAAATCGAATAATGCCGCCAACACGTAACTCAGCGGCAGAATCTCCCGGGGAAAGTACACCTTGGTGACCAGATACTGATTTCCTACCAGCCCGCCCGATCCACTGGTCAGGCCGTTGGAAAAAAACGTCCAGGGCAATAGCGCCGTGTACACAAAGATCGAGTAGGGGGCTCCGTCGCTCGGCATCTTTGTCACTACCGAGAAGATCACCGTATAGATCAGCATCAGCGAAAGAGGCTGCAGCAACGCCCAACCGAGCCCCAGCATCGATTGCTTATAACGTACCCGGATGCGGTGATGGGTGAGCGTGAGCAGCAAGTCCCGGTAGTGGAATAAATGGCGGAGATGCTCGCCCACCCGCCAGGGGGAAAAGTGCGGGGGCCGGATCACTTTTACTGGCCGAACTTCCCTACTCCCCTCAAAGGATTGAGCTGTATTCACTTGCGAACATTCATTATGACATAGGGTGCTTACCGGGATACGGCTTGGCCGTGCCTGTGTTAGGGTGTTTCTCAGATGACCACACCGGCGGTGAGCGTACTGATTGCAGCTTACAACGTCACCCGCTACATTCCTGAGACGCTGGACTCTCTCCGGGCCCAGGATTTCACCAATTTCGAAGCCATTTTGGTCAATGACGGCTGCCCCGATACGGAGAATCTGGAACGCGTTCTCGAGCCCTATCGCCACTGGATCGTCTATATCCAACAAAAAAACGGCGGCCCGAGCGCTGCCCGCAATACCGCGCTCCAGGCGGCCCGCGCTCCCCTGGTGGCGTTACTGGATGGCGACGACAGGTGGATGCCGGATTACCTGAGCTGCCAACTCCAGGTTTTTGAGCGCGATCCCACGGTGGATCTCGTGTATCCCAACATGCGTTGCGTGGGAGAGGGCCCTTTAAACGGCCATCTGCTGATGAACCATACTATTTCTCAGGGTGAGGCCAACTTCGAATCCCTTGCCCGGCAGAGCTGCACCGTTCTCAATGGCGTTACCATGCGGCGGGAAAAAGCCATCCAGGCCGGGTTATGGGATACCGCCATCCGGCATTCCGAGGACTTCGACCTCTGGTTGCGAATCGCCTATCATGGCGGCCGGATCGTCTACCATCGTAAACCGCTGGTCCTTTATCGCTTGCGGGAGGACAGCCTTTCCGCCGATCCCACCGCGATGTACACGGGCCAACTGTACGTGTATGAAAAAGCGCTCCGCACGCTTTCTCTGACCCCGGCCCGGAGGCAGATCGTCGAGCAGATGATCTTGAAAACGAAAGCCCTCCACGCCCTTGAAATGGGACGCCGCTCCTTTCAAAAAGGCGATTATGAACAAGCCCGGCAGCAACTGATGGAAGCCAATGCCGTGTTGCGCCGGCCCAAGCTTTCCTTGCTGCTGGCCGCGCTGCGGGTTTCTCCCGCCGCCGTGAATGCCTTCGCCCGGTTGCGCAGCCGATTCTAAGCCGGTGCATCAACCTGCACGGCGCAGGCCGGGCGGCACGGAAACCTCTACGCTAGGCCGTTGATCGCCGGCTATCCCTTAGCACTCACTCTTGATATAACAGTTATATCACCTGATGCGCTTTCAATTCGATGCAGAAAAGAATCGAGAGGTATCACGGAGACACGGAGTCAGCCTGGAAGAAGCGCAGGAAATTTTCGATCAGGCCTACCTCGTGGATAGGAGGTGTGATGATCCTGAGCAATTTCGTTCGATCGGCTGGGCTGGCGGGCGGCTGTGCTCCGTCATCTTCGAGATCAGGAAAGACTCTGAGGGAGAACTGCATCGTCTGATCACCGCTTGGAAAGCGACTAAACAAGAAGAGGAAGCCTATGCCGAACAAATCTAAACGATCAGCCTCGGCCGATGAGATTGCCGAGATGGCCACACGCGGGGAAGATGTTTCAAAGTTCTTCAGCAACCAGTTCACGGTCGTTCGGCCCGTACGCCGCGTGAACGTGGACCTGACTCAAGGTATGTTGCGAGAACTTGACGAGCGCGCCGCCCGGCTCAATGTGAGCCGGCAGGCAGTCATTAAGACCTTGCTGCGGCATGCATTGGATGATGAACGGCCAACTCGGACGCCAGGGGGCCGGCGAGCGGGCTAATCGCGGGCTATCACGTTGATCGGGTTCTGTGCTGACGCGCGCTATTGACAGGAACGTTTCAAGCCGCCCTGGCCGCTGGGCTGAACGGACTCTACACCGCAAATCGCAAGAATTCCCAGAACTTAGCGTACGCCGGCCGGTGCCGCGATCACCTGCACGACGCCAGGGATTACGTCGTCCGGGACAACAAACGGGCCCCCCGCGAGCGTCGTCACGAGATATCCATATTCGGCAAGAATACTCATCACCGCCCGCGCCGATTCGCGAGAATGGATCTCACAGCAAATGACCGCCCGGCGCTGTTGTAGAATGGACCTCGCTCCAGCCAGTACCCGCCCCTCTTCATCTTCCACATCGATCTTGAGAAAATCGGGAAACGGGTGCTCTTTCACAAAAATATCCAGCGTGGTGGTTTTCAGTGTAAGAGTTTGCCACTTGGCGCCGGATTCACTGCTGATCCTCGATCCATAGGCGGCATCGGTCATGGCAAATTCCACCGTCTTCTCGGAATCACTCACCGCGAGCGGCACAATCGTGATGTTGGTCAGGGAATTGGCCGCGATCTGGCGCTCCATTTCCAGGCGCGCATGGGGCGCCGGCTCAAAGGCAAATACCTGTTTCGCCTTGCGCGCCATCAACAGGGAAAGGTAGCCGATGCTCGCCCCCAGGTCATAGCAAATGGACCCCGGCTTCACCAGCCGGTCCACCGCCTCGAGAGTCTCCAACTCATAGGTGCCGCGGATATGCGCATGCGAGACATGCTCTCCCAAAGCCAGTTGGATCCCCCTCATGGGGCCGCTCTCAATCACCGCCGTGCGCCCGCCGGCGCGTACCGCGCTGCCGAATACTTTCCGCGATAATTGATCCAACCCGCGGTGTTGATGGACCCATGTTTTGATGGGAGTAGGCAAACTACGGGCGACCCAGAGGGTAAGAGTACGCAGCATTCTGTCCGGCTCGATCCAACATAGCACAGGGGTGTTGGGCTACCCGTTGCAAATCACCCTGACATCGGGATCCTGATCAACCGGCGCCCTGCAAAAAACTTTCATACAGTTCTCCCATCCGCCGCGCCGAAGCTTCGATCGTAAACGCTTCCTCAATCCTCCGTCCCGCCGCAGCCGTCAGCCGCGCGCGCAGCTCTTTATCCCGCAGCAACTGGTCCAACTTCGCCGCCAGACCGGAAGCATCCCCGGGCTCAAACAACAGCCCGTCCTCACCCTCTCGGATCAGTTCCGGATTCCCTCCCACCCGGGAAGCCACCGGACAGCATCCGCAGGCCATCGCTTCCATCAGCGAGTTGGAAAATGCTTCCGTGAGCGAGGGCAGCACGAAAATGTCGATGGCGCGATACCAGGGCGCCACATCCGCGGCGGCAGGGATAAAGAGACACCGCTCGGTGATACCGAGCCGCACCGCCTCCGCCTGCAGCGCGGGGCCGCAATCCCCGGAGCCGGTAATGAGCACTTTGACCCGGGGGTGCTCCGCTTGCAAAAGCGCCACCGCCCGAAGCAGCGTTTCGATGGATTTCTCCACCCGCAATACCGCCACACAGCCAATCACCGCCTCGGCATCGGCTAACTCCGGCGGCCTTTTCCGGTTCCGCGCATGAAAAGCGTTCGAGTTCAGCCCGTTGTAGCAGAGATGGAGCAGCGCCGGAGGAAGTCCGTAGCGCCGCTGTAACTCCTGCCGCACGAAGTCTGAATTCACGACGATTCCATCCACAAAACGATCGGTAACCCGCAAGGCTGTTTGTATCGATCGCGGAAAAAACCCCCGCTCGCCGCGCTGGCTCGAAAGCACCACCGGAACCCGGAACAGCCAACTGGCGGGGGCGCTGAAGATGGCCGCCGGCGGATCGAAAGCATGCACCAGCACAATCGCCTGCCGCTTCAAATAGCGGCGCAGTTGCAAGATCCCCTGCGCCATGGATAGCGACCGGAAGGAATGCACGGGAAACGTCACCACCGGCACCCCAGCCTGGCGCAGCTCAGCGGCGCGCATGCCGCCGCCGCGCAGCGCCCCTACATGGGGAGTAAACCGCCGCCGGTCCAAAGCCATAGCCACTTCCGCCAGTTGGCGTTCCGTGCCACCCATGTGCAGCGAATGGGAGAGAAGGAGAACCGGCCACGGCGGAGTGCTAACGGCCATTCTCAGCCCTGAACTTCTGCATCTAACCGTCGATCCTACTACAGAGCCGCAGCCAACGGGAGTGCCGAGTCAGCTAAACTCACAATTCGGGCTTCATCTTCCCATCATGAAACAAGTTCTGCGCAAAGGTCTGAAAAATATAGTCGTCGAGGAAGTTCCCGATCCGGTGGCAGCCGCCCATCATGTGCTCATCCGGCCTGTTTTCTCCCTGATCAGCAGCGGCACGGAAACGGCCAGCATCCACCAGGAAAGCGTTCTCAAAGAGGTCGCCGACAACCCTTCCCACCTGCGCAAGCTCTGGGAAGTGATGAAGCAGGTGGGCCCGGTGCCGACCGTTCGGGAAGTACACGCCAAGTTCAGCGAATACGCCGCTCTCGGCTACTCGGGCGCCGGCATCGTGGTCGAGAAACACCCCACCGTTACCGATCTCGCCATCGGGGACCGCGTAGCTTATGGCGGCGAAGGCACCGGGCACGGTGAGACCATCGTCACCGGGCGCAACCTGACCGTAAAGCTCCCGGAAACTGTACCCTTCGATCAAGCCTGTTTCGCCACCCTCGGCAGCATCGCGCTCAATTCGATTCGCATCGCCAACGTAAGTCTCGGCGATACCGTGGCGGTCATTGGTCTGGGCTTGGTCGGCCAACTGGTGGCGCAACTGGCGCGGCTGCAAGGCGGCCGTGTCCTCGCCATGGACCTCCGGCCGGAGCGGGTGGCGATGGCCAAAACCCTCGGCGCCCAGCATGCCATCCTGGGCGGCCCGGGAGCGCGGGAAGCCGTTCAATCCCTCACCAATGGCCGCGGAGCCGATTGCGTGATCATTGCCGCCGCCGCGAAATCGGCCGCGCCCTGCCTGCAGGCGCTCGAGATCTGCCGCGACCGGGGGCGCATTGTGGTGGTCGGGGCTGTGGGCATGAGCTTCCCCTGGAACGACATGTACCTCAAGGAAATTCAACTGTACATGTCGCGCGCCTACGGTCCCGGCAGCTATGATCCCCTCTATGAAAAGAAGGGCCAGGATTATCCCTTCGCCTATGTGCGCTGGACCGAGAACCGCAATATGGAGGAGTTCCTGCGCCTCATTGCCCAGGGGTCCATTCAGGTGGAACCGCTGGTCACTCATCGCTTTCCGCTCGAGCAGGCCGATCAGGCGTATCAAACCATTCTCGATCCGGCCGGTTCCAGTCTTGCCGTTCTGCTCGAGTATTCCGCCCGCCCCGAGGCTGCATTCGAGCCCAAACGGCGCATTGAAACCTCTTCCCGGCCGCTGCAAAAAGGTACTTTGCAAGTAGCGCTGGTGGGAGCCGGCAATCTCGCCCGCTGGGCCCACGTGCCGATCCTTCAAAAACTCCCCGGCGTCGCGTTGCGCGCGGTACAGTCCGGCGGCGGCGTCCGCGCCAAGAACTACGCTTCCCGTTTTGAAGCGGAATATGCCACTACCGGGTTGGAAGAGATCCTCGAGGACAAAAATGTCCATGTGGTCTTCATCACCAGCCGCAACCAGGATCATGCCCGGCAGGCTCTCCAGGCACTGCGCGCCGGCAAGCATGTCTTTGTCGAGAAGCCCATGGCTATTACCGACGAGGAATGCCGCGACCTCTGGCAGGCGGTCGCAGAAACCGGACTGCATTTGAGTGTCGGCTTCAACCGCCGTTTTGCTCCCTATTACGTCTCACTCAAAAACGAACTGAGCCGCCGCAGCGGACCCGCCCTGATCCACTGCCGCGTCAACTCCCCCGGCATTTCCGGGGCGTATTGGATGGCCGACCCCTCCATCGGCGGCGCCATCCTCGGCGAAGCCTGCCACTTTGTCGACCTCATGTACTGGCTGCTCGATGCCGAGCCGCTCACGGTTTCCGCGTTCTCTCTTCCCACGGGGAAGCAGGATCCGATCGGGGAAAACAACATTGCCGCCAGCTTCCGCTTTGCCGATGGTTCGGTGGGCAATCTCACCTACGGCACCATCGGCAGCAAGACTTCCGGCGGCGAGCGCGTCGAGGTCTTCGCCCAAGGTCTGGGAGCGGTCACCGAAGACTTCAAGCAACTCACCGTCAAGAAGTCCCTGCGCACATCGGCCAGCAAATGGTTTGCCGATAAAGGCTATCACGAACAACTGGCGGCCTTCTTTGACGCCATTCGCGACGGCAAGCCGCAGCCGGTGAACGTAGACGACGGAGCCCGCGCCACCATCGGCTGTCTGCGTCTGATGGAGTCCTGCCGCACATTGATGCCGCTCGCCATCGATTGGAAGGCTGTGACGGAATCCCGTTGATGAGCCCCCACCGCTGATGTCCAAACCCATTCGTGTCCTGTTGATCGCGCCCTCCTTTCACATCCTCGGCGGGCAGTCGGTTCAGGCCAGCCGTATCCTCGGGGAAATGCGCAAGGAGCCAGGCATCGCGATGACCTTTCAGCCTATCAATCCGCGCCTGCCCGCGCCCTTGGATTTCGTGTACAACTTCCGGTTTATCCGCACCATCGTCACCTATCTGCTCTACTTGCCCATGGTGCTGGTGCGCGCCTTCCGCACCGATATTCTGCATATCTTTTCCGCCGCCACATCCTCTTACACGCTGTGGTCTCTTCCCGCCATCCTCATCGGCAAACTATATGGCAAAAAGGTGATTCTCAACTATCGCGACGGGCAATGCGAGGATCATCTCACCCACTGGAAAACCGCCATCCCCACCATCCGGCTGGTGGACGCCATCGTCACCCCGTCCGGTTACCTGGTGGACGTGTTCGCGCGCTTTGGCCTCAAGGCGCAGTCTATCTTTAATTTTATCGATACTTCCCGCTTCCGCTATCGCCGCCGCGGGCCCGTGCGGCCCGCGTTCATGACCAATCGCATCCTCGAGCCGCTCTACAACGTTCCCTGTATTCTGCGCGCCTTTCAAAAAATCCAGCAGCGTTATCCCGAAGCTTCGCTGAAAATTGCGCATGACGGAGTTTGCCGGCCCTCGCTCGAACAACTGGCGGCCGGGCTCGGTTTGCGCCATGTACAGTTTCTCGGCCGGGTTCCCCACCCCAAAGTGCCAGACCTCTACCACGAAGCGGAGATCTATCTCACCACGCCCAACATTGACTGCATGCCGGGATCGCTGCTCGAATGCTTTGCTTCGGGACTCCCTATCATCGCCACCAAAGCCGGCGGCATTCCCTATATCGTGACGCATGAAAAGAACGCTCTGCTGGTTGACCTCGACAATGATGAAGCCGTCGCCCGCTCCGCCTTCCGCCTGCTCGAAGAGCCCGGCCTGGTTGAGCGCCTCACCAGCGCCGGCCGGGACGAAGTGAAGCGCTACAACGGAGACGAGGTGCGCACGCAATGGGTGGCTCTCTACCGGCAACTCCGCGGTAGCTCTTAACCGCTATCTCAAAATGCGCGCCGGGGATCCCGGGGAAAGCCAGATGGAATCAATATCAAGATGGCATGTTCGGGGATGAAAAGGGTCTGACCGTTCATTCCCAGAGGACGGGAACACCATAGCGGGCGAGAGCGGCGTCCTTTGTCACCAGCGTCAACCCTTCGGCGAGCGCCTGCGCCACCAGAATGCGGTCGAATGGGTCCTTGTGAAAACCGGGTAAGCCGGCCAGGGTGCGGATGTGGGCCGAGCGAATGGCTAGCGCCGGAATGCCCGACCGGACGACGTATTTGTCCCACCAGGAGAGGGGATCGGCAATCAGCGCACCCGGTTTATGCCGCTTGAGGACCAGTTCCCAGAAATTGGCGACGCTGGCGGTGAACGGCGCCTCAGCCAGCGCAGCGTGCGCTGACAGGCCGAGGGTTTCCGGTTCCGACAGCGCCCAGACGAGGGTATGAGTGTCGGTGAGAACCTTCACTGGCCCTCAATCCAGTCTTCGGCTTCGGCGTCGCTCAGCGGTTGCCACCAGGCGTCTCCGGCCGCCGCAAGGGGCTCTTGGCGAGCAATCCCGAAGGGAAACCCGGCCTTCCGGCGGGCAGGGACCAATTCGGCCACGGGCTGGCCGTGACGAGCGATGGTCACGCTCTCCCCTTCTTCGACCAGTTCGAGGAGGCGGGAGAGCTGGGACTTCGCTTGATGAACGTTAACCTGCATACAAGCAGATTAGTTCAATTATTTAGCTAAGTCAATTTGGTTACGCCGAGGCCGCACAGCCGACAGGCGCCGGAACGCTTGGAAGAGTGGTATTGTTTGTAAACTGTCAAAAATACCGGCCCGTTTTCTCACTATCATCTTACGAATAAAGTCACTTACTCGTAACGTTCGCGCCAGGATTGAATCTAACCGGCAGACCATTGCGGCCACCTGACTTTTCCCGGACTGTTACATCACTTTCACTTGACCAATACCGTCAGGATCCTCACTGAATATGTGCGAGGAGAATGCGTTTTTGCAAACACAACCAGTGTTCGCCAGTTTCCTGCAAGCGGGATTCGAGTGCTCCACTCAGAAGCTGCCAAGCGGCAGGCGCCTGGATCTCACTTCCTCCACGCAGCATGACAAATTTCTGCAGCAGGATTATGCGCGGCTGAAGGAGTTTGGCATCCGCACGGTGCGGGAAGGGCTGCGCTGGCATCTCATCGAGCCGCAGCCGGGAAAATACAATTTTTCCACCGTTCTTCCCTTTCTGGAGGCAGCGCAGAAACAGGAGATTCAGATCATCTGGGATCTGCTTCATTTTGGCTGGCCGGATCATCTCGATATATTTCATCCCGATTGGCCCAAGGCATTTGGCCATTTTGCGTTCGAATTCACCCAGGTATTGAAGCGCGAAATGTCCGGCATTTCTTTCATCGCGCCGGTGAATGAAATCTCCTTTTTCTCCTGGGGCGGCGGCGATGTTGCGTATCTAAATCCTTTTGCGAGAGATCGCGGACCGGAGCTTAAAAAGCAGCTTGTGCGGGCTGCCATCGCCGCCAGTGAAGCGTTCCGGAGCGAACTGCCGGAGACGCGCCTGGTGTCGCCGGAACCGGTCATCCATATCGTGGGAAATCCCCTGCGTCCTGACGACGCGCGGCAGGCCGAAGCTTACCGCCTCTCGATGTTTGAATCGTGGGATATGCTGATGGGCCGCCTGCACCCGGAACTCGGTGGCAAGGAATCCTACGTCGACATCATCGGGGTGAACTACTACGATCGCAATCAATGGTGGAATTTCGGCGGCACAATCCGGCTGGGCGAAGCGGCGTACCGGCCCTTCCATCAGATTCTGCAGGAAGTGTATGAGCGCTACCGCCGTCCGCTGTTCGTTTCCGAAACGGGCACCGAGGGGGAAGACCGTCCCGCCTGGTTTGCTTACATCTACGCGGAAGTAAAGCAGGCCATGGAAGCCGGTGTGCCCATGCACGGCCTCTGTCTTTATCCGATTCTTAATCATCCTGGCTGGGACGACGATCGCCATTGCGAGAACGCGCTTTGGGACTATGCGGGTCCGGATGGGTCCCGTGAAGTGTATGTACCGTTGGCCCGGGAACTTCATCATGCATTCCCTATTCAGGAAGGAACCACATATGAGAACCACTACTCCCCCCACGCAAGCCGATTTGATCTGTCTCTCTCATCTGCGCTGGAATTTCGTATTTCAACGGCCCCAGCATCTCATGACCCGCTTTGCGCGCCAGCGCCGGGTATTTTATATCGAGGAGCCGGTATTCGACGGAACCCGGGGCACGATTCAGGATCGCACCTGTCCTCAGTCGGGCGTGGAGATCATCACCCCCCATCTCCCGGAGAGCTCCCGCTCCCAGGCGGAGACGGTAATGGCATCCCTGCTGGCGGACTTTCTGCATGTCCGGCAGGTGCGGGATCACATCGCCTGGTTCTACACTCCCATGGCGGTGGAGTTCTGCTCGGAATGTCCGCCGCCCCAAGCCATCGTCTACGATTGCATGGACGAGCTCTCTCTGTTCCGCGGCGCTCCCGCGAGAATGTGCGCGAACGAAGAAAGGCTGCTGCAGGCCGCCGATCTTGTCTTCACCGGCGGCGTAAGCCTGTTTGAGGCAAAACGCGACCGGCATCCGCGAACCTATGCGTTCCCGAGCAGTGTGGATGTGGCGCATTTCGCCCGCGCCCGTTCGCTCGAAGACAGCATGGCCGATCAACAGACGCTGCCCCATCCACGGTTGGGCTATGCCGGCGTGATTGATGAGCGGCTGGATCTGGACCTTATTGGAGAGGTGGCGCGGCGCCGTCCGGAATGGCGGATTGTGATGATCGGGCCGGTGGTGAAGATCGATCCCGCAACGCTTCCGCAAGAGAGCAATATCCATTGGCTGGGGATGAAGGATTACCTCGATCTGCCGCGCTATTTCGCCGGCTGGGACGTGGGCATTCTACCCTTTGCGATGAACGACTCGACGCGATTCATCAGCCCGACCAAGACTCCGGAGTATCTGGCGGCGGGCTTACCCGTCGTGTCGACCCCCATCCGCGACGTGGTGCGGCCGTATGGAACGCTGGGGCTCGCGCGCATTGCAGCCAATGCCGATGAGTTCACTGCCGCCACCGAGCAGGCGCTGGCGCATGGCATGAGCTTCAAGTGGCGGGAGCGCGCCGATGCGTATCTGCAAACGCTTTCCTGGGATAAGAGCTGGGGCGGTATGGACGCACTGATCGCGGAGGTTCTGCAAGCCCGCCAAAGGAAGCCGGTGACCGGCGTCGCCGCCGAAGAGCTGTTGAAAGCGGCCGCCCATGTTTGATTACCTGATCGTGGGCGCCGGATTTGCGGGCTCCGTGGTAGCCGCCCAAATGGCCCGCCATGCGGGAAAGAAAGTAATGCTCATTGACCGCCGTCCGCACATTGGCGGCAACGCTTACGATTGTTATGACGATGCCGGTCTGCTGATCCACAAATATGGACCGCATATTTTTCATACCAACTCGCGCGATGTCTTCGAGTATCTGTCGAAATTCACCAAATGGCGCGATTACGAACACCGCGTGCTGGCGAGCGTGGACAATAAGCTGGTACCGATTCCGATTAACCTCGACACCGTGAACCAGCTTTATGGGTTAAATCTCGAAAGCGACCAGTTGGAGCGTTACTTTGAGTCGGTGGCCGAGAAACCAGCTTCTCTCCGCACGTCGGAAGATGCCGTGGTGAGCCGTGTGGGCCGGGATCTTTATGAGAAGATGTTTCGCGGCTACACGCGTAAGCAATGGGGGCTCGATCCCTCCCAGCTGGATGCGTCGGTGACTTCGCGCATCCCGGTCCGCACCAACCGCGACGACCGGTATTTCACCGATACCTATCAGGCGATGCCGCTGCACGGCTATACGCGGATGTTTGAGAACATGCTGGATCATAAGAACATCAGCATCGTTCTCAATACGGACTATCGGGATGTCCTGAGCTACCTCCCTTATCGCTCGCTGGTGTACTCGGGGCCGGTCGATGAGTTCTTCGACTACCGCTTCGGCAAGCTGCCTTACCGCTCGCTTGAGTTTCGCCATAAGACGCTCGACGTTCCCTATCTGCAGCCCGTAGCGGTGATCAACTATCCCAATGAACACGCTTATACCCGGGTGACGGAATTCAAATATCTGAGCGGGCAGAGTCACACCAAAACCAGTGTGGTCTACGAGTATCCCTGTGACACCGGCGATCCTTATTATCCGGTGCCGCGGCCGGAGAACGCCGTGCTGTACAAGCAATATGAGCAGTTGGCCGCTTCCCGCCCCGAGGTCCACTTTGTGGGCCGTCTGGCCACTTATAAGTACTACAACATGGACCAGGTTGTGGCCCAGGCACTGACGCTCTGCGCCAAGCTTACCGGAGCTACGAGAAGTGACATGGTGCGTCAACCGCAGCTTCTCAACGGCGCCGCCGCAGCCACCCTGTAAGGGATATCATCGCCCGAGCGCCGGCATCCAGTCCAACATTACCGTCAGCGGACGCCCTGGTGCGACGGGAACGGTGGCATTCATCGCAAACCGCTTCCCATCCGGGCTCATGGCAAAGTAGTTCCCGCCGGCACGGTCGCTTATGACTGTTTCGAACAGTCGTACCGGCGAGTCAAAGTCGAGCCCGGTTCCGCGCCGCCGCACCGCGACCGAGTAGAATTGCACGGTGCCCATGCCTTCGATAAAAACCAGTTCCTTGCCGTCGTCACGCCAACGGGCAAGGCGGCCGCCGCTACGGGAGACCTGCCACTTGCCCTGCCCCGGAGGAAAGCTCTGGACGTAGACCTCGCTGCGGCCGGTCTCATCGGAACTGTAGGCCAGCCAGCGGCCGTCGGGAGAGAACTGGGGCCATTTAAGCGCCCCCGCTTCGCCGCCGATGAGAACTTCGGAATGTCCCGGCTTGTCGATCGTAAGCAGGCGCAGTTCGCGGCCGGCCTCGAAAGCCACGTACTTTCCGTCGGGCGATGCGCCCACGTGATGGCCGGCAATCTTGAGCAGATCCTGGGGAGTTCCCGTACCATCGGCGGCAATCGCCCGAATTCCCTGGGTGTTGCCCAGACGCGCCATATAGAATATACGGCGACTGTCCGGCGACCAGGCTGGCGCCATGTCCCCACCGCCGTGGAACGTAACACGCGAAACCGCGCCGCGCGCCAAGTCCACCGTCCAGAGATCGCTTGTTCCCTCACTGAGCCGATTTCCCAGCAGACGCCTCCCATCCGGGGAGAATTCCAGGTGCCCCCAAGGGAGTTGGCCAGCGCGCTCGACAGTCAGGATCTTCTTGCCACTCCGGTCCAGCAGCACCAGATCTTCCCCCGCTCCCGCGCCTCTCTCATCGCTGAAGAGCAGCACCCGGGCAGGGACGGAGACTGAGACCGGCAGGTTATTCAGCCGCGGAGTCGGGATCTTTTCCAGGATCGGAAAGGGATCGGAAACGATCGTGCGGCGGCGCGTATCGAACCGCACTCCCATCATGCTTTCTCCGCGGCGGAAGAGAAGAACGCCGTCATCAAGGCTCGCGGCGGAGGCGAACATTACCTCCGTCCCTTCAATGTCGAGCAATCGCCGGGGGGCTTCTTTCCCCTTTAAGTCGGCCACATACGCCGTGCTCCGGCCGGCTATTGCGGTGTACAGAAAGTACCGGCCTCCCGGAAGGAAATTGGGAAACGCATGTGCAGTTTCCCCGGCTTTTTCGTCAAGTTTTGTCACCGCCATGGGAGTTCCCCCGTTGGGGGAAATCTGGAGAATGGGACCTCGACTGTTCGCAATGAGAACGGTCCCCTGTTCACCCCAGGAGGCTCCCCACGCGGAGGCGCTGGCTTCGCAAAGCACCGTGGGTGCGCCGCCCGCAATCTCCAGCCGCCGCCACTTTCGATCCTGAGCGAACACAATGGATTTGTTATCGGGTGACCACGCCGGCCTGGTCGCCGTGGTAGTGCCGGGCAATTCGCGATACGAGGTGCCGGCAAGATCGCGAAGGTAAAGCCGGTTCTGGCCTCCCGTCGGCGACGAGCGGGCGCGCACAATCAGGTGGCGGCCGTCGGGGGAAACCGCGTGGCCCAAGGCGTTTAATTCGGAGCCGACCGGGGGCTCCAACAGGAACTGTGCGGCCAGGACAGGTGGAGCCGTCGGGCGGTGCAGCCACCATCCGGCGGCGGCGGCCACCGGAATAAGCGCGGCCACCACCCACGGTAGCCACGTCCGGCCTTGCCGTGGAGCGACCGCGGCGATGGGCGCAGGGTCATCCGCAGCCTCAAGTTCCAGGCGCGCGTCGGCCATGTGGTGCAGCCGTTTCGTGCGGTCGCGCTCGAGACAACGGCGCAGCAGCAGCCGGATGCGGGACGGCGTATTAGAGGGAAGCAGCGCAAAGTCGGGATCGGTCTTCAGTACCGAGGCCAGTGTGTCAGACAGCGTCTCGCCGCCGAACGTCATCCTCCCGGTGAGCATTTCGTAGAGCACGACGCCGAAGGCCCAGATGTCGGCGCGCTGGTCGGCGGGGGTACCACGCGCCTGCTCCGGGCTCATGTAAGCCGCGGTGCCCAATAAGACGCCCGCCCCAGTGGCTGCCAGAGTCAAGGTCGGCGATGCCGGCGACGCCGTGGCGGAGGCCGCCGCTGCCACCTCGCCGCCATCCAGCGCTTTCGCGAGGCCGAAGTCGAGCACCTTGACCTGGCCTTCCGGCGTAATCTTCACGTTCGCGGGCTTGAGATCGCGATGGATGATTCCCTTGACGTGCGCCGCTTCGAGGGCGTGACAAATGTGGGCGGCAATGGTGAGCGCTTCGTCCAGGGGCATAGGACCCTGCGCGATACGTTCGGCGAGGGTGGGTCCCTCTACGAGCTCCATGATGAGGGCAGGAGCGCCGGAGGATTCCTCGACGCCGTAAATGGCAGCTATGTTGGGGTGGTTGAGCGCTGCTAACACCTGCGCTTCGCGAGAGAAGCGCGCCATGCGATCGGGGTTCGACGCAAAGGCTTCGGGCAACAACTTGACGGCCACTTCCCGGTGGAGCTTGGTATCGGTGGCACGGTAGACGGCACCCATACCGCCCTCGCCGAGTTTGCCCGTGAGGCGGTAATGGGCAATGGAGGATTGGGCGAGCATTGGTCGCAGGTTTATGGCATGGTATCACGTTCGGTTGAGGGCGGCTGGACGGGCTACCAACATCCGAGCGGTGGCCCCTGTAAGGGACGGGCCGCGGCGGGAATTCTGGCGAGACGATCCACAGCGCTCCCCTGGCGGTTTTACTGTTAGGACTGCACCGGAATGACTGCTATACTTTTCCAGTCAGGGAGGTGTGCACCGTGTCTGTTGCCAGAGTGGTAGAGATTAGCGCGACATCCGAGAAGAGCTTTGAAGATGCTGTTCAGCAGGGCATTGCCCGTGCCAGCAAGACGCTTCGTCAAATTAAAAGCGCCTGGATCAAAGAGCAGGAAGTCCAGATTCGAGACGAAAAAATCGTGGGTTATAAGGTCAACATGCTGGTCACGTTTGTCCTCGAAGAAATTTAGGAACGGGGCACAGTCTCGATCCATACGAACGGCGCCGTAAAGGCTGAGTCACCGGCCTAGCGGACGCAGACTGACCCTCCTCGCCGTCATGAACACATGACGCCCGGCCAGCGAATAACCGCCGCCGGCTCTATAAAAGGGCATTGATCTCGCGAACGGCGGCCGGGGCAAACTTCAGGCTGCGGTCGTAGGTCAGCAACCCATTCACTTCCTGCTCGACGTCATAAAGCTGCGTGTAGCAGATTCCGGCGAGGCGGGGGATGCGCGCCAGCGCCTCATAAAGTCCTCTCATACGGGCTAACGCATCCTCCGCCGTCTTCTCGACACCGCTATAGCCCCAGGCGTTCTCCGGTACCTTGGATAGATCCTCCGGCCGGATATAGCCAATCCCGCCGAATTCCGACAGGAACACCGGCGAGCCGTTATATTGAGACCCCGGCGCCAGATACATCTTGTCGGGAACCTCCGCCGGAATGCCCAGCGGCACCACGTTCTGAAAACGCCGGGAGAGTTCTTCCCCGGTGCGTGTGTAGTCGTGAATGGCAAACAGGTCGGTGCATTCGGTGTGCTCCCAACCATCGTTATCGATCACCAGCCGGGTATCGTCGAGCGACTTGGTGAGATGGTAGAGCGCTTTCAAATGCGCCTGCTGCCGGCCTTCTAAAAGATTGGGAACGCCCCAGCTTTCATTCACCGGAACCCAAAGAATGATCGATGGATGATTGTAGTCGCGGTTGACTACTTCGATCCACTCCCTGGTCATGCGGTTCACCGCTTCATTATTGAAGAGGTAGGCGTTCGCCATCTCCCCGGAAACCAGCAGCCCGAGCCGGTCCGCCCAATAGAGATACCGCGGATCCTCCACCTTCTGGTGCTTCCGCACGCCATTGAAGCCCATCTCCTTGGCGATGCGTATATCAAACTGGATCGCTTCATCATCGGGCGGCGTGAGATTAGTCTCCGGCCAGTAGCCCTGATCGAGCACGGTGCGCAGAAACAAGGGCTGCCCGTTCAATAACAAGTTTCCGTTGGCGGTGGATATGGAACGGAAACCGAAGTAGGTATAGACAACGTCGCTTGCTCCCCCGTGACCCTGCAGCTCGATCCGGACCTGATAGAGATGCGGCGTATCGGGAGACCACAACTTCGGCTCTTCCACCTTGATAACCACTACGGCGGAAGGACCGTCCGCCATACTCCTGACGGGAGCGAGTGGTTGCTCCTCCTGCTCCATCGTGATACTTACGCACTGCGAGGGCTCGGGACGAACAATTTTGGCTTCGAAGGTAACCGTACCGTCATTGCGCGGCGTAATGCGGACGTTTTCCAGGTAGCTGGAAGGAACCGGCTCGATCCACACGGTTTGCCAGATTCCGGTGGTACGGGCGTAGAAAATACTGACCGGCTCCTCTTCCCAATGTTGCTTTCCCCGGGGAATGTAGCGGTCCGTGGGAGGGTCTTCGGCGCGGACCACAATCACGTTCTCATGCTGCAGCTCGCCGGTGATATCGCAATGGAACGGAGTGTGACCGCCTTCGTGCCAGGCCACGACGATACCATTCACCCACACCGTTGCCCGGTAGTCGACCGCCCCAAAGTGCAACAGGATGCGCTGCTCGTCCCATTCGAAAGGGATCGTGAAGGAGCGGCGATACCAAACGCAGGGGTGGAAGGAGCGGTCGCCGATGCCGCTACGCGGGGATTCGAGCGAAAAAGGAACCAGGATGGTGTCCGGAAATTCAGCGGAAGGAGTAAACCAGCGCTGCTCTAAGCCAATGGACTGGTCATCAATCCGAAACTCCCAGGGTCCATTCAGATTCAGCCACTGCCGGCGCCGTTCAAACTGTGGCCTGGGATATTCAGGACGGGGAATCTCCGCGCTCTGGACTTCCCCGTCCTGTTGAAGCAAATCAGACACGCGTGGAAGCAAGCTGTACCAAAGAACAAAATACCAGAAGGGGGATTAAACCGCACGTGAACGCGGCTTGTTCATGGTCCCAGCCTTGCCGCTTGCCTTTTTGCCGGCGGACACGGGCTCCTCTTCCATCTCGTCATCCATTTCCAACTCTTCGTCGTCTTCTTCATCGGACATGCCTTCTTCGGCTTCGGCGAACACCGCGCTGGCGATGGTGCTGAGCTTCTCGTCGGCGGCCTTTTCTTCGTTCAGTGTCTGCTCCAGCAGATCCGCTACTTCATCCAGACCGAGCGATCGAGCCCAGGCGCAGACGGTTCCGTAACCGGCAATTTCGTAATGCTCCACCTTCTGGGCGGCGCAGATAATGGCGGAATCCATCAGAGGTTCGGTCATATCCTCTTCCAGTTGTTCCTGAGCCTCGGTAAGCAGTCCTTTCATGGCGGCGCAGGGCTTCGCTTTCGCCTTCTCATCGAGCAGTTCAAAAGCGCGTTCGAGACGCTCCACCTGCCCGCGCGTTTGTTCAAGATGCTCTTCAAAAGCCTGGCCGAGCTCCTCATTGGAGGCGGCTTTCACCATCTTGGGCAGGGCTTTTACGAGTTGCTTTTCCGCATCGTACAGGTCTCTTAATTCTTCCACCAAAAGTTCGCGGATGGATTCCATAGTTATAGCTCCTTCTTGTGAAACGGCGATCGTCCGTTAGAGGGGATCGCTCATGGCATTGTTTCCGCGAAGGGGGGAAGAATATGAACCGTTTGAACTTACTGTGGCGTATCTTACGATCTGTTTTGCCGGCGGCGCGTCCGCGCAATGTCGTACGAGGATTGCATCCGCATCAACGTGTCCATCTTCACTCCGAAAGCGTTCTCAATACGCAAGGCCATATCCCCCGAGAGGTCCGCTTGCGCATTTAGAAGACTCGATAAGGCAGGCCTGGAGACGGCCAGCACATTCGCCGCTCCCGTCACCGAAAGATCCAGCGGTTGGAGAATTTCCGTACGGATGAATTCGCCGGGGTGGATGGGGTGTAACATACGCATGATAAAGTTCCTCAAATACCGTTTTAGTGATAATCCTCAAGATTGACATCAGACACTTCGCCTTCCCCAGCGGCTCCCTGCAAGTGTTTACCAGTTGCATCCGCACAATAACCTGCGAGGAAAAGCGAACTGGTACGATCAAGAGGGAGCGACAGTTTATGTCCCAAGCCTTCAAATCGACGGATCTCGCGCCTGATGAGCGCATTGCTCTTGAGCGGCTTGTGGGCCGGCCACTTCAGAACGACGAAGCCGTGCAACTGGTGATCCATAAACTGGACGAATTGCCATACGGTCCGGAGGCTCCCAGGCGCCGTCAGGCCGCGGCAGGAATCCTGGAACTGGCAAAAGGCAAAACTCTCCATGGAGCGACGGTCCGAGAGTTGATTGACGAGGGCCGCCGCTTTTGAGCGCTTTTGTTCTTGATGCCTCTATCGCAATTTCGTGGTGCTTCGAAGAGATCCAAACCCCGTATGCAGTCGCGATTCTTAAACTTATCTCGGAAGGCGCTGAGGCAAACGTCCCAAGCATCTGGCCTCTTGAAGTCACCAACGCTCTGGTGAAGGCTTTTCGCCGGCAACACATCACCCGTGAGGAACTCTTCGAGTATTCCCAACGGCTGGCCAGCCTCCAAATAGCAGTCGATCAGGAAGCTCGCGCTTTTACTGAGGTGCTTATTCTTGCCGAGCGTTACCAGCTCACCACATACGATGCGGCCTATCTCGAACTAGCAAGGCGGCGAAACCTGCCGATTGCGACGGGGGACGGAAATATCCTGCAAGCCGCTGCCGGAATCCGCGTTCCAATAATGCAGGTCTAAACAACTTTGGCCAGGCTGACGGGAAAACACCGAAAGCCGGGGTCGCGTAGAGCAGCCACACCGCGGCGTGGGTATCGGCGACACCGGCGATCAATCAAAGTTGCGGAGCATCTCGCGCCGGTTCTCGTCGATCTTCTCGGCGGAAGGGGCGGGGCTATACTTCGCCCACATGCCGTAGCCCGTCTCGAACGGCTGCTCTGGCAGCTCCACTGTTGCGCGCGGGGACTTGTCTTCTAATCGTCTGGAAGATCAATAGTCAAGTTCATGCCGCTCCTTTCTCTTTTCACCGGGAAAAGTAATTGACGCCGGACATCGGCGGAAATCGCTTCCTCAAAACCGCACCCGGTAGCGGACCGCCATCGACCGGCCGGTACCGGCAATCCCCCATCCAATCCCACGAAACGTCTTATCCGCCACATTCGATAAATCCACGAACAGATCCCCGTTCTCCCCCACCGGCACCCCCGCCCTCACACCCACAAGCCCATAACCCGGAATTGCCGTAAACAAAGGAGCGGACGCGGCCGTGCCCAGCACCCGGTTCTGCACCTGCTCCAGCGTTTCGCCGGTAGGCGTCAACAGACCGCCGGAAACCAGCCCATGCGCGCGAGCTCCATTATTAAAGAAACTGGCGATATTGGCGCGGGAGCGGGCCGCCCCAATGCGCCGGTCCCCCAAGGCAAGAGAAGAAAGCCGATCCTGCCGCCCGGCCACAACCCCATAAGGCTCCACCCAGAAGCGCCGCCGGGTATAGAGAAAGCTGGGATTCCCCGTGAGTGGGGGAACGCCCGGCTCGATATCCGGAGGCAGCTCCGTACGCTCATCCCACGCCTGAATCCAGGTCACATTTTCATTGAACGTCAGCCGCGACGTGATAGGAATCCGCAAGGAGTGTTCCACGCCCCGCATGCGCGCTCCGAAATAGTTCCCTCGAACCAGCACCGGACCCGCCGACAAGGGGACGAACACAGCCCCCGAAGGCAGCTGCCGCGAAATCACCTGATCGCCAAGCATCTGGCCCACGACACCCTGCGGCAGCAGCAGCGTCTGCGACACGATCGTATTGCCCAGGTTCATCCAAAACGCCGTGAGTTCCACCCGCACGCGGCGGTGCCGCATGGTCAGGCCCGCGTCATAGTTGCCGCTGGTTTCCGGTCGCAGCCGCTCCACTGCTCTCCCAGTGGGTTGGGCACGATCATCCGCGCGGTCGCCAATGGTAGCCTCGCGGCGCATCACATCATTCGGATTCGTTTCAAACGCGCCGTTTCCCTGCAGCCCGAGCGTACCGAGGTCGGTAATATTCGGAGCCCGGAATCCGCGGCTATAGCGCCCATGCGCAAACAGCGGCCCCGCCAGACGCACGCTTGCGCCAATGCGTCCCGTGAGAGCATTGGCCGCCAGGGAATCAATAGGAAGCGTGCGCCCGGAGCGGTAGCTCGCACCGCCGAACCGCAACGAGCCGCTGATGCGAATGCGCGGCGCGGGACGCCATACGTCTTGCACATAAACTCCATGAGTGAGGTAGCGCGCCCCATCGGGAACGCGGCCCCGCGCACTCACCGTTGTGCCATTCACAGGGTTATAGGTGAACGACGGCGCCGCCACCCGCTCTAGATATCCTTCCCCGCCGGCGGCCAGATCATGCCGGGACATCCTCTTCTCCCCGAGGAAATTGAATCCCCAGGCGGCCAGCCGTTCATACTGATGGGAAATAGCAGCGAGCGGGTTTCCCTGCCCTCCCTGGTTCACGCGCTGCTCACGCTGCGCATTGTAGGATGCGCCGAAGGAAAGTTGATCGAGAACACCCCAAGAATACCGCTGGTAGCGCACATAGCCGAAATCGAGCATCAGGTTGCGCAGGTCCGCGATTAAATTGCCATCCCCGCCGAGAAGCTGATCGTAGCGTTTGGCTCCATCCTGCTGCCCACGCTCGTAGTGCAGGACAATCGCCTGCTGGCTTGAGGGGCGCATCTGGCCATGGATAGACCCGCCATATTGAGTAAACGCGGTATCGGGCAACCGGTCTCCGAGCACATGGGCAGGCAGCCCGAGAAACCGGCTGACCGCGGAATGGCTGTCCAGGCGCTGAGCAGCGCGGGCCGTGTTGATGCGGCGCCCGGCCAGCGTGGTGACCACATGGAAGCGGGAAGCGTTGATGCCCAGCAGCAAATGGCTGCCGAACGATGCCGCGGCGGAATCGATCGCCGGAGCCGCTTCCCCGGTAATCCGGCGGCTTTGATCCAGCGGGAAGGTGGAAAGCAGATTGACGGTTCCGCCCACTGAGTCCGAGCCATATTGCGCACTGTTGGATCCGCGCACAAACTCCACCGAATCGAGGAATGCCGGATCCACCAGGTTTTGAAACGTGCTGACGCCGCCCCGCTGCACCGCTGTGGTGTGGCGGAATCCATCGCGGTAGACAGAAACGTTCTTCCCCGTGAGTCCTCTGACTACAAAGGAGCCCATGGCCGGGGCCGTACGCTGCTCATTCACTCCCACTTCGTGGCGAGCCGATTCGGTGAGGACCGTCTTCGCCCGCTCGGCCAACGCGCTTCTGGAAACCAGAGTCATGCGCTGGTCAATCGATTCCGCTTTCTCGATTGCACCGGCTTCGGCGGTGACGGTGATCTGCTCCTCCACCGGAACCAGGCTTAAGAAGACGGAGAGCGGAATGCGGCGGGCGGAATCGAGACGAACGGGAAGCCTGGTTTCGGCGAAACCGGAATGGCGGGCGGAAAGAACGTAGGAGCCGCAAGGAATAGAGCCGAAGGAGAAGGCGCCATCGGCTCCGGAACGCGCCGAGCCCATGGCGGTGCGCGAGGTCGTGTAGAGGGACAGCGCGACTTCGGGAATGGGAGCGCCCGAGGGGTCCAGCACCGTCCCGCCGGTATCGCAGAATGACGGGAATGCCGCGGAACAGATGGAGAACAGGAGCACCGTGAATCTGGCTGCGGACCACATGAACTTTGATGATACGCAAGCGCTGGGAATCCCACTGGCCCCAGAGAGCGCAGACCTGAATTCGCTATAATCCGGCGAAGCATGATGCACGCATGTGTGCTCGCCTCCTTGACTGCGGCTCTGGCGTGGAGTGCGGATTGGAGGCAGTATGGCGGCGACACGGGTGGCACCAAGTACTCACCGCTGGAGAGGATCGACGCACGCAACGCTGGACGATTGAGGGTTGCGTGGCGGTGGGAATCCATTGACGCACCAATTCAGCGCACACAGAAGCTGCGTCCATGGCTGTTTGAAGCCACACCGCTTGCGGTCAATGGCATTCTGTTCACCAGCACTTCGCTCGGTCAAGTTGCCGCGATCGATGGGATGACGGGCCGAACGATATGGACGTACGACCCGAAGAGTTACACGAGCGGGTATCCGCCGGTCTATGGCTTCGTTCACCGGGGTGTTGCTTACTGGGAGGACAGAGAGGACGCGCGAATTCTCTTCGGCACGTCAGACAGTTTTCTAATCGCGCTCGATGCCAAAACGGGCAAGCCGGTATCAGCCTTTGGAAATGGCGGTCGCATAGACCTCCTCGACGGTCTTCCAAAGCCGGCGAATCGGCGGAAGATCTCTGTTTCGTCGCCACCAGTCGTATGTCGCGGCGTAGTCGCCGTAGGAACGGCCCTCGGTGATGGACAAGTTGGGCCGAGCTCCGATCTGCCTGCTGGCGACGTTCAGGGGTTTGATGTCCGAACCGGCAAACGCCTTTGGACGTTTGCCTCGGTTGCCCGCGGCAACAGTTTCGGGAGTGATACGTGGAAAGCGGGTTCATCGGGATCTCCTCGCGGCGTGAGTGCGTGGCCTCCGCTCGCGGCAGATGAAACACTGGGATTCGTTTACCTCCCGTTCAGCACGCCCGCTAACGATTATTACGGTGGCGATCGGCCCGGCAACAACTTGTTCGGGTCAAGTGTTGTCTGCCTGAATGCCAGAACGGGCGAACGCGTCTGGCACTTCCAGACCTCCCACCATGACATCTGGGATTACGACCCTCCAGCGGCTCCGATGCTTGCCGACCTCAATGTAGAAGGAACATTTGTCAAAGCCTTGATTCAAGTCACGAAGCAGGGCTTTTGCTTTGTACTGGATCGGATCACCGGCAAACCAGTGTGGCCGATCATCGAAAAGCCAGTTCCAGATTCAGACGCGCCTCACGAACAGACCTCGCCAACACAGCCAATGCCTACCCGGCCGCCCCCTTTCGACCGCCAAGGCGTTGTTTCCAACGAGGATCTTATCGATTTCACGCCGGAGTTGCGGAAGCAAGCCGAAGCGATTTTGAGCAAGTACCGTGTGGGCCCGCTGTTCACTCCACCGTCCTTCCAAGGGACCGTGTCGCTACCCGGATCGCAAGGTGGCGCAAGCTGGGCAGGGGCTGCATTCGATCCCGAAACGCAGAAGTTGTACATCCCATCGGTGACGCGTCCGACAGTCATCACTCTGCTGGAGCGACCAGAGGCAGGACCGCCAGGAAGGGCGACGACGAGCGATCGATTCCGCGGTTCACGAACTGCACTGAGCGGACCGGAAGGTCTGCCGCTATTCAAACCGCCATTCGGACGCATAACAGCTATCGATCTACGCACAGGGACGCACTCCTGGGTTGTGGCAAGCGGTGAAGGACCGCGTGATCATGCCCAGCTGCGGCACTTGAAGTTGCCCTCACTCGGCTGGCCATTGCGCACCTTCGTCCTCCTGACGAAGACGCTGCTCTTTACAGCGCAGGAGGGGCCAGTCGAGCGGGAACGGACCGTCGATGGTCATATAGAAGCCGATCACGGCACACGCGACCCGAAGCTGCGAGCGTACGACAAAGCAACCGGCCAACTCGTCTCGGAAGTGCCCATGCCGGCAAACGCAACTGGGTCACCGTTAACGTACCTGGCCAATGGGAAGCAGTACATCGTGATTGCCGCGGGTGGGTCCAATCTCCCGGCGGAGCTGATCGCATTCACCGTGCCGTAAGACTCATAGCTGTGGGGCAGGAGCGAAGAACGGCGATGTCTCCTTTGGTGCCGCGTGGCCCAAGATCGCTGCGTCAGAACCTTCAGACAGAAAAAAGCGACTATCTACAGGGAAAAGCCATTCACAGCCCAAGCCCCTCCGCGGCGTTGTCTCGAAAGAGATTGCCGTCACGTACATAGCGGCGCACCATAGCCACGGACCGGTGACCGGTCTGGTTCATAATCACCCGCTCGGACTTCCCCGCCATCGCCGCCGATGTCGCCAGCCCCGCCCGCAGGCTGTGCCCGGCAAACAGGTTCGCGTCATACCCCAGCTTCTTCGCATACCGTTTGACGATCAGCGCCACCGCTTCTCCCGACAGTCTTCGCGGGAGCACCACTCCCTGCCGGTTGACCGGCCGGAACAACGGCCCCTGATCGAGCTGCGCCTGGCCGGTCCAGTGCCGCACGGCATACACGGGACACGTCGCCTCTTCCTTCCCCCGAGGTATCCCCACTTTCCGCCCTTCGCCCTCCTGGTCCGTTTTACTCCGCCGGATCCGGATCACCATTCCTTCCCGGTTTTCTTCCAGATCGGCGATCTCCAGCGCGACCAGCTCCGAGCGCCGGAAGCCTCCCGCAAATCCAAGCAGCAACAAAGCGCGGTCGCGAAGTCCGGGCAGGGTCGCGGGCGCTGTCATCGCCATGGCTTTCACATCATCCACCAGCAAGGGCCGTTTCATGGCCGGAGAGGTGCCTAAGGTGCGCCGGATTCCCCGCATCAGGTTACGAACGACGGAATGTTCGGCTGGCGATTCTCCTCCCGCGGCCCGGTGCACCTGTCCGATTGCCGCCAGCCGCCGGGTTACAGTGGAAACCCGGCACTCCGCCGCGAGGTGTGTGAGGTAAAGACCCACCGTTTCCGGCGCTGCGGGATAATCCCCGAATCCAGCCTCACGGCACCATTGCGAAAAATGGCGCCAATCGGATTCGTAAGCGCGGCGGGTATTCGGAGCGTGCGAAGCGTCTGTAAAGGCTGCTGCCTGGCGGGAAAGCTCCTCGAAGCGCGGGACTAAGTCCATCCGTTTCCTTTCAGAATCATCTCCATTGTAGTTCGTAGCTTATCGTTCTTCTTCCCGTCATGGCACGGGCCCGCTGGCGCTAAGCTGAAGGCGTGGATGTCTTGCGCCCATTGACGGGTACTGCGCTGGCTCGCGCGATGGGGCGCTTGCAGAATCCGATGCCCGGGGGGGAGGTGGAAGCGGGTTTCCGGACAATCTGCCGTTCGTTTGGGACGTGGCCACGCTTGCCAATGGAACCTTGTTTACTCTTAACACTGATCTTGGCATTATCGATCTGTTGACGGAAGTCTCCGTTATCGGGACGGGCCACCCGGCTTGTCCCCATGCCATGTTCCGCGATATGCTCTCAGTAATACCCACGTCCGGCAGAACGTTAATCTACCTCCAGGAGATCGCCGCCATGACTTCACGCCGCCAGTTTTTCGCCGCCAGCGCCAGCGCGTTGTTGGTTTCGAGCGTCGCCCGCGCCAACCCCAAGTTTCCCTACCCCGAATTTGAACAACGTATCGCTCGCAAGGACTTCCGCGGTATGACCAAGGACGTGCTGCCAACGCCCTGCATGGTCGTCGACATCGACCTGTTCGAAAAGAATCTGAAAACGATGGCGGACTATGCCAAGACCGCGCCCATCTATCTCCGGCCGCACGTCAAAGTACATAAGAGCGTGGACATCGCCAAGCGCCAGGTAGCCCTGGGCGCGATCGGGATCACCGCCGCCACCATCGCCGAATCGGAACTGATGTCCAACGGCGGCATCAAGGGCGTTCTGTGGACCAAGCAGCCTGCGAGCAACAACAACCTGCTGCGCGCCATCGCCCTCACAAAGAAAGATCCCACCTTCATGTTCGTCGTCGACGATCATGCCGTTGTCGCCCGTGTCGAGGAAGCCGCGGCCGCCGCCAAAGTAAAGGCCCGCGTGGCCGTCTCGGTGTTTGCCGGGTTGACCCGCCAGGGCATCGCCAACGGTCGGCCGGCGCTCGAACTGGCGCAGAAAATAGCCTCCTCCAAGCACATCAGCTTTGAAGGCTACATGGCGTATTCGGGATTTGCTTCGCACACCAAGGGCTGGGAGGCGCGCCGCAGGAAAACGCAAGAAGACCTGGCGGGCGTCAATGAAACCGTCGCCCTCAGCAAGAAGGCCGGCATGGAAGTGAAGATCGTCAGCGGCGGCTCCACCGGCACCTATAATATGGACCATGAATTCGGTCTGACTGAGCTCGAATGCGGCTCCTATGTCTTCATGGATTCCATTTATAAAGAAGTCGGCGGCAAGACCAATGACGCCGTCTACACCGACTTTGAAAGCTCCATGTCCGTCCTCACCACAGTGGACAGCAAGCATCACGCCGGCCAGGTGACCACCGATTATGGCAACAAAGCCATGGCCCAACTTACCGACAAGGTGAAAGGCCAGTCCTGGCTGAAAGTCGATAAGCAAGGCGCGGAATATGGTTTGTTGCGGTGGACCGACGGCGGCGGCGAAATCAAGGTCGGCGACCGGGTCGAAATCTACTGCAGCAACCTCGACATGAGCACCAACTGCTACGACCGTTATTACATCGCCAAAGGAAATGACATCGTCGATGTTTGGCCCATCATGGGCCGCGCCGGCGCAGCGCAACGCTAAGGGCGGTTGGGATACGAAACAGCGTCGGCCCTTTGCTCTCCAGAGGATGATCGCGGGAAACTCGAGCCCGCTCGGGAAGTTGCACGCCTGTTCGACCGCGTGCTCGCGCCGGGTCTGATCGCGTTCGGCATAACCAAGGAGAT
Organism: Bryobacteraceae bacterium; assembly: GCA_035526195.1. Taxonomy (GTDB): domain Bacteria; phylum Acidobacteriota; class Terriglobia; order Bryobacterales; family Bryobacteraceae; genus CADEFT01. The sequence continues at coordinate 62,114 of DATLCW010000008.1, forward strand.
CTGCCGGTTCAGCGCCGCCTTGCAGCGCGATGACCCGGAGCATTGCCGCCCGGCGGCGTTTCCTCCGGCGATAAGACCTAACAGGCGATCACACCCTGGTGAACTCTATGCCGGGTAGTGCTTTATCAATTCGCCTTCGGTCCAGCCGTAGGATCCCGCTGGAACATCAGGTTCCATACTCGCTGACGGTGGAGCCCGATGCCCCTGATGCCGGTGTCGTCGCGATCGAACTCAAGAACCCAAGGGCCAACTTCAAACAGTCCTCAGCCACCCGATCCAGTGGGATCCGCCAACCGGCGGACGTAATGATGAACAACTTGCCATTGGCGATCATTAAATTCCACACAATGCCCAGCTCATCGTTCCGAAATTTGCCCGCATAGATCGACAGTTCTGTTTGCTTCGCCGGCGTCGCATTCAGCCGTCTGAATGTGTTGGGCCGGCCACCTTCCCATCCGAGTTCAACGACATCATGATCGCGTGACCGCAATGAAAGACGGAACGCTCCAGATTGGGCGATTGCCACTGGCCTGCCCAATCCACGAGGAGTGGGACGTCATTCGTGGTCAGCTGCATCTTACCTTCCGACCGCCGTGGAAGCAGATAGGCGTCGGCAATCCGGCGTGAAAGAGAAGCAGCATCTACGCCGCCTCGATTGCAGAGGCAAACGACTGTTAAACGCTCGTTGGGAAAATACACTACGTCGGACTGAAATCCGCTCACCGAGCCGTTGTGCGAGAGAGTAATGCGTCCTTTATAGTGCCCCCAGAACAGTCCGGAGGCGTGTGGAAGTACCTCGCCAGACTTCAGCCGGGCGCATTTTAACCTGCTTCAGAGGCGCGTTCCGTCCGCGCCCGGGCTGTTGTATTTCCTGCATCCAATGAAGGAGGTCGGAAACGCTGCTGTACATTTCGCCATCGCCAGTCGACGGAGGTGGATCAGCAGGATGAACTGAGCCATCACGCACCGAGTATCCGATCGCCAATTGGTGCTTCTAGTGTAGTGTCTTCGAAATAACTAGACAGGTTATTTCTTCCGGTTTCGGGACTTGGGGCTGGTGCATCCGGGTTTGATATGTTCCAAGGTTTGCTGCAGAGGAGAACCCGCCAGCGCTCCAACCACCAGTCCGCCGACTACCCCAGTTATCAATCCGAGCGCCGGGGGCACGCCTGAGGCAATCGCGATGCCCATGCACAACGGCAGGGCGACCAGAAAGACAACGATGGACGCAAGGAGGTCCTTTGTTACGGTAGGAGGCATCGTCTAACGTCTCCGGTCCGTGGAAGTAGCAAACATCGCCTCACGCGATAAGCGCGCGACCGGCGTGGCGTGCGGAGAGTAAGACCCGTCAAGCCGGATAAAACTGTGTTTGTCGGCGTCGAACGACTCTACGTCTCCGGTTCCGATGTTATAGATCCAGCCATAGAGCATTACATCGCCTGAAGCCAACCGCGATAGGACACTGGGATGAGTTTGTAGGTTTTGAAGCTGGACGAGGACGTTTTCGCGAATCATGGCGCTCACTAGGATCGATTCCTCTTCGCCTTTGTAGTTGTCGAGAACAACGCGGCGGGTGGTTTCCGCCTGGCCAAGCCACTCCCCCACGGCAGGCACCTCGGTCAGAGTGTCCGGATGAAGCAGCCCTTTCATCGCGCCGCAATCCGTATGGCCGCAAATCACGATATGCTTAACACCCAGTACTGCAACTGCAAACTCGATCGTCGCCGTTACTCCACCCGGTGGCCGCCGGTAGGCCGGAACAATGTTGCCGGCGTTGCGAATTACGAAGATCTCCCCAGGTTCGGACTGCGTGAACAGATCCGGCACCACGCGTGAGTCGGCGCACGTGATGAAGAGCGTACTCGGCTTCTGGCCGCTCGCTAGCCGCTCAAACAACTCTTTCTTAAGAGGAAATACCTCCCGCTGAAACTTCCGCAATCCATCCATCAGCTTTTTCATATACACTCCACTTTGATTCCTTCCAGGCAATGGCTTTCCTGGCTAGGATCCTTGCCCGTCCAGTTACCCTAACGTGAGAAGACAGGATTTGTATAATAGATGTTTTAGATCCGATCTATCGTTTAAACCGATGTAACTACTCGAGGCATCCATTCACCGTCTATACAAAGAGCCGGTCTCGCGCGGCTTCGCGGATAGCGACCACGGCGGGATGTTTCAACTTTCGTTCGACCGAAATGGCATAGAAGCGTTCGGTCACCGAGTCCACACGTCCGATCACGCCGACCTTGTAATGCTCCCGGACTTCTTTCTCAATCGCGCTGGGGGCGGCGAAGATGCCGGCGCCGGCTTGTCCGAAGGTCTTCATCAACGCGCTGTCCTTAAACTCGCCAAACTCGCCGACCAGCTTGACGCGGAGTTGCTGCTCGTCCATCCACTGGTCCAGCGCGCTGCGGAGACTCGAGCCCTTGGTCGGGAGAAGAAACGGGGCGTCGTCAAGACACGCGGGAAATCCTTTGCGGTAACGCATGGCTATTTGCGGCGCGGCGAACAAGGTGACGCCGCATGTTCCCAGCAGATGATTGAACGCTTTCACGCGGACCAGGGACGTGATCGGCGTATCCGAAAGCACGACGTCAAGGCGGTGCTCGGCCAGATCGGCCAACAGACGTTCCGGCGAGTCTTCTTCACAGGTAATCTGGACCGTCTCGGACATCGCCAGCGCGGGCTGCAGAACTCGATACGCAATCAACTTCGGAACCATATCCGAGATTCCGACGAAGAGGCGAAGCGGGCGGCCACGCGGACGACCCTTCAGCACATCCTGCAACTCTCGGCCGAGATTGAATATCTCATCGGCGTAGCGGAAGACCACCTGTCCCGCTTCGGTCATGGCGAGTCCGCGGCCCGCCCTCATGAACAGTTTTTCGCCCAAGGCCTCTTCGAGGAGCCGCAACTGCCCGCTGATGGTGGGTTGAGCGAGCGTCAGTTTTTCGCAGGCTCTTGCAATGCTACCCTCCTTTGCGGCTATCCAGAAGTACAGCAGATGATGATAATTGATCCACTCCATGGATAGAACTATACATCGGCTAAAACGATAGAGCGCAGCAGAATTACCTATTTGTCGATGGGACCTAGTCCGATCATGATTGGACTTCGGACACTGCACGGAGGCAACGCGTCATGAGGCTGCAATTGACTGCTCATGGAATTGAACTCACGCCGGAACTCCGCGAGTACGTGCAACGGCGTATCCATTTTGGATTGGGCCGCTTTTCAAGACGAATCGTGAGACTTCGGGTTCGCTTGGCTGACGCTGACGTTCCACACATTGGTTTGGACAAGTGCTGCACGATTCGAGTAGACACCGGTCTCTCGCAGGCCGTGGCGGTTAGCGAGCGCCAGGACGACATTCATACGGCCGTGTCTCTGGCCGTCGAACGTGCCGCGCGAACGGTCGAGAGGCGGCTACGGTTGTTGGGTCGAACGGAACCGAATACGCGACCTGCGTCGTCACCGCGACTTGTAGACAACAAGGCTTAGGGATCGCGCAAAAACAACATCGCAGTCACGGCTGGATAGTGTAGTTCCAGTTGGGGAGCACATCGTGATGTTGTAGACGGAGAGAGGCCAGTTCGTCTGGCGAAGGCTTGGCCCCGGTCGGATAGCCGCGACGATC
>DATLCW010000021.1:0-67071 GCA_035526195.1 Bryobacteraceae bacterium
CGCCGCCATTCTCTTGGACTGCGCCAGCGGAATGAGCGACAGTGTCGTGGCCGCAGTCAATGGCGTCAACCGGCACACCGTTGCTTTGTGCGCTCGGAAGTTCCTTCAGTTCGGTCTTGAAGTCGCGATGGGAGAACTGCCACGGCCCGGCCAGGCCCGCCGCATTACCGACGATTCCATTGCCTGGGTGCAAAACCTCGCCTGTCAGAAGCCGAAGGATCTCGGCTATTCCTACGAATTGTGGACCTACGGTCTGTTGCAACGGCACATCCGAAAGGAAGCCGTCGCGGCCGGGCATCCCAGTTTGAGCCAACTAAGCCGGTCCAAGGTGCATTGCATTCTGACGCAAGGCGAGGTAAAACCGCATAAAGTCCGCTACTACGTCGAGCGGCGAGATCCGGAGTTCGAAAAGAAGATGATCGAAGTCCTCCATGTTTATAAGGAGGTGGAGATCATCAATTCAGGCTTGGTGGAAGGCACACTGAAAGAGCCGCCCACCGTCACGATCTCCTACGACGAGAAGCCCGGAATTCAAGCGCTGGCAACAACGACACCGGACCGTCCACCGGTTCCCAAACAGCACCCGAGCCACCTGCGCGACTACGAGTACATACGGCTCGGAACGGTTTCCTTACTGGCCGGGTTGGATCTGCACACCGGCAGCGTTATCGAGATCGTCCGCGATAGTCACGCCAGCGCTGACTTCATCGCGCTACTGGAGCAATTGGATAGTAAATATCCAGCCCAGACCCGAATCCGTCTCCTGCTCGACAATCACTCAGCACACATCTCCAAGCAAACCAAAGCCTACCTGAACCTGCACCCGCAAAGATTTGAGTTTGTCTTCACGCCCAAGCATGGGTGTTGGCTGAACATCGTCGAGACCATGTTCAGCAAAATGGCTCGCACCATGCTGCGCGGCATTCGAGTCGCAAGCAAACAGGAACTGATTGACCGTATCCACCTCTACTACGACGAGATTAATGCCGACCCCGTCATCTTCCGCTGGAAGTATAAGATGGATGAAACTGTTGGACAGATTTCAACAGAATGATGATCTAGTAGAGCTTGAGTTGGCCTGGGGCCTATCGTCGCCACAGTAGCAATTGCTAATTGCAAGAGTGTAAAGTTTACTGTATAGTTTTGATGTGGACAGAACCCTAACCCCCCTTATACTGTGCCGATCTCCGCTCGTTTACGTTGTGATGCATGTGCGGACTGCGGCGGTAATGTCGCTGGAACGGTTCATTCCAGAGGTTCAAGAAGCGCTTCGGCGCTCCGGTTTCCCGAAGTTCACCAAGAGTAAGATTCATGAGATCAAATTCGAGGCGGGGGAGGACCCAAAGTCGAGTACTTCTGATCGCTTCGAATTCCAGACGCGCGACGGAAGAACTGGCGTGGTCCTTACCGCAAACGCCGTTGCGCTTCATACGAACAACTATCGGCACTTCGAAGAATTTTTGAATGTTCTCGAAAAAGCAGTCCGACTAATCAACCCGATTCTGTGTATTGAATTTGCTGAAAGAATTGGCCTTCGCTACGTGGACCTCATAAGGCTGGCGGACGGCGAGCGTTTTGATCAGTACATAACTGCGGGAATACTCGGTCCCGATCCGTCTTCGTTGGGAATGGTGAAATCGTTTTCCAGATTCGAGATGGTTGGAACATCAGGCGTCGGCACTCTTGCCCTGCGACACTGGCAGATGAGCAATGGAAATTTTTTGCCCCCCGACTTGTTGCCATCTACTCTAGTTCACCCAACGTCACTTGCACCAGATGAGCAGGTCTCGCTGCTCGACTTCGATCACTTTGCGGAAAAGCAGTTTGACTTTGACAGCGAAGAGATCAAGAGGAGGGCGTGGCAATTACACGATAATCTTGACAAGACTTTCCGAACTGTCACGACACCGTTTGCATTGGAGAAATGGGGTCAAACGACCGTTCAGGGCGAAGCAAAATGACTTCCACACAGTACAGATACGCTTTTACCTCTATGTCACCTAGCAAGGAGAGTGCCTTCGTCGCTGATGAGTGGAGATTCCTATCGGAAAGGTCGCTTGAAGCCAAGGGAGCGCGACCCATTCCGAAAATGGCATTGGTCGGCTTGGGCTTTATGCTTGGAACGGGTGCGATAAGCCCAATCGTTCCGAGTCAGATCACTGGTTTTGGTCCGACTTCGTTTGTGATCACTCCAGCAAATAAGGCGACAGGCCGATTCTCTGTGATCGATGTTCGCGAGGAGATCATAGCAATTAGAAGCCTTCTGGGAATAAACGTTTCAGAGCTTGCAGCGATACTCGATGTGCAGCGACCTACGATCTACTCTTGGCAGGCAGGTTCGGCTGAGCCGCACGCAGAAAATAGAAATCGCCTGAGACGCACTTATCAATTGGCTTCGCGCTGGACTCAGGTGTGCTCGGAGCCGATCGGGGACTGGGTCCGAAGACCGCTCGACGAAAGCGGCCGGACGCTGGTTTCGTTGCTCTCAGAATCCACGCCAAACGAAGCTCTCATTGAGGAGGCATTCAAGACCCTAAAGATCCCAATCGAGCAGGAGGCGCTTGTGTTTGCTGGAGTCGGTGATAGGGCGCGCAAACTCGGCTACAAAGATCGTTCGAAGCGAAAGCAGGAGTCTTCGGCCAACCGAGAAACGCTGGTATAGCCGGGTGACATGGACAGCGGTGGCGAGCCAACAACAACATCCACAGCGTCCGGATTCGACTTGGCGGCAGGGATCCATCATCAGTCGAGAGCTTGTCGCTCCACTTGAGCACGTGCTCGGTCTCCTAGAAGCATTGCCGCAAGAATGTGTTATCATTCTAATTTCGCAGGATTGTGATGTCCTCAATGAGTGCTATGAAACTGAGCCATTCGTAGAATTTCTGATCGCAATCCCGAAGTCTAATGAAGTGGAAGACAAGGGCCTTCTATACGGGAAGCACCCCAGAAATCTTCAAGTCAAGCTGAGCCGTTCTCAAGACGAACTGCAGTTGCTGGAGATCAACATTCACAACCGCTGTCGTGTGAGGCGAGAGGTGTTGCTAAGTGGGTTGCCGGCAGGGCAGTTAGATTCTGATCATACTGACGTCATTGCTCGTTGCGTCGCAAAAAAGTACACGCGCCCGGCGTTCCCTGACGAGTTCAACATCCGCTGCAAAGACGCAGGGAAGAAGTTGGCAAAACTTTTCAAGAAAAAGGGTGATCTCCTTACGGGCCTCTTCATACGACTGGATCCGGATGACGCTGAACTCCCTGCTGAAGATGATTACAGAGTAATGCTTTTCGCCACTTGCACCCAGACAGTTTGGCTCGATTCTAAGTCGAAGACGGACGCAATATCTTTGGTCGAACAAGTCAGAACAGCGTTGAATGAATGCCAGGGTCTTGTCGTCGATGACGCAAGCCTCGTACCCGAAAACCGCTTCTCGCTTGAAGACATCCGAAATACCGACCGCTGGGACTACGATTACTTAACTTATCGGAGCGAGCCTGATCCACCCATTATCCCTGTTGAGTGAGAATGGCAGACGGTACTCAAGATTTTCATTTCCTGCGCACATCAATTCCTTAGGGCCAATTTGGGCGGCGAACGCTTTCCCGCTTTTTCGTCCCTCGGCGCTTCGGACCAGACTGACCGAAGAGGCCGCGAGTCGGGTTTTTCTGCCCAATACCTTTTCGAAATCCTTCCCGATGAACTCGCCCCCCAGTTGCCATTTGGGTTGGGCACTTCAGAAGTCCGATCCGGAATCTTGGGAGGGACCTTTCCGGAAATCTCCACCCGCTATTGGAAATCGGATGGGACTCGATTTCAGTTTTCCCTCGGCGGTCACCCAAAACCGGCCAATGATGGTAACCTGAAAACCGTCAATAGGAAAGGCACTTCGGACATTGAACCGGGCGGCAGGATGCCCTCCGCAACTGTGAGCAATGTCTTGAACGAAGAAAAGCAGAAACAGATCACCGCACTGGGCCTGTTGGGTTGGTCATTGCGCGATGCGAGAAAGCAACAGGAGTCCGCCGCGAAACAGCAGCCGCATATCTGGAGAAGGTCGATCTCCGGTTGGGTTGACTTCAAAGTGATGCGTCGCACAAACGCAAGTTTGAGCCACGGTGCGAAGGTCGATCCGAAAGCTTCTGCGGATCAGCGGGGTCACGGCATCGGCGTATCTCTTAATGTTTACACGAAGAGCAACATCCAGCAGAAGGGTGTCGCCGCCAAGAAGTTGGAAGATTCCATCTATCGCCTTCGGCGCTTGGCAGAAGTTACCCTGTAGCGCTTGGTTAGAGTGACCCCCACTGGGAACACGACTAGGAACGCATAAGAAGTTGGGGGGACACGCAGCATCATCTACGCCTGAGGCGTGTGTAGAGTAGGGATGGCATGGGTCAATATCATCCGCGCCGGAGGCGCGTTGGGTGGGGCGGAGATCGTTTCAACGCTGATTGGGTGTGAGGCGCGGGAGTTTGCTGCGCAGATAGCGGTAATAGTCTTGACCGGCCTTCAGATCCAGCACCTCATCAATGACCGGCACGAAGTACGCCAGCGAGCGGACCGTGCCGAGTGGCGGCGCGTCCGCGGGCCGCATCAGCCGACGCGTAGCGGCGAGAGTCAACGCGTTTTCCACGGTCTCAACCGGCACGCCACGTTCATGTAGCTGCGCCGCCAACAAGCGGTCGGCACGGCGCACCACGCCGCAAGTGCCTGGAGTCGTGCTGTAGGCTTCCAGCAGCCGGCGGACATACTCGTTTTGCTCCATGAGTCTCAACCTTGCGGATCGCGCAACGACGGGCCCTGAATCGCCACCGTGTGGCAGTAGTGCCGCACGCGACTCAACAGCGCCTCCACCATCGGCTTGTTGCCCAGGAAGTTGTGCCACTCGTCATAGACGAGGTTTGTTGTAATGATGGTGGAGTGCCGGTGATAGCGCTCCTCCATCAGCTTGAAAAAGATGTTCGATTGTTCGGGTTTAAGATTTAAATAGCCAAACTCATCGATCAATAAGACGTCCAGGCGGGCCAACCGGTTGAGCAGTTGGCGCGAGGAGCGGTCGGCGATCGAGGCGTACATTTCATCGAACAGATCCTGAGCGCGGAGGAACTGGCAGCGTTGCCCGTTCTCGATCGCCTTCAGCAGCAGCCCGCAGGCCAAGCCGGTCTTGCCCACGTTTGTCGGACCCACGAACACGAGATTCTCATGCTTGGCAACGAAGTCCAGTTCGGCGAAGGCGCGGATCTGCTTGCGGTTCACACCGGGCTGGCGCGCGTAAGGAAACGTCTCCAGCGACCAGCGCTCGGGCATGTTCGCTCTCTTGATGCGCCATTCGAGCGCACTGTCCTGGCGGTGGTGCCACTGCGCGCGCAGCAATCCGGCGATGAACTCCGTGTAGGAGACCTGCGCCTTCTCGGCGGCGCGCAACTGCTCGTCATAGACGCCCAGCATGTGCCGCAGCTTGAGATTCTTCCACAGTTGTTCCAGCTCTTCAGTCATCGGTGTGAGGTTCCGTTTCCAACAAGAAGTAGTCACGCGCGACACGACGCAAGATCATCCGCTCCAGCCGGTCGAAATCGTAGAGCCCATAGCGGGCGGCTTCCTCCACCGCAGCCAACAACGGCTGGCGCGGATAGTCTTTGATCAGGCGCGGCAGTTGCCGCAGGGCAAGCGCCACCACCTTGCGGCCTTTCTGCTTCAGCGCGGTCACATACGTTGCCAGTTCCGGCGTGGCGGCGAGAATCGCCTGTTCTTCCGGGTGCGGGTCACCGCGCTTGACGCCTTCCCCTCGTGGCGGCTTATGTTCGGCCAGGGTGATCCGATGGGGCTGCGTGGTAACGGCTCGGCCGTGCGTGACGCGCATCGAGTTCGATCTCGACCTTGTTTTTGGTTTCGCGCACCTCCACGCGCCGTCCGATCCAGGAGACCGGAACAGAATAGCGATTGGAATGCAGCGCGACGTATCCTTCTATATCCACGGTGCGCGGATGCACCCGGTACACTTCGGGAATCCATTGAGGCAGCGGTTTCAGATGCAGCCGCTCGACGACGAACAGTTCCCGCGGTATGGCGTGGATGTGTTTCTTATAGGTTGCATTGACGCGGTCGCACCACTGCCTCGCCTGTTGATTGAGATCGTCCCAGGTGGCGAACGCACGCCCGGCGAGGAAGTTGTTTTCGAGGAACGAAAATGGGCGTTCCACGCGTGCTGAACGATTAGCGTCGCCTTTCTCGTGCGCCACGAAGCGGAACCCGAACCGTTCTCCAAAGGCCTCCATCTCGGGCACGGGAATCATCTCGCTGCCAGTGCCGCGCAATACCACGACGTGCGTGTTGTCGATCATCACCCGCTGTGCCGCACCGCCGAAATAGCGCAGCGCTTCGGTGAGAAAGAGCTTGCAGTCGAAGCGCTGGAACGTTGGGCTGATCTGAAAAAACAGCAGGTGCGAGTAGCACAGTACGGCCGAGGCAGTCTGTGCCTTGTACTTTGCGCCTCCAATCTCGACGGTGTGCGGCGAGGTGTCGTGCTGTAGCTCCACACCTAATCGTAAGGACTCCGTAATGAGAAGGCGGCCCGCTCCGGGCGGATTTACCGCACTTTAATACGATTGTCGCTTCCCATTAAGGGGGCATGTGCGATCCTCGGCTTCCGAGGAGGTGCTCATGTCAATTGAATCGTCTTCGACTGCGTCGCGATTGGAGGAATTCGAAAGTCACCTAAGAACTGCCCGTTATGCCGCGGCGATTCAGCGTCGCTACTTGTGGCTTGCGCAGCGGTTTGTGGATTACCTTGAGAGAAAATGTATCGCCGTCGAGGCGGCCCATGAGCTGGAGTGCGAGGACTTCTTGCGATGGGAGCTTCGAAGTTGGCGTAGGCGGCACCGAAGGGATCCGCGTAATATTTTCGAATGGCGTCGCCGCTACAGAACTGCCATGAACGTGTTCTTGCGGCTGGTGCACGGACATTGGCCCGTCATAGCCACCTCAGTAACGGCGAGCGAGGCATTTCACCGCGAGCTGGTGCAGGGATATGACACCTGGATGCGGGAGCTGCGTGGGCTGGCATCAGTAACACGGTCGACGCGGACAACACACGCCCTGCAATTCCTGACTGAGCTAGGCCCGCGTGGCGATCACGAGAGCCTTGCGCAGCTCGGGGTTCGCGACATCGATGCGTGCCTGCAGCAGCGTTGCAGGGGTTTGGGACGGCGAACTATCGAGGGCTACACGGTGTGCCTTCGAAGCTTCTTGCGGTATCTGCACGGCAGCGGACGAACTGTTGTCGATCTGAGCAGCACTGTGCTCGGACCACGGATCTATGACGACGAGCAAGTTCCTTCGGCACTGCGTCCCGAGGAAGTTCAGGCCGTCCTGGAAGTGACTCGTCGAGACTGCTCGCCGATTGGCCGACGGGATTACGCCTTCTTGATGCTGCTGGCCACTTACGGTCTGCGCGCCGGCGAAATCGTCGCGCTACGTTTGGAGGACATTGACTGGAAGAAAGATGTCCTTCGCGTGCGGCACTCGAAGACGGGGGCAGATTCCGAACTGCCCTTGCTGCGCGAACCCGGTGAAGCAGTACTGAGCTATTTGGCAAAGGCTCGACCGGAGAGCGAGCATCGAGAGCTGTTTCTACAGGTCCGGGCGCCCTATCGGGCATATAAAAGCGGGTCGATCCTTAATTGTGTCATCGGTGCTCGTCTGAAGATGGCCGGCATCACTCCTCTTGGCAGGAAGGGCCCTCACGCCTTTCGCCATGCACGAGCGGTCAGTCTGCTGCGCGCCGCCGTGCCCCTCAAGATCATTGGTGATGTCCTGGGACATAAATCCGCGGAATCCACCGCGGTGTATCTGAAGCTGGCGACGGAGGATCTACGCGCCGTCGGCTTGAGCATCCCGAAGGAGGTGTTGCGATGACTCGCTCATCCTCGGCCGCCGCGGACTCTGTCGGCCACTTTCTGCGTAATCAGTCTTTTCGGCATCCAGAAACAGGCAGAATCTACTGCCATATCCTGCGTGCTTTTCAATCGTTTGTCATCGAATGCTCCACCGATACGTCGGTGTCGGTATCGAACCTGCAGAAATGGCTCCGGGAAAAGCGGCAGATGTGGCCTCTTCACATGGTCTGCCATCGGGCTCGGCTTGTGGAGCGCTTCCTGGAATGGTCGCAGGCACAGGGCGTGATCTCAACGAATCCGTTTGCTGAGTCGCATCGCCGCTATGGGCCGCGTACGACACCGATTGTGCGCGCGCTAGTCAGCGACGATACCGAGGCGGCGTTGCGGGAACTATGCGCTGTGCCGCGGTTTGGAAGCTTCCTCGGAAAAATGATGGGAGAGCACGTCGGGCTGATGCGCTCGCTCGGCTATCGCTACGACGTCAACGAAAGGATGCTGCTGCGCTTCGATCGCTTCCTGCAGAGCCGAGCCGAATTAGCCGGCAAGGCGTTGAATCAGCTGATTGAAGCGTGGGCTCAAAGCGATCCCTCCCCAAACCGTCTGTGGGAGGCGAAGAGAGTGGGACAACTGCTGTCGAAAGCGATGCATCGGGTCGATCCTGCCGCCACAACCTTCCCGATGAGTATGGAGATGTGCGAGCCAGTGCGCCGCGAGCTGAGGCGACCCTACGTGTACTCCGACGAGGAAATACAACGGCTCTTAAAGGCAGCGCTCGCGTTCCCATCTCCAAAGGCGCCGCTGCGGCCGCTCAGTCTCTATACCATGGTGGTCCTTGCCTATTGCGCGGGGCTGCGATTGGGCGAGATCGTCCGTCTCACATTGGCAGACGTAAACCTGCAGGACGGCATGATCGAGATTCGGGAGACGAAATTCTTCAAACATCGTCGACTCCCACTGGCCGCGGAGGTGATCGCAGCCCTCAAGAATTACCTTGCGGCCCGCGAGCAAGCCGGAGCGCCTACGACCGCGGATAGCGGCTTGTTCTGGAATCAAAAGTTCGGACGGCGCTACTCGTACGGTGGATTGAGCATCCTCTTGGTCGACGTATTGCGCCGTGCTGGTGTTAAGCCGGCCACTGGCCGGATCGGGCCGAGAATCCATGATCTTCGTCACACCATGGTTGGCCACCGTATGCGCGAATGGTACAGAGAAGGCATTAACCCGCAATCGAAGCTGCCTCACCTGGCGACCTACCTCGGGCATAAAGACATCGCATCAACGCTCGTCTACCTGAACATCACACCAGAGCTGCTGCACGAGGCGAGCGAACGCTTTCGGAAGAACGGCGCGGCAACGCTGCAGACAACGGGAGAGTCGCTATGAAACCGTGTTCCCTCGCAAAGCTGCTGCATGCGTTCTTCCACGAATGGATGGGACAACAGCGAAATCTGTCCCGTCACACTGTGTTGTCATATCGCGACACATGGAAGCTGTTGCTGTGTTTCGTCTCTGAGCGCAAACGTCGAGAGATCACCGCACTGTCGCTGTCCGACCTGGAAGCCGCCGAAGTACTCGCGTTCTTACAACACCTGGAAAATGAAAGGAAAGTGTCCATCGGCACCCGCAACTGTCGCTTGGCTGCCATCCACAGCTTCTTCGCCTTTGTCGCGCGTCGCGAACCATTGGCGGTGGCGCAGTGCGGCGAGATTGCGCGCATCCCGGTAAAGAAGAGGAACCGGCCCGCCATGTGTTATCTGGACGCAGAGGAAATCACCGCGATCCTCCGGCAGCCCGACCGGTCGAATCCCCAAGGACAGCGGGATCATGCTTTACTCGGATTCCTCTACAACACGGGATCTCGCATCCAGGAAGCGCTGAATGTGTGTCCTCAGGCAATCCGGTTCGAGTCGCCTGCCCAGGTGGAGTTCTTTGGAAAAGGCAGGAAAAGCCGAGTCTGTCCGTTGTGGCCGGAAACGGTGGATCTGCTTAAAGCATTGCTGAGGCGCCGGCCCCGTCGGGACGATCAGCCAATCTTTGTGAATTGCTATGGCCGGCCGCTCAGTGCGGCAGGTGTACGATTCAAACTCAAGCAATATATTCAGGCAGCAGCCCAAGAGGTACCATCGCTCGTGAGAAAACGCGTCGGCCCACACACGTTTCGACACAGCGTTGGAGTCCAGTTGGTTGCCGCGGGCGTCGATGTGACCGTCATCCGAAATTGGCTCGGACACGCTCGACTGGACACGACCAACCTGTACGCACGAGCTAATCTCGAAACGAAACGCAAAGCACTCGAGCAGGTCGATCCAGCGACCAAACCCTCTAAACCGCCGCGGTGGAAACAGGATCCGGACCTATTGAAGTGGCTGGACTCGCTGTGAGAAGCGCTCTCCCATAATGGAAAGCTCACGCCGCCCGTCCTCCCACCCAAAGAGGCTGGCGGGCGGCTTTCCTCACCATTACGAAGTCCTTACGATTAGGTGTGTAATCGGAAGCTTCCGATTACTCGCCGGGATCGAAGTGATAACGACCCGCGGGCACGATGGGCTTCTGACCGATCCCCTGACGGCGGCAGAAGGCGGTCAGCGCCGCATACGAGAGCCGTGCCCCACTGGCCGCCAGTTCCTCATGGACCCGCACCAGGTTCCCCTTGCACTGGCTCAACAGATCGAGGATCTGCTGCCGGTGTGGTTCTGCCTTCTCCTGCCGGAAGATGGGTGGAACAGAGGTGGAGTTCGAGCGCAGCACTTTGCGTACGCTGTGCCGCGACAACTTCAACACACGAGTGATCTCGCGTTTGCTCACTCCCTGCCGGTGCATTTCCAGAATCGCCGTTCGCTGTTCCTGACTCAGCATGTGTTTCTGCTTGCTCCTTTTCCATTCGCTGTACCATCCGCTCCAACTGCCGGCTCGCTTGCCCGATTTTGTGTTGCACCTGGTCCAGTTGCTTGCCGTTCATCTCCGCCAGGGCTTCGGGGAGCCGACGGCTGGCGCGTTCGATGATGGCTACAGCCATCTCCAGATCTCGCTCCAACGCCGCTGCTTGTGTGGCGGCAGCTTGGGCCAACACCGGTGCTGGCGGTTGCCGCTGTGTTTTCAGAAACAGTTCCGGCGCGGCAAGAATGCGCGCGCGCACCACGCGTGAGCCACCGCGCCAAGCCGAGTACAGTTGCCCGGCTTCTCGCGTGTTCCAATGATGCGCGGCAAAAGCGGCGGCCATACGCTCGCAGTCTTCGACATTGACGCGTGCCACTGGCACCAGATACTTCATTGCCAGTTGCGCCGTGATCGTTCCTTCACGGACCTGCTGCTGGATCGCTTCTGGTAGAAGATCGACCAGAGCCAGACGACGCGACACCCAACTCACGCTGCGGTCGAAGCGGCGCGCCAACTCCTGGAGCAAGTAGCCATGACGCTGTTCCATCTCACGCAACAGCCAGCCTTGCTCCAGTGCCGTCTCCTGGTTGCTGAAACGTAACGTTCGGTCCAGCAGCAGGGCTTCGGCCTCGCTCATCGCCCAGACGGTTGCCTCGACCGTGTCACGTCCCAACTTCTGGAGTGCCGCGATGCGTTTGCAGCCGTCGATCACCAGGAAGCGTCCGGCGCTCTCCACCACCACGATGGGGGATTGCTGTCCGCTGGTGGCAAGCGATGCCACCAGCCGCTGTTGCCGATCCGGATTCCCCGCGCGGAGATGTTCCAACCGGCGGTCGAGTTGATGAAACTCCAGTTGCATGCGAAAGCTGAATGTAGGGCCAGTGCCGGCAGTCGATCAATATGCCGGGATTAACTCACGCCTCTGCTTCCAGCGCCGCTCCCGCTGCTGGACGCGCTCCATCGCGCGCCGGCACATCGGGGAACAGAAGCGTTGCAACGGACTTCGCCGCTGGTGCCGGTATCCCTGGCAGCAACCTGGCCGGTCGCAGCAGCCATCGAAAAAACTTCTCAGTGATTACCCTCGCGGCCTCGCCAGCCGCCTCTTTTTCTGGCCGGTCCCGGCTGCGCACCCGCTCCCGGTAGCGCTGACTTTGGCCGTTGCGTTTCTGCTTGCCCGCCGTCATCGCCCGGTAGCGTTGCTGCGCTCTCCACCGCGACCATTCTCGCGCCGTCTTCCGGCAGCTCTCGCTACAGTAGCGCTGGGACGCCTGTCGGGGAGGAAAACGCTGCTCGCACCCTTTGACCAGACAGCGCCGCGTTCGCGGCCGGCGTGCCGATGCCTTACGCCGACCCGCCTCTTGATTTCCGGGATGACCTGTAGGATTCTCGGGAAGGCCCATGGGAGGTAACGACTCCCAGAAGCTCCTGCCCCGGAGAGGAATATCACTCCTCTCCAGGGCGCAAACCTCCGGCTCAGTGCGAAATCAACACTGTAGCCGAAAACTGCCGACGGCTTCTCAATGCTGCCAATCTCCCCGGAAAGTATGGCCGTTGGCTCAGCTACAGGTTGCCTGGGTCATTCTTGGAAAGTACTGGTGGGTCGTTTCGGGTGCGCGCCGAAGTCTATCGCCGGAAGGTCGTGCCGCTGGAAAAGCGGAAGGCTTCGTGACGGTGCTTAACGTAGTGCCAAAATAGTGAAAGGTTTTGGGTGTTTCTTGAAGCCTGCATAACTCATTCATTTACAATTAATTATGGAGCGGGAGACGGGGTGAGAACCCGCGACGTCCAGCTTATGCGAAATTAACCCCCTGTTTGTAAAATAAAAGACTTATACGTCCAGGGCGTTGTTTCTTGGCCATCTAACTCACTGATTCCTCGTGCCCGTTTTTCGGCGCCGTCCTTAATGGAGTAAATGGAGTAACGGCGTTTCCTGGCGTTTTGACCGGTGCGATTCCCCAGTGCCATCCGAAGCCATTTCCATCAATTACAGATCCGCCGGCGTCAGTCCGGTCTTCTTGGCAAGTACCTTCATCGCCGTGGGGCCAAGCGTGACCCTGTCGTGGTAAGCGAACAAAACGTTCGGCCAACCGGGTCGCGCCAGGATGCGGTGCGACGTGCCGCTATGGCGCTTGATGGCCCAGCCGATGCGGAGCAACGCGGCCAACGCCTGCTTCGCCTTAGTAGAGGGCCAGGTCTGGGATGAGTTCTTAGGCGGCAATAAAGGAAACGTTCATCGGGCCCGGCACGGTTTCGCCATGCTCCAACCGATCTGCGATTAATCGCAACGCCAGCGCCTGCACGGCCGCCGTCGCCTGCTTTCGGGTCCGTCCGTATGCCGTCACACCCGGTAGCGCCGCGATGTCGGCCAGCCAGCGGCCATCCTCTTCGCGGAAATACTCGATCGCCAGCGAGAAGCCGGTTGGGGACTTCGGCATGACTCCATCATGCCATCAATTTGGTGATTGGGGGAAGGCGCCTCAGCAAGAACCACGCAGGACGATCTTTTCGCAGTCCGTGCGTAGCGCGTATGCAGCAGCGGCATCAGTGCGGAAGGAAGAGGCCGTAGCCCTGGTAGCGTCGGTCACCGACGATGAGCGGTCCTCTAATGGGTTCACTGAATTCGATACGAGCATGGGTGAGCACAGCCCATTCTCCTGGAGTCCGGTAGCGCTCGGCGCGACTGGTGTTTGGAAGGAGCGGCGATGGCGTGAGCATGATCGCGCACGCGTCCACCAATTCCCCTGGCAGGCCGATGTGTTTCAGGCTGGAGCGGAGCAACGCAGTCCATTCCGCGAGTTGGCGAAGGCGTCGTTCATTGCTCGTCAGTTCGCGCCTGCCGTCTGCCGAGTGCTTTGGAACCTTAAAGCCGCCGGCAAGGGCGACAGGAGTTACGGAGTGCCACACTCGACTGCAGCGCACAAGTTGTGACCAAACCTTGTCCGTTTCGGGTCCGTAATCGAACAGCCGGAGGTGATAATATGACGCGCCGGCCCCGATGTCCTCTCCGTCCAATGACGCGCACAATACCTGATAAACATCGACTGCTTCGGACTTGATCTCCGGGCGGGCATAGCCAACGAGCGCAATGCGCCGAACACGCCCATCGGCTTTCCCTTGAGAGTTGATCGACGGCAATGGTACAAATGCCAGGTGTGGCTGCTCGGTCCGCGTTGACTGACCTGGAGGATGACCGCTGATCAGCTCCCGAGCGAGATCGGGATCATCCCACCGTCCGCTGTCGAGTGCAAAATCAACCGCTCTTTGTCTGACTCGGCTACGCCAAATTCCAGCGTTCTCGGCGTCGCATGAAAGCGGCACTTCGTCGGGATCACCCCTCTCGGCAAGGAGTTGGAATATCGCCACGTGAACAGGGCGCAGTCCCTCCACCACGCCACGAGCATAGCCCTGAGCGCGAAGGAATCGGCTCGCCGGTGATTTCCGGGTCCGGCCCGGCACAGGCTTGGTGTGATTGCGGATTAGATCACGGGTTGTGCCGGGTCGAGCGGCCAACAGATCGACGTCGGCCGCTCCATCTGTCGGGCACCATGTCTCGCAACCTCCTGCGTCGATCTCCCTCAAGCCAAGGCGTGCCTCAATCTGGTCCTCGGCGCGGCCGAGATACCGAACCTGGGCAGCCAGATCAGCAAGAACGACACGATGTCGTTCCGCTGCCTCTTCCTCGGCAGCATTCTGTAATTTCCAAACGTAATCAATCCTAAGCGCGCTCGATTTCGCAACGGCCCGGTGCGATAGGGTTGGAGCGAGCAACATGGATGTTTTCGTCAAGTCCGTCTTGGCGGGATTGTTCTGAGGAATCGCGAGCCGGAAACGCGTCGCAGCATTGCGGTCTTCGGAGATCGCCGATGCAAGGATCGTCGGCGAAGGCTGCTGTTCCACCCATCGGAGTGCGTCCAAAGCATCTTGCGCCAATTGCTCCTCCCTGCCCGGCGGGATACCGGTCAACGCCGCCGCCATTAACGCCTGATGCAGTCGTCCCGGTGCCGGAGGCCAGTCCAGTTCCTCTTTCTGTTCCGGTGTGAGCCGTACGCCTTGGTACGTATGGCCAACAAAGGCGCAATGCAGGACAAGCGACTTCATTGCGATCTCTTGGAAGACTTAGGGGGAGACTTCGGTGCATTACTAGCGTCCTGTACCCGAAGGAGTGGGGGAGGGAGCCGGCGCAGTCGGAAACTCCGCCCTGAGCGATTCTTTCGAGAGAGTGAACGGCCCAGCCTGGTCCGGTATCGCCAGGATCCCCTTCGTTTGAGTCGCCACGGCGGCGACCATCTCGCGGTTGGCGTAGAGGTTCCTCAGAGCGTTGCCATCCTGGTAAGTCGAATTACCACCGCGAAGATCCACCACGCCGGAATGCCGAGGACCTCTCGAACAAAGTGAACCACCTGCTCGGGACAGCCCGTTCAAGTAACCGTTGATGACAATGCGGTCGAAGTAGTGGTATACAAAAACGAGAAGATTGCTAAACAGCCGATGGAAGCGTTCCATAAGAATCACTCTACACGGGACTTGCAGATATGGGCCGAAGAAAGATCAAACGGGGAGCACGCAAAACAGAGGTGGCGGGCAAGGATTTTCGCCTCGCCGCAAAGATTGACTACATCCAGTGCCGCGCTGCTGAACACGACGATCGTATTGTAACCATTGGTCCGCTGGCGCTGTTCTCAACTGAAACCGGCCATGCATGGCTGCTCGATCCCGCCGATCACCTCGCCGCGCGTGTGGCGCGGGATGGCGATCCGGAGGATCTTTACTTCGAGGAAACCGATACCAGCTTCGCCATCGGATGGAAGGGCAATCACCAGATACACGGCGATACCTTCGTCTTTGTCGATCGCGCCAAACCGCCCGCGTAACCACCATCCGCGGCTATCCAACTTCCCGTCTCGCCCAGTTGGACGAATCGGAAGATTTCAAATATGTTTGGCTAGCATGGGATGCCGCCACGCTTGACAGAACCTACGATTCCGGCAATACGCTCTCCGCCAACGTGGCCGATTCCCACACCGGATACTTCCTAAACCGTCATGCGGAACCATCAAACAACCGGTGACCCGTCCATAACTCCTTGCCGGGAGCGCGCCCCCCGCTCGGCGCGGCACAGCTCTCTGAGACGCCCGATCACGGAACATTCCCATCCATTCAGGCGGTCCAGCAGAAGTCCCTTTCTCGGACGCAATCCCACGCCTGACGGATGGTGAGTCACAAGCGTTCGAACACTTCCCCCAATCCGCGCAAACCACAGATCAGCCGGCACATCGCACCCTGGTACTGCAAACCCCACACCCCGAAATTTGGAAACCCCATTGTATAGTCAAGTCGAGTAATGACTCGAAGGAGACTACGCATATGAGCTTAGAGAAAAAACAAAACATAGCCCGGGAAAACGGCAGGAAATCGCATGGCCCCACCACTCCTGAGGGAAAACAGCGCTCCTCTCTCAACGGCATCACCCATGGCCTCGCCTCCAAATGCGTCGTACTTTCCAACGAATCCGAAGAGCTGTACACCGAACTTCTCACCGGCTACCAGAAGGAGTGGCAGCCCGCCTCCCTCACCGAACAGCACCTCGTCACCCAAATGGCGAACGCCTACTGGCGCCTGCGACGCATCTGGTCCATGGAAACCGCCCTCTTTGACTGCGAAATGTTCGAACAGAAACAAGACTTCGAAGCCGCATGGTCCAACCATCATCCGGCGATGCGCGTCGTTGATGCTTTCCTCCTCCTGCGGATCGAAAACCCCCGCACCGTCGACGGTCTCCATCGCTACGAGATTCGCTATCAGAAGATGTTCAACGGCTCCCTCGACCGTCTTCGCAAACTCCGCCGCGACCGGAATGCCCCGCCAGTGGCATTCCATCTGCCGGACCGTCCTCCAAACCCGTCGTCGTCTGCCGCTCCTGAAGCATCTCCCGGTTGGCTGGCGCGCTTCTTCACGATGCTACTCGCAATCCTCAGCACCCTCAACCCGTGCTTACGCCCCGCAAAATTCCGCAAACAGGCGCGAAAAAGCATCTTCGTGCCGAGCGAACCAACCGCGCCGCCGGACCTACCCGTCTTCAACTTTCATCTTCCCGAAATCTTCTCATGGCTCTCCCTTTTCACCCGCGATTCCTCTCAAAACAACGGTGACGGAAAGGAAACCCCGGACGTAGCTGCCTGAATCCGGAGAAGCGATACAATAACGAATCCATGTCTAGCAACACCGCTCTCATCCGGGAAGCCCTACACGCCAATGACGGACTTCTGCGGTTGGCCCCATGCTGGGTGCCGCGTTCTTTTCTCATGCCCGGAGGCCGGCTCAAACTCCATCCGCACGACCTCTATGCCCTCGGAGCGCACCGCGGAGGTATTGACGAGCGCTGGTTTTCTTCCACCACCAACGCCGCTAACGGACCCGGTACGCCTCAGGATGAGGGCTTGAGCTATATCGATTTCAACGGCCAGCGCGTGTTGCTCAAGACCGCGGTGGAGACGATCGGCGACGAACTGCTTGGCGCGGATGTCATGCGGCGCGAAGGCGGCTGGAACCTGCTTTGCAAGTTCTTCGACAATCTCGGCCCCATTCCCCACCACATGCATCAGAATGCGGAATTCGCCGCCCGCGTCGGCCAGAAAGGCAAGCCCGAAGCCTATTACTTCCCCCCGCAATACAATTTCAAGGAAAACAATTTTCCCTACACCTTCATGGGCCTCGAGCCCGGAACCAGCCAGGACGATATCCGGCGCTGCCTTGAACGCTGGAATGAAGGCGACAACGGCATTCTCTACCACTCCAAGGCCTATAAGCTGAAACCCGGCGGTGGCTGGCAGATCGACGCGGGAATTTTGCACGCCCCCGGCTCGCTCGTCACCTATGAGCCGCAGGTGAATTCCGACGTTTTCGGCATGTTTCAATCCCTGGTCGAAGGCCGGCCCGTGCCATGGGAACTGCTCGTCAAAGACGTGCCGCCTGAGCATCACCATGACCTCGGCTACATTCTCAGCATGCTCGATTGGGAAGCCAACATCGATCCGGAGTTCGCCAAAAATCGGCTCTTCCATCCAAAACCGGTGCGCGAGCGGCCGGCGATGGAACAGGAGGGATACAGCGAACAATGGGTCGTTTATTCCACCGCTTATTATTCCGCGAAAGAGTTGACTGTCTACCCCGGCCGCTCCGTCACCGTCGCCGACGATGCCGCTTACGGCGTGATTGTCGTTCAGGGCTGGGGCTCGCTTGGCAAACTCGAAGTCGAGACGCCAACCCTCATCCGCTATGGACAGATGACCAAAGATGAACTGTTCGTCTCCGCGGATGCCGCCGCCAGAGGGGTTAAAGTTACCAACCGCAGCGACCGGGAAAACCTCGTCATGCTAAAACATTTCGGCCCCACGCCGGCCCCTGCCGGACCGCGGCCGTAATCAGGGAGCCGGTGCCGCTTACGCGCTTGGGCCGCCAGACGCGTCATGATAGATTAGGAACCATTTCCAACGGAGGACCTATGTGGAAGCTGCTGCTGGCGGCAAACCTCGCCCGCACGATCCTGGCCGCGGAGCTACCGGTCCGCACGGTCATCCTCTATAAACACGGGGTAGGCTATTTCGAAAGAGCGGGAGAACTCCGTTCCGGGGAATCCGCCCGCCTCGATTTCAAGGCCTCCGATATGAACGACGTCCTGAAATCCCTGACTATACAAGATAAAAGCGGAGCCAAAATCACCGGCCTGCGCTACGATGCCAGCGAGCCTCTCGAAAAACGCCTCGAAGATTACCCCTTTCGTCTGGGCCACCAGCAGGCTCTCAGCCAGTTCCTCGATCAACTGAAAGGCGCCCGCATTGAAATTCGCACCGCCGCCGGCGAAACACTAACAGGCTCGCTGTTTAGCGGTCGCTTGATGACCGCGAGCGATAAGACACAGGAAAAAGAACAGTTGGTCCTGCTGCTCGATTCGGGCGACCTGCGCACTTATGACCTCAGCGCGATCGTCCAGTTGAAGTTGGCCGATGACGCCTTGCAGCGGCAGTTGAAGGCGTATCTCGCCGCCCTGTCGGTCGCACGCTCCAGGGAAAAACGCAGCGTCTACGTCGATTCCTCCGATGCCCGGTCCCGCCAGGTCATCGCCAGCTACATGATTCCCACTCCCGTCTGGAAGTCCAGCTACCGGCTGATCCTCAAAGACGGCCAATCCATGCTGGAAGGCTGGGCCATCATCGACAACACCACCGGCGAGGACTGGACCAACGTGACCGTCGCTCTGGTTTCCGGCCGCCCGATCTCGTTCATCAGCCGATTGTATGAACCGAAATACCGCATCCGTCCCGAAGCGGAGTTGGCCGAGGATCGGGCGTTGGCCCCCACCGTTTATAGCGGCGCGGTCGAGCAACGCGCCGGGGCATTGGCCGGCATCGCCGGTGGGCCGCAGCGCATGGCGAAATCCGCTGCTCCTCCACGTTCTCCGCAGACGATGGAGATGGCAGCCGTGATGGCCGACGCGCCTGCTCGCGATGAGCTAACCAGCAGCATAGCCAACACCGCGCACGGCCGCGACCTGGGCGATCTCTTTGAATATCGTTTCGGTACTGCCGTTACCGTCCGCAAAAGTGAATCCGCCATGCTGCCATTCCTCCAGCAAAACGTCGGAGCCAGGAAGCTCCTCATCTACTCCGGCCGTTCTCTCCAGAACCCTTTCCACGCCGCGGAAATCACCAACAGCACCGGAAAAACGCTCGACGGCGGGCCGATCACGGTATTCGAGGCGGGCGCCTATGCCGGGGAAGCGCTTGTGGAAACCGTGAAGGCAGGCGATAAGCGCCTGATCAGCTTTGGCGTGGATCTCGGTACGCGCATTACCACCGCTTTTGATTCCTCCCGCGATCTGGTGCGGGAAATTCGCGCCCGCCGCGGCGTTTTCACCACCAAGGTCGCGCTCCAGGAAACCCAGACCTACACCATCCACAACGTCGACGCAAGGCCCAAGACCCTGCTCATTGAGCATCCCGTCCGTGCCGAATACAAGCTTCTCCACGCGAAGCCCCTCGAAAGCACGGCCACCGCTCATCGCTTTGAGGTGAAGCTGAGTTCGAACGCTACGGAAAAGTTCGCGGTTGCCGAGGAGCGTGTTTACGAGCAGGGCTACGGCATCACCAGCCTCACCTTCGATCAACTGGGAGTCTTCCTGCAGAACCGCTCCCTGAGCGCCGAAGCCCGGAAACAATTGGAAGCCATCGCCGCCCACAAGCGTCAGATCGCCGACACGGATCGTTCCCTGAAAGAAGTCGACCAGGATATCAATGAGCTGGTGCGCGACCAGGAACGCATCCGTCAGAACTTGTCGAGTCTGAACCGTGTCACCGGCCAAACCGAGCAAGTGAACAAGTACGCCAGAGAACTCGCCGACCAGGAATCAAAGCTGGCGGGAATGCGCGACCGTCTCAGCCAGCTGCGTAAACAGAAAGCGGCGCAGGAACAGGCGCTCCATTCCCTCATCGAGAGGATTGAGTTTTGAATCTCGCGCTGATCGGCTTCGGCGATGTCGGGAAAGCCTTCGCGCGCCTGATGGAGCGCAAGCGGGCGCAATACCCCTTTCGTATCGTGGGCGTGCACACCGCCCGCCATGGCACGGCGATCGATCCCCATGGCCTCGGATCCAATCCTGTCTTCGGTCCCGCCGCCGCGAGTGTAGACGACTTTCTGGATCGTTGCGAGGCCGAGGTCGTCTTCGAAGTGACACCCCTCAATCCCTCCACCGGCGAGCCCGCCATCACCCACATCCGGGCCGCGTTTGAGCGCCGCATGCACGTGGTCACCGCGAACAAAGGGCCTATTGCACACGCCTACGAAGCGCTCCGGCAGGAAGCGGTCCGCGCCGGCGTGCAGTTCCGGTTCGAATCGATCGTCATGGACGGGGCGCCCATCTTCAACCTCGTCCGGGAAACGCTGCCCGGCGTTCAGATCCGTGGATTTACCGGAGTCATCAATTCCACCACCAGCATCGTGCTTGAAGCGATGGAACGCGGTCATACGCTGGAAGAGGGCATCGATCTGGCGCGTAATCTCGGGATTACCGAAACCGATTCCGATTACGATATCGATGGCTGGGACGCGGCCGCCAAAACCGCCGCCCTCGCCAACGTTCTGCTGGATGCCAACGTGACCCCGCTCCAGGTGGATACGAAGGGCATTCGCCGCCAGACTCCGCAGAAATTGGCGGAACTGAACGCCCAGGGAAAAACAGTGCGGCTGATAAGCCGCGTCCATCGTAATAAAAACGGCCTGAAGCTCCGCGTCCGCGCGGAGGTCCTTGAAAAGTCGGACGTGCTGGCATCGGCGCGGGGAACCTCGAGTATCCTGTTGCTGGACACGGAATTGATGGGCACAATCGGTATGATCGAGCTGCATCCGGGCGTAGAACAGACTGCCTACGGCCTGTTCAGCGACCTGGTGGATATCGCCCGGGTCATTTAGTCCGCTGCCCGGTCAAACACAAACGCGAACGCTTCTCTGGGTGGAGCGGTCAGCATCGCCCGGGCAAAGTCCCGGATCCGCTGCTTCATCGCTTCGTCCTGAATGTACTCCACCGGCGACTTCCCATCCACCCGCGCCAACAGCAGCAAGGGCAAGTGCTGCAGCGTGCCCTCCCGGATATTCGCATCGGGATCCAGAACTTTCCAGTACGCCCTGCGCAGGCGCTGGTACAAAGGGCCAAATCGCGGCTGAAAGAAGCCCTTCAACAGCAGGTGATTTAACAGGAACGCGGCGTCAAATGCGGGATCTCCGTAATGAACCACTTCGAAGTCGATCGCCGTCACATGGTCACCATCCACGATCAGATTCTTAGGGCTCCAGTCTCCGTGCACGAGTCCGCTCCGCCGCCTGCCGCAACGCTCGATCGCACCTTCGAAATAGGAAGCGAGATCCGGATGGCGCCCGGCCGTGAACCGGTAATACGGATCGAGACGCAGCTGGTCGAAGACCACCGCGTCGTCAAAGCGCAGGCCAGCCCGCAAGAGCTCCGCATGGATGCGTCCGATATTCTCCGCCTGGGCTTCGGTTGCTTCTCCCGTCATCAAGAGGGATTTCCAGGTCTGCTCTCCTCGCGCGACGCTCATGGCGACCAGGTAGTTCTCACGATCCTCGTACAGCACCTCCGGAACACACTCCCCGGAAACCACGGGCGCCAGAAATCGCAAAGCCTCCGCTTCGCGCCAGATCCGCGAGCGATCCGAGAACCAGTCTTCCTTTACACGCAGCTTCGCCAGCGCCTGCTTTACCACATAACGTCGCGAGGGACTCTCGACCAGCAGCACATGATTACTCACCCCGCCCCCGAGCGGCGTGATCCGAAGCTCGCTCTCCAGGCATCCCTCGCGGGCGGCAAAATAACCCAAGTCCGGAATCGCCGCTTCCATCTTCTTCAGGTGACGATCTTCTCTTCGCGCAGAGCCCGCACCATCGCTTCCAGCGCTTCAATCCGCGTGCGCAGCTCGTCAATTGCCTGCCCTTCGGGATCGGGAAGCATGCCATGCTCCAGCACTTCGATCGGATCTTTTCCCGACCGCACCACGCGGCCAGGCACGCCGACTACCGTCGAGTGGTCCGGCACGCTTTTCACCACCACCGACCCGGCTCCTACCTTTACATCATTCCCAATCCGGATATTGCCCAGCACCTTCGCGCCTGTGCCGATCACGACATGGTTGCCCAAGGTCGGATGGCGCTTCCCCTTGTCCTTGCCCGTGCCGCCCAAAGTCACACCCTGGTAGAGCAGCACATCGTCCCCGATCTCCGTGGTTTCCCCGATTACCACACCCATCCCGTGGTCGATGAAGAACCGGCATCCGATGGTTGCCCCCGGATGGATCTCGATCCCCGTGGCAAACCTGCTGAACTGCGAGATCAGCCGTGGGATCACCGGCAGCTTCGCCTGATACAGACGGTGAGCGAGCCGGTGCAGCAAAATCGCATGAAAGCCGGGATAGCAGAGTATGATCTCGAGCACACTCTGGGCGGCCGGATCGGCGCGAAATATCGTAGCGATCTGTTCCCGGATCGTTCGAAACATGCTGAAGCCTCATTATCGCTCGAACATACGGCAGATCGGGAAATCCGGCAACCAGCCGCACGGTCTTATCCGTGACGCCAGCAGCGGCGGCAGCTCCGCGCATCGAGTGCATCCGATTCAGTGTATCCGCATTCCTTCGAGCAACGGCCGCCACTCCTCCGGCAGGGGAGCGGTGAAATGATACGGCGCGCTTATCCACTCCGAGGCATGGAGCGCTTGCCGCTCAAAAGGCAGCAGCGCGGCATGGCGATCGTTCCAGCCGCTCTCGATGAACTCGAGGAACAGGCGCTCATCGGGTCCATAGATTTTGTCCCCGGCCACCGGATATCCGAGCCAGTGCGCGTGAACCCGAATCTGATGCAGCCGTCCGCTGAGCGGGGTGATACGGACGAGAGTGAATCCACCTCCACATCCCAGCGGCTCAAACATCGTTTGCGCCGCCTGCCCGCCGGGTAGCACCGCGCGCCGCATCACCACGGAAGAATTCGCGTCTTTGCCGATCGGCTGATCCACGGCCACGGACGCCCTGAGTTCCCCGCAAAGGATCGCGTGATACACCTTTCGCACCTGACGGTGATGGACCGCGCGCTGAAGCTGCGACCCGAGTTTTGCATTGCGCGCGAACAACACCACGCCGCTGGTTTCGCGATCCAGCCGTGAGGGCATATGTAATCGCCCGGCTCCGAGGAATTCACGGCAGGCGCCTACCAGGCTTGACCAGGGGCCATGTTTGGAAGGATGACAGAGCACATGGGCGGGCTTGTTCACCACCAGCAGTTCCTCGTCCAGATGCAGGATCCAGCCGCGTAACTCGCCGGGCGTGATCTCCCAACCCCACAAGGTTCGCGGCATTTATCGCAGCCCCGCCTGGTTACTATTCGCTCCGCGCGCTTGAAACAACCTCCGCCCGTTTCTGTCCACTGTAATGAGTGGCTACGAATATGATACGTCTGTTCTCCTGGGTAATATTCTTTGCGGTGACGGGACTCTGCGCGGCGGCGGACGTTATCAGGTCTACCGCTCCGGCGTTGCTCACCATGGAGGAACTGGTTGTCCTATCGGACACGGCGCAACCAACCGGAGCCTTACGGATCAAAGTGGATGCCCTCCTCAACACGCCGTTTGTCAGCAATGAAAGCCACTTCGACAATGCAAAACCGAAGAGACCGGATGTGCCGGTGATCGGTCCGGTTTTACGGGTCGCGGCGTGGAATATCGAGCGAGGGGCGGAGTTCGACTTGATTCGCATGGCATTCTCCGATCCGGACGGCCTCGCGAAAGCCGTTGCCGAAAGGAATGCCGCGGTGAAGGATAAAGAGAAGGCAAAGGAGAAAGAAATCGCGGACGTTCGCCCGTACACCAAGCATATGATGGACAGCGATGTCGTCATTCTGAACGAGGTGGATCTGGGGATGGCGCGCTCCGACTATCGCGATGTTGCGAAGGATCTCGCGCAGTCATTGAATATGAACTATGCGTTCGGAGTGGAGTTCATCGAAGTAGATAAGATCAACTTGGGTCTGGAGGAGTTGCACGTCCCCGATGAGAAAGCAGATGAGCAGTTTGTCAAGGATTTGACCGTCGACAGGAGCCGCTACAAGGGCCTGCATGGCTCGGCGGTGCTTAGCCGCTACCCGATCCGGGCCGCCAGGAATATTCGACTGAAGGTCTGCTACGACTGGTACGGGAAAGAAAAGAATTCGGTGAGCGAGGTCGAAAAAGGCCGCCGGGTGGCCGCGGAAAAGGCTTTTCTGGAACGGATCAGCAGAGAAGTACGGCACGGAAACCGGTTCGCTCTGGTAGTGGATGTCGAGGTGCCGGAATCGCCCACGGGTCTGGTTACGGTGGTTAGCGCTCACCTCGAGAATAAGAGCCGCCCGACCTGCCGCAAAGAGCAGATGGAAGAACTTCTGGAACAGTTGCGCTCTACGAAGAATCCGGTGGTGCTGGGCGGGGATTTGAATACAACGGGAACCGACGGGGCGCCCACCTCCATTGGGCGGGAGATCAAGAAGCGCGTGCGAAACCCGAACTTCTGGGCCACTCAGGCGATTGGATGGTTCAGTCCGGTGGCCTTCCCGAACCTGTTCATCAGCTCGGCGAATTATTTCAAGAATTATCAGGATCCGACGGCGCTGAGCATTCCCTTAGTAGCGGTGAACCGCGAGGCGCGGTTCTTCGGTAAGTTGGAAGACTTCAAATTTGACGATGGGGGCGCGTTTGATTTCGGTGGTTATAAGACGAGGTCTACGAATGAGCGCGAGGGGACGCTGGCTAATTCCAATGAGCGGGCGGCGAAGGGGTTTACGCCCACCTTTGAGTTTCGCCGCGATTATAAGGGATTGATCGGGCAATTACGCCTGGACTGGCTATTCGTGAAGCCGGCGGTTACGGTGGGAAACCATCCGTTCCACTTTTCTCCCTGGTATGGGCGTACCCTCGATCATCTGAATGAGGCCATTCCGGGGCAGATCTCGGATCATCATCCGATCACGGTGGATCTGCCGTTGATGAGAAATCCCACCTCGCCGTTAATGGCCCGGTGAAAGCGCACGCGCCTAAGCGTGGATTATTTTTAAGATCTCTTTCATGGAATCGTGGGAGGCCTGAATCTGGCCGTCCCCGAAAATATGGGTTTCCAAACCCACCTGGCCTTTATATCCGTCCTTGACTAATGCCTCAAAAATGGCCTTCCAGTCCAGCTTCTGAGGGCCTTCGAGAATGCTCTTCCCTTTGATCTGTACGTTCCAAACGCGCTTCTTCGGCAATAACGCATAGCCTTCCGGAAATGGAACTTCCTTGAGGGCTACCCCGTTTAGCGGATCCCAGTTGATACCCACCCACTTCGACGGGACGAGTTTGGCGATGTGAGCAAGTTCGGCGCTGGTACCCACATTACACGCTCCTTCGTTTTCGATCAGAAGATGCACTTTCTCGCCGGCGGCGATCTCTGCCATCTCCTGAAGGATTTCGGCGACGCGGGGCATCACGGCGGCCGGGTCGGGCCCGCGCCAGCCGGTGAACACCCGCATTTTATCGACGCCGAGAATGTGCGCCGCCCGCAAACCCTTGCGCAGATCTTCCAGGCGGCGTTCAAACTTCACCTTGTCCGACTGCATGCGCGCTTCACGTTTGGCTTCGTCCTCCTTCGCCCAGCGCGGCGGCTGGATGCCGGGGATCATGACTTTCATCAGACTGGTGTTAAGGAACGAAACGCGAAGTCCGTTCTCGTCCAGGAGCTTCGCTTCCGCCCGCAGCCGGCTTTCGTCGAGATAGGCATACTCTGCTCTTTCGCCGGGGACGCCGCGCAACTCGACCCATCGGAGACCGTACTGTTTCGCGAAATCCACCGCTGCCTGGCTGGAGCGGGCGATCTCATCGGTGATGACGCTGATGCGGGAAATGTCGATACGGCCCTTAGCGGACAAGGGCATTGCCGCGGCGGCGGCCGCCAGAAACGAGCGTCGGGTGACCATGCTGGACCGTAGCATATCACAGCCCGGCGATGACTTAAGCTAGCATGGAAGAACAATATGTCTACCGACCGGATTGAGGCTTTGAATGCGATGCTCGCGCAGGATCCGGGCAACAGTTTCGTGCGATATGGACTCGCGCAATCCTACACGGCAGCGGGACGTCTGGAGGAAGCGGTTGCGTCTTACCGGGCGCTGCTCGAGAAAAACCCGGATTATGTAGCGGCCTATTTTCACGCCGGGCAGACGTTGGAAAAGTTGGGGCGAACCGGCGATGCGAAGGCAATCTACGAGGAAGGGCTGACGGCCTGCGCCAGGACAGGGGACACACATACGCAAAGCGAGATTCAGCAGGCCTTAGACATTCTCTAAAAAGAGATCTAAAAGCCCGAACCCCCGGAGGTCTGAAAAGACTTCGCGGGGGTTCAAGTAGCCGAATGGAATGAAGAACCGCGGCTAAACAGGCCTGGGCTCACATACCTCGCGCAGCAGGCGGCCGGTCCACAGGAACATAGGCCTCGCCACTGAACGAAACCAACAAGAATGGAGCGGTCGACTCAGCAGTCGGCCACCTCGCGCGTGGAATAATTACTACCAATACTCATAATGTTAGACTGGACCACCTCCTTTCTCAGTGATAATTTCATACTAAGACGAAGACGTTTGTCTGTCAACAGGAAATTCCTGAGAAGCATCAGCGTCAACCCCTCCCTGTGGCGATCAGAGATTGTTCCGCAAAAAGCGGCACATGGCAAGCCCATCCATCCAATTGAACGGGAACTTGCCGGTGGTATAGTGCGCGCAGGGCAGCGTAAAAACCTGGTGAGGGAAGCCGCGCTGCTTGAAATTGTCGAGCACTTGGCGCGAGAACTCCGGAATGAACGTCGTATCGTACTTCGCCCACACCAGCAGGCTTTTCATGTCGCGGCCGCGCAGCCGATCCAGGTAGCTGGCGGGACTGATGACGCTCCAGTATCTTCGAAGATCCTCCTGGGTCAGGTGGCTCTCGAGGCCTTTGCGGACGTGTTGCGTGGAAAGGCCGGTCCAAACGACATCCGAGAAGTACATGGAAACGTGATTGAAGACGCAGCACTTCACCCGAAGATCATGAGCGGCGGCGATGAAAGCCATGCACGAGCCGAGGCTGGTGCCGAGAATCGCCAGCCGCGTGTAGCCTTGCTGCTGCAGCCAGGACAGGCACGAGCGCACGTCGACGATCGATTGCCGGGACGCGTGGATGGTACGGCCGACATTCGAGGAGCAGTGGTAATCGGCGCGCTGCAACTCGGCGGGCATGCGGCGGTCATGGTAAGCCATGCTCATACGCAGTGCCGTCAATCCAAATTTATTGAGGAGCTTGCACAAACCCACATGACCATTGACGTCGGAATTCCATTGAGGAAGGACGATTACGGCGCGGCCCTGATGGCCGGGGGCCGGAAAATAGTCCGCGTGGACGGTGTTGTTCTCCGGGTAGCGGGATTCGATAGCGCTGGTGAAGGTGAGGTGGCTCCCGTCCAGGCGAAAGTCACTTGGGGTGGGCGCGGAGAAAAACGCGTCGGAATTGCTGAGGGACTGGTCGACGAAATCCGCGAGAACGCCGGGAGCCTCGCCGTTGGGAGGCGGATTAAAGAACCAATCGGCTCCCCATTCGAACGGACGAACACGGCGATTGGTATCGGCGGTGGCGAGTTCCGATTCCCACCGGTCAATATACTTGGCGTACCAGCTAAACATCGATAAAGGACACGTTCAGTTTAGCAAAAGAAGCAAAGGGGCATAAAAAACCCGGCACCCTGCGATGCCGGGCTATGAGAACCCTTCAGCCGGAGGCAACTGCCACCACCGAAGCGGAGAATACCTCTAATCAACCCTTGGCCAAAGTAGCAATTCGGGGGCCAGTGGCTAAGTCTTTGATTCGCGGTGCGCGCAAATTCCGCCTTTTCAATTTTGGTAAAAGGTCGGAGGCCGGATCTACCAATTTCGGTAGGAGGGATTTTTTGACAAACTTTACGCCGCCAGGGGAGTAGAATACCCTGAGTGGCCGTGAGTCCTGCACAGCGTGGAGAAATGTGGGCCGCCCCTTCTCAGGGGTCGGAAAGCAGCAGCGCAACGCCTGCCTCCAGAAATGCGCTTTCTGGTTTCTACCTTTCGGGATTGTTAATGTCGTTTCTGGGAGCAATCTTGCCTGCCTGGGGATACCACCTGCAGTCGGACTACGCCCTGGTGAGCTACTATTTTCTGAGCTTCAACGCCGGCATGTTGTTATCGGTGCCGCTGGCGCAGCTGCTGCTGGTGCGGCGAAGTTTGAGATTCGTATTAGCGGTGTCTTGTGCGCTCGTCTCGGCAGCGATTTTGTATCTTTCCGCAGTGGGTCCGCCGCAGCCGTATCCTTGGCGGCTGGCGGGAGTTTTTTGGATTGGCGTAGGCGGAGGAATCCTGAACGCCGGGCTGTTCACCGGTATCACCCAGCTTTATAGGAGGGATCCGGCGGCCACGGTAAATCTAAGCGGGCTGCTGTTCGGATTAGGCTGTCTCACGACGGCGCTGCTGGTGGCAGGCACTTTTCACATTTACACCACGGGAGCGATTCTGGTGTTTCTCGCGGTGATCCCCGGGTTTCTGGCGGTTCATTACGCGCGGTCCCCGGTGCCTGTTGGCGGCGTGCCTGTTCAAGCGTCCCTGCGCCAGGCTCTATCGGATTTCAAGAGTCCGGCGGCCGTGTTATTCGCGTTGCTGCTGTTTTTTCAGTTTGGCAATGAGTGGGCGATTGCGGGTTGGCTCCCACTTTTCCTGGCACAGCGATTGGGCGTGAGTCCGGCGACATCTTTGCTGCTGTTGTGCTTTTATTGGCTGGCGCTGATTCTCGGGCGATTCGTGATGCAGGCGGTGTTGCCGCGCGTGAGCCACGGTAAGCTGCTGATGGGTAGCGCCGTTTCCGCGATGTTCGGTTGCGTGATTCTAAGCCTGACCAATAACAAGTTCGGGGCGGGCACGGCGCTGGTGATGATTGGCGGCGGGTTCGCTTCCATCTATCCGCTGGTAGTGGAAAAGATCGGGCATCGTTTCCCTTACTACCATCCGGGTTTGTTCAACGGGGTCTTTTCGTTCGCCGTGACGGGCGGCTTTTTGGCCGCCGCTTCCCTCGGTTTCTGGGCGCATTGGTTTGGGATCAGCGTGATCATGACGGTGCCGTTGGCCGGATCAATCGCGGTGTTTACCTTGCTGCTGGGGATCTGGCTCGAAGCGAAGCTGACAGGGGAATGAAAATAGCGCTAGTGAGCGCGTGTTACTCTATGCCAAGAAACATGATGTTCACGCGCAGAAAATGGATGAAGCTGCTCGGCGCCGGAGTGAGCGGCATGCCTGTGTTCGGGCAATCCAGTCTGGTCTTTCCGGGCAAGCGCCCGATGCTTGTGCATAACGATTTTCCGGAAGATCTGGAGACGCCGGCCGAGTACTTCGACACCTGGATCACGCCTAACGACGCTTTCTTTGTCCGCCAGCATCTGCCGCGGCCCAAAGTGGATGCGGCTCAGTGGCGGCTCGGCATTGGGGGGATGGCTTCCACTCCGCTGAAGTTGAGTCTGGCGGAATTGAAGCAGATGCCGCAGGCGAAAGTACCGGCCACGCTGGAATGCGCAGGCAATGGGCGCGGCTATTACAAACCCAAATTACCCGGACTGCAGTGGACCAAAGGGGCGATTGGCAACGCCGAGTGGCGCGGGGTCCGGATGGCCGATCTCCTGAAGAAGGCGGGCGTGGCATCGGGCGCCACCTACGGAAACTTCAATGGAGCCGATGTGGGAGTGGCGAAGACGCCCGACTTTATACGGTCGATTCCGATGCGCAAGCTGATGGATCCATCCACTCTGATTGCACTCGAAATGAATGGCCAGCCGCTGCCCGATTTGCACGGATTTCCGGCGCGCCTGATTGTGCCGGGGTGGGACGGAGCGAGTTGGGTGAAGTGGGTAACCGATATTCAGTTCAGCGATCAACCGGACAAGGGCTTTTATTACGCGCGCGCCTACCGCTATCCGAAGGTTCCGGTACCGCCGGGCGGCGCAGCGAAACCTGAAGATATGGAAGTACTGGAAGGGATGGCGGTGAAGTCGTTTTTTGCGCGGCCGGCGGATCAATCGCGGGTAAAACTGGGAGCCGGCATTCCCCTGCAGGGGATCGCCTGGGCTGGTGAGAACCGGCTGACGCGGGTGGAAGTCTCGACGGATGGCGGCGCCAAGTGGCAGGACGCAAAGCTATCGCCGCAGAACTTTCCGTTTGCCTGGCGGCTGTTCACGCTCGACTGGACTCCGGCAAAGCCCGGTTACTATACACTATTCTCACGCGCCACCGATTCTGCCGGGCGCACGCAACCGATCGAACCGTCGTGGAACCCACCCGGTTACTTGTGGAATGCGGTGGACCGTATCGGCATCCTGGTGGAAGGCTGAAACATGAAGACGCTTTTGTGTTTAATCGCTTTGGCCAGCTCCTTGACGGCCGCCGATGCCGCCCTGATCGAAAAAGGCAGAGCGGAAGAGAAGCGCGCCTGCGTGGGATGCCACGGACTGAAGATTATTCACATCCAACGGCTGACGCGTGCGCAATGGGACGCGGAACTGACGAAAATGGCCGGCTGGGGCACCGTGATCAAGGACCGGGAAGCACTGATGGAATACCTGACGGCGAGTTACGGCGCCGATAAACCAGCGGCGCCGCTGACGCGTTCAGAGAACGGAGCCGCCAAGAAGTAAGCATCGAATGGGCGCCCCTTACCTGGCCGCGGCACATCGAACGGAAGTGGTGCCGTTGAGGCATGTCACCGGCGACGATCTGATGCCGGTTCTGGAGGAGGAGACCAGCACTTGGCGGGAGACGCTCGAGTGGGATTTTTGCCCCTCGGCGGAGCTGGTGCTCCGCTTCGTGAATATGCACTCGCTCAGCGGATACGCCCTGATGGTGGGCGGTAAACTTGCGGGTTACGCCTACTATCTGTCCGAAGACCGTAAAGGCTTGATCGGCGATGTCTATGTGGCGAAGGAGCATCGCACCCAGGAACTTGAGAATCAACTTCTCGCGGCTGTGCTCGAAGCCTTGCGCGAGGAATCTGTGCGGCGGGTGGAATCGCAGTTGATGATGCTGGCGGGACCCATTGACCGGCCGATGCCGTTGGCAAACTACCTGCGGGTTTTCCGGCGAACGTTTATGGTATGGGATGGCTCCGGACCGGAGTTGAAGGAGGGCAATGCCGGGGAAAGGCTACTACTGGAATCGTGGCGGGATGAAAGGCATGAAGAGGCTTCCCAGTTAATCGGCATGGCGTACCATGGGCACATCGACAGCCAGATCAA
Organism: Bryobacteraceae bacterium; assembly: GCA_035526195.1. GTDB lineage: Bacteria > Acidobacteriota > Terriglobia > Bryobacterales > Bryobacteraceae > CADEFT01. Next base: position 31,653 of record DATLCW010000021.1, read on the forward strand.
CGACCAGTACCAATCGATTGCCGGGGCGCGGCGCTTTCTGTTGAACATCGTGCAGTACCCCGGGTGCGGGCGCTTTTATCAGCCGTCGTCCTATCTGGCATTTCATAAAGACACGGGCCAACCGTGCGGCCTTATCCTGGGGAGCCTGGTGGCGGAGAACGTCGGCCATATCACGCAGGTTTGCGTGCTGCCGGAGATGCGCGGACAGGGCGTGGGCTATGAGCTGATGCGCAATTCTATGCACCAGTTGCGCGAGTATGGCTGCCGGAAGATCACGTTAACCGTGACATCCTGCAATGAAAGCGCGATCCGGTTGTACGAAAGCATGGGATTCCGCCGGATGAGGGAATTTGCGGCCCATGTATGGGACGGCTTCTAGCGTCCGGTCTTAGTTCATCGCTTGCCGGAGCTTGGAGATCAAGCGGTCGGCCGCTTTCCGCTGGCCGCCCCGTTTCATGATTCCGAAAACCAGGCTGCGATCACCGGCTTCGTCGGACCACAGGACTTTCGTGCCGGTGGAATCCACCACCGAGACTGCGCCCGATGCCATATCGTGCAGACCCAGATAGCGTCCGGTGATGGTTGAGCCAGTCCCGGTTTTGGCGTCTGACACGCCGGTGAGAATGGCGTCGGCATCCTCGCGCATCAGCGTTACGGCGAGCCTGCCCGCCATCTGCTTGCTGATTTCGGCGCGGAGGAACTGATCCAGATCGTTCGGCATCTTATCGATAAAGATGATCTTGACTTCTCGCAGCGACGAGACTTTTGGGGTGCCCCCAACGATCGGGGCAACCGGCGAGGATGGAGGATCCGCGCTCTCGGGTGGACCGGCCGGCCCTAACGCCAGTGGATTTTCCGGCGCGGGAGGCGGCGCCGCGGCCTGCTCGGGCGTCAAGGCGCGCTGCATCACGGGCAGCTTCTTCGAGGGCGCCGCTGCGGGCGCGCTGCTTGATGGCATCGTGCTGACGGCACCCACCAGCGAGCTGTCGGCTCCGGCGTTTTCGAGCTCCGTTCTGACGTCGGGGGTGACTCGAAAACTGATGCCCCGGTCTTTTGCGAGTTGGATGATGCGCGGGGAAGGCGTGCCCACTTGGAGCAAAGTGACGATCTCCGTTTTGCTGAGCGGCTTGGCTCCGGCGGCTTTACTGGAAGCCGGTTCCACGGCCGGTGCGCGGAAGCTCGCCTTTACGGCGGTCAGCAGCTCTTGGGAAGCTCCGGCGGCGCGCAACTCGCCTTCATCCACCGGAGTGGCTTTGAAATCCACACCACGTTGCTTGACAAACTGCACCATTTCCTGTTGCGTCAGGCCTCCAATTTTGAGTGCGTCGATGAGGCCTTTTTTACTGATGGGTTTGGCGCTTTGGGCCGATGCGGAAATCGACAGTAGGAGCAGAGCCGCGAAGAACGCCAGAACGGACCGGCAAATCCAAGTACGTGGCATATGGATATCATTTTATCCGCTCGCGCGCGTGATTCGCGGCCGTAGCGATGTGGGACAATCATCGGGTGCGTCTGGCAATTCGATTTCTTCTTTGTCTCGCTCCGGCGCTGATGCTCTGCCAGGATTGGCGGTATTACTCCGGCAACGCGGGCGGTCACAAACATTCCGGGATGAAGCAGATCCATCGCGGCAATGTGGGCAGCTTGAAGGTAGCCTGGACTTTCCATACCGGCGACGTAAGCGACGGCAAAGAGTTTCCGGTGCGCAGCGCCTTTGAAGCCACTCCACTCATGGTGGACAACGTTTTGTACCTGGTCACGCCATTTGCCAGGCTGATTGCTCTGGACGCTGAAAGCGGCCGCCAGATGTGGGCGTTCGATCCGAAAATCGACCGCGCGCGGTCGGCCAATTTGTTCATTAACCGGGGAGCGGCGTTCTGGACCGATGGAAAACAGAAGCGCATTTTTTACGGAACGCTGGAAGGGGAATTGTTCTCCATTGATGCGGTGAGCGGCGAGCCCGTCTCCGGCTTCGGACAAAAGGGAAAAATCAACCTTAAAGAGGGGATGATGATTGCCGGAGGGAGGCAGAACTATGGCATGACTTCGCCGCCGGCCATTTACAGAAACCTCGTAATCTGCGGTTCGATCGTGCCCGACGGAGAACCGCAAGGGCCCAGCGGGGATGTCCGCGCCTTTGACGCCCTCACGGGTAAGCTGGTGTGGCGATTCCACACGGTGCCGCAGCCGGGGGAATTCGGCCATGACACCTGGGAAGGCGAGTCCTGGAAGAATCGGGGCGGTGCCAACGCCTGGTCCATCATGAGTGTGGATGAGCAGCGTGGAATGGTGTTTCTCCCGCTCACCTCGCCCGCTTCGGACATGTGGGGCGGCGATCGCAAGGGAGCCAATTTATTCGGCGATTCGGTGGTGGCGCTGGATGCTTCCACAGGGAAGCGGATCTGGCATTTCCAGACGGTACATCACAACCTTTGGGATTACGATCTGCCGGCGCAGCCGGTTCTGGTCGATGTAAAAAAGGATGGGAAAATCGTCCCCGCCGTGGCGCAGGTGGCGAAGACGGGCTTTACGTTTCTCTTTGAGCGCGCCACCGGTAAACCGATCTTCGACATCGTGGAGAAGCCCGTACCGCCGAGTACGATGCCCGGGGAATCGGCATTCCCAACCCAACCTTTTCCCAGTAAGCCGCCCCCTTTTGCGCGCCAGAGTATGAAGGCGGACGAACTGACGACGATCCCCGAATCGCGCGAGTTCTGCGCCAAGCTCATTGAAGGCGCAAGCTTCGGGGATCTCTACACGCCCTTCGGCGAAAAGCCGATGGTGCTGTTTCCAGGCACGAATGGTGGAACCAACTGGGGTGGCGCATCTTATGATCCGGAAACCCGCACGCTTTACGTCAACTCGCACGATAACGGGATGATCCTTCGCTACGTCAAGCGGCCGGAAGGTTCCTTGATTCCGTACCGCACGCAAGGGCCGCCCTACAGCCGCTTCTGGGACAAGAACCGGTATCCGTGCCAGGCGCCTCCGTGGGGCCACCTCACCGCCATCGATCTGGATAAGGGCGAGTTCCGCTGGCGGGTTACGCTGGGAGCGTTCGACGAGTTGACCGCGAAGGGCATTCCTCCTACCGGGACCTCCACGCTCGGCGGCTCGCTGGTGACGGCCGGCGGCGTTCTTTTCATCGGCTCCACCAACGACAGCCGCTTTCGCGCGTTCGATAAAGAGAGCGGCAAGGAGTTGTGGGTGACGCGTCTGCCGGCGAGTGCACATGCCACCCCAATGACCTATCTTGGAAAGAAGACGAAGAAGCAATTCATCGTAATTGCCGCGGGAGGCGGCAACAAATACAACGAGACGTTCTCCGATTCGCTGGTGGCCTTCTCTTTGCCTTAGTGGCATTTGCGGCCGAGTTTTCGCATAAGCGCCATGCGCCGCTGAAGATGGCATGTACCAGTTGCCACGCCGGCGCGGAAACCAGGGAAAGAGCCGGGTTTCCCGCCCTTGCGCAATGTCAGACCTGCCATCGGGATTATGCGGCCAAGATCCCTTCACAAAGGATTTACAAACTGCCGGACTTCGCGAATTTCAGCCATGCCGTGCATATGAATGCCAAAGAGCAGTGCCGCACTTGCCACGGCGACGTCTGGCAGCAGCAAACGCTTTCCGTGTTCCGTTCGTTAAAAATGAAATCCTGCGTGGACTGCCACAAAGAGAAGCACGCGGCGCAGGCGTGCAACGTGTGTCATGAACTAGGCCAGTAGGAGGTTCCTCATGAGCTTACCCGGTGTAGCGTTATTATGGCAGACGCCCGCGATTCTGGATGGGATTCTGGTGGAGGCTGACGATGCGAATGCCAACTGGAAGCCATCTCCGGACCGCTGGTCCATCCAGGAGGTTCTGGGCCATATGGCGCATGTGGAAGTGGCTGGCTTCCACGATCGCGTGGCCTCCATCCTGCGCGAGGATTGTCCTTCACTGGCGGCCTACGATCCGGATACGTATGCGGCTACCGGAATATACTCGCGACTGCCTTACCGGGAACTGCTGGAAGAGTTCCGGGCCGCGCGGCGGCGAAGCCTTACAATGCTCGATACGCTCGAGGAAGGGTCCCTGGCGCGCACTGGCCGCCATTCCGTGCTGGGCATTATTACGATTGATAACCTGATGCACGAATGGGCGCTGCACGACTTGGGCCACGTCCGCCAGATTGCGGAACTGGTGCGGGCACGTTTGTATTATCCCTATCTCGGTCCCTGGCAGCAGGTTTATAAAATGAATCCCTAAGTCAGCCGTTACCGAAAAGAATCTGCACACAGCGGATGATGACGTAGACCAGGCAGGCGGTCTCGATGTACATGATCGTTTTCAGCAGCCATCCACTCATCCATTCAAAACGGATCAGGAGTGCAGCTACCACAGCCACGAATACATAGGCGGGATTGATCACGAGGTCGAACTTCTTGGTGAAAGCCACTAGCGCGACATAGTAAAACAAAGGCCAGTTGCTCTCCGGCCGCGTCCGGTAGCGCATGAACACGACCCATACCGTAAGCGCGAGCAGTAGAACGGTCGTGATATTGAACGTAGTCGGGCTGATCATGAAGGTCTCAGTTCAGAATGACCATAGCAGACTCGTGTAGCCCGTGTGGGCGCGGTAATTCTGGTAGGTGAGCTGGTAAAAATCCTCATGATAGGAATAAAGCTGGTAGCCGGCGTTCCACCGCAAGCGATTGCGGAGCCGAATGGAAAGCCGCGCCGAAGGCGATTGGTAGGAAAGCGGGAATGTTTGCGCGTTATAAAAAATATCGCTCGCTAACGACGGGCGGCCATCCCCCGTATCCTTGATGATCGAATAGCCTACGTACAAGTCAGCCCTCTTGACGAGACTGAATCGGGCCGCGAAGGTGCCGGCATGCAGGTTACTGAGATACAGCGACCGCCCGTTCTGTAGCTGGCTGCTGGCGAAGTAGGCGATGCCGGTAATGGTGTCCAGATGAATTTTGCTGTATCCCGCATCGAGCGACAGCCATGGACGCGCGGACCAGCTCGCATCCAAAGAGTGCTGGCGGGATCGGGCGCTGTGGGCGAAGAGGTTGACGGAATTCGTGTTGTAGAAGGTCTTGGTCTGCGCGGATATCAATACCGATTTCGCTTTATACTGCACCCGCCCGTTGATGGCGTGGTATTTCTTCTCCGAGATGGGAAAAAACGGCTGATCGGCGCGGCCAAGCTCTACGTTCATTTGGATGGTTAGTGGTTTTAGGGGCCGGAAGCGCAACCCGGCCAGGCCCGAGTGCAGCCTGTTGTCCTGCTCGACGCTGAAGACATCGGTGAAGGAGCTGATGGTCTGCCCTTCTCGCGACCGGATACGGCGGGTGGAGAAGTGATAACCGCCGTAAACTCCCACTTGGCTGGTGAGCGAGTACGTGGCGTCCGTCAGGGTCTCAATGGTGCGAATGCCGAGGAACTGAAAGTTCACTATGGCGTCATTCGCCACGGCGTTGTTGATCTCCCGATAACTGCCATTGCCATCCATCCGCGTATTACTGAAGCCGGTATGGTTCGTAATGGTCAGCCGGTCCGAAGGCGTATAGGATAGATTCAAATTCGCATTGGTTACCGGGCGGCTGCCTTGCCCGGCAATGAGGACTTGGCGGTTGCGCGCGGAAGTGAGGCGGTCCGTTCCCGTGGCAAGCTCATCCACCAGGAAATCCCGCCGTCCGGAAACAGAGCTGTAGCGGGCATTCATTCCGAAGCGCTTCGCATTGCGAATCAGCACAGCGCGCCAGTAAGGGCTGTCCCCGCTGTATGGCTCGGTACGGCGAAAAGCGCTCAGTGTCGTGTTGTCGGTTGTGTTGTTGCCCGGTGAGGGAGCAAACAGGCTGATCGGATTATCCTCTTTGAAGTGATCCCAGCCATGCAAAAGATTGAGCGTGAATCCCATCAGCGAGAGCTCGCCACCCAGGCGCACTTCACTGCGGCGCCGGCGCACATCGGAGAAAAGAGGAAACTCGTCGCCGCGGGATTCGAAGGCCTGGAAGGTGGTGAGTGCCGGTCCGGACTGGCTGTTGCGGCTGTAACCGATAAAAACTTTGAAAGCCGACTGCGGGAGGAGCGTCAGATCGTGGTCCTGAAACTGGCGCCGTGTGTTGAACAGGTGTTGTCCGTTGGCAATGGTCAAGCCGGGATTGAAATACTCGTTCAACCGCCACAGGGAATCGTAGCGGTAGAGTTTGTTTTTCTCGATGCGCAGGTTGGAAGACTGATAGGGATCGTTACCGAGGCCCTGAGTGGTGAGGGAGATATCGTCGAAGAACCGTCCATGGCCTTCCCGGGAGTTAATCCTTAGCTGGCTTCCCAGAAGCCGGAGGCCGTTGCCGTAGTTCACATCGCTGCGATACTTTCCAAGGTTGCCGTCGACGGTGTGCCAGCGATAGCCGAGTTCGAAAGAATTGAGGATGTTGTAGCCGACGTTATTCTCGCCCCGAGGGTTGCCGACTTCCTCCCGGGTGGGGGCGACCGGCTGCTGGGCCGGCAGGCAGGCGGAGATCAGAACGAGAAGAGTGATCCGCATGGCTCACCTCAGAAACAGACGATCGGCGTTGGAGCCGTGAATGCGCACATGGCAGGTGGTGCAATTCTGATAGCGCGGATTGCGCATGTCATGCGCGGGCGACTGCGTGGTGATGCCATCCGCCTGGCGGCCGAACGTTGCGGCGCCGCTATGGCATTCGAGACAGGTGGTGAAAACGGCCGCGCGGCGCAGCAACTTGGCGTTTGTGGAGCCATGCGGATTGTGGCAGGATTCACAGCCATCGACGCGCACTGCCGGATGCTCAAATGCGAAGGGACCCCGTTTGTCCGAGTGGCACTTCAGGCAAGGCTCTTCGTTGCCTAGCGCGTGCGTCACCATGCGCGGCCTTATGCCCATGCGCCACGTAGGCGCGGGAGACCCGTGCGGATTGTGGCAATCGCTGCAGTTCATGAACCCTTCATTCACGCGGTGTTTGAAAGGCATGGAAAACTGTGCCCGGACATTCCCGTGGCACGAGTAACAGAGATCCGTCTGGCGTTTCGCTAGCAGAAATTTGGGAACGGGGGATTTATGAATCGAGTGGCAACTGTTGCAGGCGACATCGTTTTTCGAGTGCTCCGAACGGCGTACATCGGCGCGGGAGAGATCCTTGCTGTGACAACCAAGACAAGTGTCCAGCGCCTGGCGCGGAGTCAGGATCGAGAATGCGGCCGGAATCGTGGTCTTGCCGCCGCGGGCTTCAATGTGTGCCTTCGCCGGCCCGTGACAGCCTTCGCAGCCAGTCTGCGGGGACGGAAGATTTCCCGCCGCAAGGCTCTTGTAATGCGGATTGCGAAAGAAGTTCTGCCAGACGTCGGGATGGCACATCTTGCAGACGGCGCTACCCACAAAGCCCCCGGGTTTGGCATCGGCCAACGCATCGGCAAGCGGTTTGGGAAGCGGAGAAGTCTGTGCGGGTTGAGCCGCGATGGGCGCAAGGCCACTCACACACAGCAGTACTATTCTGAAGACTCCCACCCTGATCACCACCTGTACCATTCACTATATAGCGAAGCATGGGGAGTTTGCTGAGGCCGGCCCGTGTGATAATCGTCAGACATGCGCAAGGTACGCTTTGGGGTCATTGGCTTGGGGCGCTTCGGGGAAATCCACTGCGAGGCTTTAGCGCATCTGCCGCCGTGCGAGTTGTATGCCTTGTGCACGCGCGATGAGTCCCGCCTCAAAGAACTCAGCGGACGATTCGGCGTGCGGCACGCTTACACAAGCTATGAGGAGCTTCTTAAGAATCCGGAGATCGACGCCGTGTCGGTAGTCACGATGTGGGACCAGCATGCCGCACCCACCGTCGCGGCGCTCCATTCCGGGAAGCATGTATTCGTCGAGAAACCGATGGCCGCTACGGTCGCCGAGTGTGAAGCCATTGTGCGGGCATCGCGTGAGACGGGACGCTTCTGCATGGTGGGGCATATTTGCCGTTTCAATCCGCGCTATGCGGCCGCGAAGCGCGAGATTGATGCCGGCGCGATCGGCAGGATTGTGTCGATCTACGCCCGCCGGAACATCCCGGCAGAAGTCAGCAAGACGGTGCTGACGAAGATCGGTCCGATCATGGGCGATGGCATACACGATACGGACTTGATGCTGTGGTTCACCGGCGCGAAGATCGAAACCGCCTACGCCCAGACGCTTTCCGTACGCGGCCTGCGTTATCCCGACATCGGTTGGACGATGTACCGTTTCAGCGGTGGCGCGATCGGGGTTTGCGAGAATGTCTGGTTCCTTCCCGAGAAAACACCGTACCGGATCGACGAGCGCATGGAAGTCATCGGGACCGGGGGCGCGCTCTATATTCAGGAAACGCCGGCCAGCGTTTCGGTTTGCGATCGCGAAGGATGGCGGTCGCCCGACACCACCTATTGGCCCATGCTGCACGGCGAGCGGGCGGGGGCGTTGCGCGACGAGCTGCAATATTTCGCCAATTGCATTCTGGAGAACCGCGAGCCCACGGTAATCACGCCACCGGAGGCGTTGGAGGCAGTGCGCGCCTGTCTCGCCGCGGAACAATCGGCCGCCCTCGGTTCGCCCGTAGCGGTCGTCTAGAAGAGATACGAAATGCCGACCATCGGCACGAAATTATGCATCCAGCCGGACAAAGACGCGCCACGATTTGGGACGATGATCTTCGTCGGTACGGGAGAGATGTAATCCTTCACTTCCACCCGGAAGCTGCCCGTATCGCCGACGCGAAACTTGACGCCAAAGCCTACACTGGCCGTGGGGGTAGTGTCGGTCGTCTTCGTGAGCAGCGCGTACTCGAAAAGCGGCTGCGTGATGGCCTCGGGGCCGGAGCCGGTGTGATGCTTGATGCCTGCGCCGAAAGAAAGAAACGGACGAGCTCTCGATCCCGAAGGGCTGAAGTAAAGCAGAAAATCGTAGTTGATGACGTGCGACTGCGCGCCGAATGTTGCCTTGGCGGTGTTGCCTTCCAGTTTGGCGCTGTTCCGCAAATAGGTGTAACGAATCTCGCCTCCCCAACGGCGGCCCATATCCTGACCAAGGACGAAGCCGGCGGCGAAGCCCGGAGAGAAGGAAGCTTTCACGGAATTGCTTCCCCGGTTCACATCATTGGAAGTATAGAATGAGCCTCCTCCGACACCCCCGACTTCCCATTTCTGCGCCATGGCGGCGGCTGGGAAGAGGCAAAGCGCGGAGACAAGAATCACGTAGGTTGCTTTCATGGTATTGTCCTTTCGAGGCCGGTTCTTCAGGGAGCCAACCGGCCTGCGATTCGGTTTGATTAATCCACCACCCGGATCGATAGTGTCGTAGCGCTGGAACCTTGCGTGATGGTCAGGGATTGATCGAGTCCCGGACGGACCAAACTCGGGACCCGGGCATTGATCTGATAAACGCCGACCGTACCGGGGACCAGGCCGGCGAACTCGACCGGAAGTCCAACGCCGCCGATGCTCACCGTGGGCACGACGATCGCCGAGGACAGCGGGTCGCCCGGCGCCGGGACGCCCGCTTCCACTGCTGGTAAGGTGCGGCCTAAACCGGTTAAGTAGATGGTGATAGTATCGCCGCGATGAATCGGGTTGGTATCGGTGACCAGCAGGTTGTTCTGGTTCCGGTAAACAGCCGGCAGATCGTTCTGCAGACCGGCAACGCCGTTGCGGAAGACGCCGGGAGCGGTAGGCAGGATGGTGAGATTAAACGTGTCGCTGATGCCGCCGGGCGTGCGCAGGATCAGGCTCACATTTCCATCCACCTGGAAGGGAAGCTGGCCGTTGATCTGGTTTGGGGAAACGAACACCACCGGCAGCGGAACGCCGTTCACAGTGAGGCAGCTTTCGCCAAGCGCAGTGGGCATCGGGATCTGTTGGCTGGCCTGGTTAATAGGGCTGAGATCCGTCCCATAGATCGAAACAAGGCTCCCGGGTGCGACCGGCGAGGTGTTATCCGCTCCATTGACCACGCGCTCGATGCGCGGCGTGGCTACGGCGGCATCGAAGTTCCAGGGCAGCACGGTGATGCCGGAGGTGGTAAGCGCGATCACCGCATTGCGGTTGTACAACGGTTGCACGGTGCGGGTGAAGTACTGCTGCCAACCCGTGCCGGCCGTGGACGTGGGAGCAGGCGTGGTGGACGTAGCGGTCTGCGCCGCCTGGGTGACGATGGGAGCCTCGATCATCCGAGTCGAGCGGGTACTGCTGGTGGTGATGCGTTGAATGATGCCGGGGCTGGCGGAGTCAGGCGCGGTGGTGCGGATTGCACCCTGATCCAGGAACGCGAATCCGGAGCTTTTTCCGGTGGTCGTTTCAAACTGTCCCACAGGGACCAGCGAAGCATTGAGAAGCGTATTCCCGATCACGAACTGATCGAAGCTCGATGCCGCATAAGCGCCCGACAGCGGGCTGGGATCTTTCCGCGAAATCGTAAAGGTGTCGGCGTTCGCGCTGTAGAGCAGCAGTGTGCCATCGGCTTGGGCGCCCATGATGGAGCTGCCGTTGGGCGTTGCCACCAACACCGTGTTGATGTCAAGTTTATTCTCGTAGACGCCGAGCGTCGGCAGCACGGTTCCGGAGCGTGTGACAAAGTCCACTTGCACGATCTTGTGATCAGATCCGGCCGCGGACCGGCTGGCAACCAGGATCGCCTTGGAACTCGCGGCGATAGACTGGGGGTAGTAGCCGCTGGGCATGCGGATCGGATTGGACTCTTCGAGCGTCTCCAGGTCGTAAACCTTGATCAATTGCGCCAGGGAATGGCCAACGAGCATATAACGGCGGTCAAAGGTGATGGCCATCTGTGTAGGTGAATTGAAGGTTTTAAACTTCGCGATCTGCGTCTGGCTCGCCCCATCGAAAACCATCATTTCATTGGTATCCTGGCGCAACGCGTAGAAGCGATCCCGCACCGGATCGGCCAGCAGATCAACCAGTTTGCCGGGAATGTTTACCACGCTGCCCCTTTGATCGGGCTCGCGGTTGTTTACCAGGACGCGAATCGGCTTCGGCATGTTCACCGCCGAAGTGGAGGCGATGTTTATGGTGGCGGTCACGGTGCCCTTCTGTGTGAAGGCGCTGGGATCCACGTTGATGCGCACGGTGGCGGGGGTGGTTCCTTTGGTGGGGGAAACAGAAACACCGGAGCCGGCGACCGTCAACGTGAAATCCGTATTGCGGCCGCTCGGATCAAGAATCGTCACTTCCTGAGAAGAGACGCGGCGGTCACAGAAATTGCCCCGGAAGGTAACATCCTCTTTTGTGGCCACCACCCGCGGCACGCTCGAGATATTGCCGATCGGAACGATCATAACGCCGCTCTCGGAGACTCCATAAAGCACGGAGGAGTCGCTGTTGATTACGCTTTTGCCGGCGAAATTTTCAGGTAACTGCAGCCGTTCGCGAACCGCCAGGTTATCGGCATCGACGATCTGCAGGAGCGGAGCGGCGGCCGCCGTTTGCGCAGTGACGATCCCACTTGCATCGGCGTACTGCACATAGATCACGCCACGCGTGTTGTCGAAAACGTGGGTCCCGACATTGGCGGTTCCGGAGGCATTGCCAAGTTGATTCAACGCCTGAATCATCTGTCGGTCATGCATTGCCCAACCGGTCATGTGCACCGAACCGTCATTGTTCACGCTCACCACGCGCGGGCCGGCCGGAGGGGCCCAGTTCCAGACGATGGCCTTCACCGATCGCGTTGTGACATCGTAGGCAAACTCCAGGGTCTGGCTCCCCGAGGCGGTGCCTCCGGAGGCTGCCGCGGTGCCGAAGATCCACAGCCCATCGCCGCTGGTGGCCATCGAGGCGCCGACGATATTTGCCGGGAAGTTGCCGTTCGGCTGAGGGAGCATGGTCGCGGTAATGCCCTTCACAGGCCCGATGAAATCGGTCGCGCCCGAGATCGGATCAAACAGAATGAATTCCGTCGCGGTGGCAACCAGCGCCCGGTTGTCAATGCCGAAGGCAACGCCCAGGGGAGCGCTTCCCAGCGCAAAAGTCTGGCGCACGTTCGCGGAAAGATCAATGACCGTTAAGCCATTGTTATTGGAGCCGGCGGCGAAGCTGCCGTAATGGGCAATCACCAGGTACCGGCCGTCGGCGCTGAGTGCCAGCGAAGACGGTTGCGCGGCGACATTGATGGAACTCTGGATGTTGCCATCCCCGAGCGACATCACGTCGACACGATTCGCGGTAAAATTTGCGATGTAAAGTACGCCTCGCGCCTCATCCAGCGCCAGATCGGAGGCATGGCCTCCAATGGCCACCACTTTGCCGGCGGTGCCGCCGAATACGGACCCGGATGCCGCGAGCATCAGCCAGGCCACACCGGCGATGGCCAGCAACTGCCGGCCCGCGGTCTTGCACCCAAAAATAATCTTTTTCATAGCTAGACTCCGATCCTCGAACTTCCTGTCCACTTCCCTCGTGTAACTTTGGGCCGTCACCTACACAACGGCCTTGCGGCTTCACGTCCGCTTAAAAACCGGCCTCGAATTTCACCGCACTGACCGATTGCAGAGTCCGGCGCACCCTTGGCGCGCCGGACCTCCACCTACCTCTCCACCCCGATCATCTTCCAATTTCGCGGGTCCGCCCACAGGGAGCGCCAGCGTTACTCATCCACGCTCTTTTTGCGGCGCATGACGATCAAGCCCAGTAACAAGGCGGCCACAACCGCGCAGATAATGCGTACCATTGAGCTGTCCATAGTCGCTATATTCTCCTTTCTTAGCCTCTCCTAAATGTTGTTCATCATCGGGACCAGTTCCCGCACGATCTTTACGGCCACCGGTCCAACCGTCACCACGAACAGCGAGGGCAGGATGCAAAAGAAGATCGGAAATACCAGCTTGACGCCAAGCTTGGCCGCCTTCTCCTCCGCAATCTGACGGGACTGCACCCTCATGTAATCGGCATGGGCGCGCAGGCATTGGGCAATGCCCGTTCCGAACCGGTCTGCCTGAATCAATACGGCGACCAGTTTCTTCAGATCGTCCACATTGGTTCTTTCCCCCATGTTGCGCAGAGCTTCGGCGCGGCGCTTGCCGGCTTTCAACTCCAGGTTGACCAGCGCGTACTCTTCGCTGATCTCGGGATGCGCATGCTCCAGCTCTTTCGCCACCTGCAGAATGGTTTGATCGAGCCCCAGGCCCGACTCGACGCAAACAACCATCAGGTCGAGTGCGTTCGGCAGGCCGCGCTTCACCTGCTTCTGACGCTTCCTGGCCCGCCAGTTCACGAATTCATTGGGACCGAAGAAGCCGAGGCCCGCGGAAGCGGCTACGAGCAGGAACCGCGTGCTGCCCTCGTAATCGGAGCGCATCACCACAACGCCTGCCACCAGCGGAAAGAGAATCGCGCAGAGCAGTTTGGCTCCATAAAGGTAAGTGAGCGCTTTGTCCTCCCGGTAGCCGGCCCGGATCAGGCGCCGCTGCATGGCCGTGACATCTTTGGGCGAAGCCGGAATGGTTTTTCCCAGCTTCTCTACGACGGCGCGCAAAGCCATGGCGGGATGGGCCGACATCGTGTCGGAACTCATCACGCCGACGCCGGCGACGCGTTCAATGGCCTCCTTGGGCCGGACCCACAGCCTGAGCCCCAACACGCCGATGCCGATGGCGATCAGCAGGAAAACGAGGAAACTGATGATGAGTGCCATTGGGTTTAGATCTCAATCGTGACGATTTTCTTGATGATTCCGTAACCGATCAACTGCAGCGCGACGGCGCCGCCGGCCATGTACTGTCCCACTTCATCGGTGAAGAAAAACTTCGCATACTCCGTATTCACATAGAAGAGAATCGTGGCGACGCCCACCGGAATCAGGCTGAGCGCCATGCCGGTCATTTTGCCGTGCGCGCTAACGGCCCGAATTCTACCCCGAAGTTTGAAGCGCTCCCGGATCACATAGGCGAGTTTGTCCAGAATTTCCGCGAGGTTGCCTCCCGTGCGCTTTTGCAGCATGACGGCGGCGACAAAGAAATGCACGTCGAGAGAAGGGACGCGTTTGGCCAGTTTCTCCAATGCCGTCTCGAGCGGCAGGCCGAGGTTGTGCTCCTCAAACGTACGTTTGAACTCACCCGATAGCGGTTCCGGGAACTCTCTGTGCAGCATCTCCAGGGACACGGAGAAGGCGTGACCGGCACGCATGGAGCGGGCAACAAACTCCAGGCTCTCGGGAAAGATTTCTTCGAACTTGCGCAATCGCATGACGCGCTTCCGCCATACGAAGACGAACGGCGCGCAACCGGTGAGGCACCCTACGATAAGGGCCACGCTGCGAAAATCGGCCAGCGACCAGACCACCACGTAACCCAACAGGAAACAGGCGAGACAAGCATGCACGATGCGCGTCGGATGCCACCGCAGCCCCGCCTGATCGAGGATCTCCTGCAGCTTGTCCATCAGCTTGTACTTCTGCATCAGGCGGATGGTCAGCTTGTTGCCGGTTTGCTCGGTGTGGATCAGTTGCGGCGCCAGCGGATCCTTTTTCTTTTTCTTGTCCTTCTGCGAGCCGCTCAGGCGCTGCCGGATCTTGTCCATGTCGGCATTGCGGAAAGCGCCGGCGACGAGAAACCAGATCGCGACGGCGCACAGCCAGACGACTATGAGGATGACAAAGAAACCCATAGAGCCTCAGACCTCCACTATTTCGTCGAACAGATCGGGCCGCAGCCGGATGCCCGCGGCGAGCAGCTTCTCATAGAACTTGGGCCGGATCCCGGTGGCGGCAAACCGCCCCACGACTTTGCCTTCCGGCGTCAAGCCGCGCTTTTCAAAAACGTAGATATCCTGCAGCGTGACCACTTCGCCTTCCATGCCGGTGACTTCCGTCACATGGGTGACGCGGCGCGAGCCGTCAGAGAAACGGGACGCCTGCAGAAAGATGTTGACGGCGCTGGCAATCTGCTGGCGGATGGAGATGAGCTGCATGTTGGCGTTGGCCATGGAGACCATCACCTCCAGACGGGAGACGGCGTCGCGCGGGGAGTTGGCGTGGACGGTGGTGAGCGATCCATCGTGACCGGTGTTCATGGCCTGCAACATGTCCAGCGCTTCGCCGCCGCGGACTTCGCCCACGACGATCCGGTCCGGACGCATACGCAGGCTGTTGACCAGCAGTTCGCGCTGGCGGACGGCGCCCTGGCCTTCCAGGTTCGGCGGCCGCGTTTCGAGCCGCGCCACATGCGGCTGCTTCAACTGCAGTTCGGCGGCATCTTCAATGGTGACGATTCGTTCCTTGGGACTAATGAAAAAACTGAGTGCGTTGAGCAGCGTCGTCTTGCCGGCGCCGGTTCCGCCTGCGATGATGACGTTAAGCCGGGCCTTGACGGCCGCTTCCATCAGCTCCATCATTCCCGGCGTCATCGCCTTTTTTTCGACCAGATCGGCCGGCATCAGCTTGTCGGTGGAAAAGCGGCGAATGGACATCAGCGGTCCATCGACCGCCAGCGGAGGAATGATCGCGTTGACGCGCGAGCCGTCCGCCAGCCGGGCGTCCACCATGGGTGTTGATTCATCGATCCGGCGGCCAACCTGCGAGACGATCTTATCGATGATGCGCAACAGGTGCGAATCGTCGCGGAAACTGACGCTGGTCAATTCGAGCAAGCCTTTGCGCTCGACGTATACCTGCTTGTGGGTGTTGACCAGAATGTCACTGACGGTTGGATCCTGCAGCAGCGGCTCGAGCGGGCCCAGGCCGAAAACCTCATCCAGCACTTCTTCGCAGATCTGCTGTTTTTCGAGCGAGCTGAGCAGCGTCGGCTCATTGTCGATCAGCGAGAACAGCGCCTGCCGTACTTCTCCGCGCACGCGCTGATTGTCAATCGTGGCCAGCGCCTCGAGATTGATTTTGTCCAGCAGCTTGCGGTGAAGAGTAAACTTCAGCTCCTGATATTCGGGCTTCAACGCCGTCTTGGGGCGGCCCGCGTTCTTGAGCAGTCTCTGCTCCCAGGTGAGCTGTTGTTGCGATTTTGTTTCCGTTGTAGGCAGCATCTGTCAGTTGTCCGTCTTGTTTGAAATCCGCATTGTTAGCTTTCGGAGAGTACCGGCCTGGCGCCCAGCACTCCACCGAGGCGCTTTTTTTCAGCCGCCGCGGTACCGGTCAGTTTTTGTGCCAGACTCTCGATGGCGCGGCCCAGGTCGCAATCGTTTGCGAGCGGCCGGCCAAGGGTGATGACCCGATGGAGCGAGAAGTAGTCGTTGGGCAAGCTCGCATGCACCGGGCAGTCGAAAAGTTTTCCGAGATCGCCTCCGCCGAGGCCATCCCGCTTGTTCACACGATTCACCACGACCTGAAAGCGGTCTTTGCCGAAGCCCAGTTGGTTGAGCAGGGCAATCGCCTTCCGGGTCAGGTGTAGACTGGGCAGTTCGCTGGTAGAGACCAGAAACGCCCGCTCAGCCTCGGACAGGGCAAGCAAACTCAGCCGGTTAAAGATCGAGGGTAAATCGATCACCACCCAGTCGTAAAGAGACCGGACGTACTGGATCACCTCCTGCAGTTTCGCGGGCTCTACACCCTGCAGGTAGGGCGCCTCCGGAGCTGTGAGAATGTCGACGCCGCCGCAACTGGCGGTCATGCCGGACCAGCGCGTCGTGTCCATCTGTCCCGGTTGGAGAGCATCAATCAGCGAGTAGCGCTGGCTCAGTTTGAGAAAGAATCCGACGGTGCCGGAGGTGAGGTCGAAATCTGCCAGCAGGACACGGCGGCCGGTGGCTCTTTTCAGCGCAAATGCCGTTTGCGTGGCGAGCGTGGAAGCGCCCGACCCTGGTTTGGCGCTCGAAAACACCACTACCTTGCCGTATTCCGGCTCCGCCCCGGCTTCCGGTGCCCGGAGTTTGCGCAGCCGGGCAACGGCCTCCAACTGGATGTCGACGTCGAACGGATCGTAAAGAAACTCCGAGGCTCCCAGACGCACCGATCGAAGAATGGCCTCCGAATCGTTATGCGTGTGCAGGCCGATCACATGCACCCGTGGCTTCAGCGAGGCAAACAAATGGATCAGCCGGCCCGCCTCCTCAAAGTCCGTAGTGAGGTCGATCAGCGCCACTTCCGGTTTAAGCTGCCGCAGGCGGATTTCGAGCGTTTGCGGCGTCGGGTAGGTACGAAGATCGGCGAGGATCTGGAAACCGCGCACACGAGGAACCGTGGCGAGGAAAGCCTCCCCCAACTCGCGGTTGGGCGCGATGAGGATTGCGTTCAGTTCGGTATCTCGCGCTGGTCTTCGGGGCGTCATGGCGATGATCTCCGCGGCAGTGTGGCGCTTACCTCTTCTTCCGTGAGGCCGGCGTCGCCGCGCCACCCGGCGTATTCGGCGTGTTGGCCGGCATAAATTCACGCGGGAATACCGGCGTCGGCTTCGGATCGTTCATCTGCAGCGGCACGGTGATCTCCGGCGTCACCATGACGATCAGCTCGGTTTTGGTTTTGTTCTCGACGCGGCTCTTGAAGAGGGCTCCGAGAATCGGGATGTTGGAGAGTCCGGGGACGCGCGACATCGTGTCCTGCACGCGGTCGTCAAGCAGTCCGCCGACGATGAAGCTTTGCCCTTCGCCCAACTCGATGTCGGTCTCCATCTTGCGGGTGGATAAAGCAGGGATCGTGAACCCGTTGAGAGTGACCGCATTGGCGAGATCGATGGTGGATACCTCGGGCCGGACATGCATCTTTATCGTCTTGTTGGGCGTGATGATCGGATTGAAGTTCAAGCGGATTCCGAATTCGCGAAATTGGATCGTGACGGAGCCTGTGTTGGCGCCGCCCTGAAGCACCGGAATCGGAAACTCGCCGCCCACGTGGAAGCTGGCTTCTTTTCCGTTCGTGGTCACCAGGTTGGGCTCGGCCAGAATTTGCAGCACCTTCTGCTCCTGGAGCGCTTTGATAAATAGTCCCAGGTTCAAATCAGGACGGAACAGAAAAATGTTGAGCAGGTCGGTGAGCTGAAATTCCGAGGCGAAGCCTTGATTCTTGGCGCCGATGGCGCTGTTCAATTGCTCTCCGTTGGGTCCCTGGAACTGCTGTGTGCCGGTGCGTCCGATCGTATTCAGGGCGCCGGTAGAGAGAAGGTTCACGCCAAAGGACTGTACGGCGGTGCGGTTGAGTTCCGCGAACTTCACCCGGAGCACGATTTGCTTGTCGATTCCGGGTGCGGCCACCACGAGATTGTTGACCACGCTCTTGGCCAGCGGAGTCACCAGAACCGCCGCACGGTCGGCAACCGCGGCGGTACTCACTCGCCCCGTAAGGGAGAGCGAATCGCGCGCGGTTTGCACTTGAATGTCTTCCCCGGGAAAGGTTTCCTTAAGGAGGCGCCGGATGGGCTCGAGGTTTGGCTCCACGTTCACGTTGTAGAAATTGCGCTGTCCGGCTTTGGACCAGACCACCACGGTGGCGGATCCAAGAGACTTCCCGTGGAGAAGAATCTCGCGGGTGGTAGCCGGGACGGCGTCTACGATTTCCGGACTTGAGGTGGAGATGCGCGCGATATCCTCTGGATAATCGATGACGACGCTCTTTCCCAGAATCAGCTTAATGTCATCGGCGGATTGGCCCCGTACCGGAAGGCTACCGGGCAGTAGGCTGAGACACACAGCCGTGAGAGTGACGGAAAAACCGTGCCGCAGTCGAATGGTTGGCTTCATAGCAATATTCCCCGCTTCGTGCTTCTTTAATTCTTGAGATTGGAAACCGTTTCGACGGTTTTAACGTTGCCGCGGATCACGATGATTTGGTCGGCGGGAGGAGCCGGCGGCGGCGGCGGCGCGGCAGCCTGAACCGCAACCACGGGTCTCGGCCGCGGGCGGTAGACCGGCGCCGGCGCGGCAGCGGCTTTCTGCTGCTGTCTGGGAACCATTCCGTACAGTTCGGCAATCTGGCGGCCTGACGTCCGCTCAATGGACTGGTCACTGCCGTTCCGGAGAACGAGTTGAATTCGGCCTTCGCTGCTGGCGAGCGTCAGAATCTCCGCCTGGTCGGGCGTAACCAGAACGGTCACGCTCGGCGCATTGATCGCCTGGCCCCGGGCGTCTGGTTGGATGGTCGTTCCGGCGGTGAGCACGAGGATACTTTGGAGAACCGTGGTGGTGACCGTGCCTTCCTGTCCCGGCGGCCGGCCGGTGACAAGCACATCGACGCGCATGCCCGGCATCACGAATCCGGCCACACCGACCACGTCGTTCACGCGTACGGTGACGGCGCGCATTCCCACGGGAATGATCGGGGCGATACCAAGACCGCTGCCGCGCGCCGCGAGGCGGCCTTCGAGCAGCGGCTCATCCAAGAGGATCTGGCTGATCACCGGCCGGTCAATCACTTCTTCCACTTTGGAGAACCCCATCTTCGGAAACTGTTCGGTGTTGATTTTGATCACTTTCACATCGGTCGGCTTCACTGTAATGCCGATGGAAAGAGGCTTGCCCGCAACAACCAGGTCCTTCATTTCACTTTGTTCCGCTCTTTTACCTCCGCCTGCACGCGCGGTCATCTGGTAAAAGAGGCTGGATACAACCAGCGCGAACAACAGGCTCACACCCAAAACCGTCAAAAACCTGCGATCCATAGCGTCACCTTTCTAATAGCCAACTATGCTTTGATCGTCACTTAATGGAACTTTCTTTAGCGGGGTACCAGCGACAGCCAGACTCCGGCGGAAATTGCGGGCGCATAAGGAATCGAAAGAGGCGACTTCTTGCGGTCTTTCTTTCCGATGCCGCGCAGGGCATTCACTCCGATCACCGCCACAGCCAACAGGGCGCCCAGGATGGCGGTCCACAAGGCCGCTTCCACTAATCGGCCGGCGCCGATGAGGGCGCCGAACCCGGCCATCAACTTAATGTCTCCTCCACCCATCCCGCCAAGAAGGTAGAAGATGAGAAAAATTCCAAACCCGGCGGCGCCTCCGGCGGCGGCGGTGCCAAGCCCGGTCCAGCCTTTCTGGCTCACATGCCACGCAAAGCCCCCAAACAGCGCACACACGGGAATCCAATTGGAGACGCTCCGATGCCAGAGGTCCTCCGCCGAGGCGGCGATGCCGATCAGGATTGCCAGAATTACCTGCGCGGTCATTAATACTCCCGCGAGGTGGGACCGGAGGAGGCGCGTACAATTCTTCGCGGCACGTCCTGATGGCCCTTATTGCCGCGGAACGGCGCGAGCCAGGTTGCCTGATCGTTCTGGGCAAAGGCGCTGCACAGGGAGGCATGCCACAACCGCGGCGCAGCGAAACCCGATTGGAGAGCGAACTCCCCGAGCGGCTTACCCGACGGCAGACACCATCTTCCGAGCCCGGCCGTAGTTGCGGCATCGGCCGGAATCTTTGCATAGTCCACCGCAACATTCCCGAGCAACGCATCGCGCGTAATTTGTTCCTGCAGCGATTTGCGATTCGCGCTCAGCCCTAAACGAACGTGTCCATGCGATTTGCCCGGTTTCATGAATTGACTGATCTCCACTACTAACTTCGACCAGGTCGGGCGTTTTCATTAGATTTATGTTGGGCTTTTTTCTCAGATGCGGGGAAACGTTGGCCCGAAGGTACCGGAACCGAAGATTCATTGGCACGCACTTTCTCAAACAGCAACGCGCGCCCATTGTCGTCGACCACGCGCCAGTTGGAATCCTGCTTCAACAAAGTCGTCAAGGGCCAGTTCAACGGGCTGAGCACGACTTCAAATCTGTATTTTTCCATGAGCGCGGCCCAATCCCACCGCCCCTGCATCATGTGCAGGTACTCCTCGCCGATCTTTTCTCCGAAGAAGTCACTGCGGCCATCCACAAAAACTTTCTGGTGGGGATAGTTACGGTAGATCAGGTAATCGGCCCACTGGTCTTCGGTAAGCGTACGGCGGGATGTCAGTATCTCCTGATGCCGGGCAGCCATCGCCACCGGGAATTTGGCGGCGGGAAAATCCTTCGGCCAGCGGCCCACGGTTTCGGGCACGAGCGCGAAGAACGCGGCGGCCGCCGCAATCCACACACTGCTTCGGGAGCAGCCCGGCCGCATGTCGCGCGCGATATTCGCAAAGATCGAACGAAGGCTCTTGCGGCCCGCCGTCTCGACGTGCCTGCTCCATAATTCCGTCAGCAGGGCAGCCACCCACGGCGCCGCCACAATCATGAACAAGGGAACGTGGCGCACGCTGGCGAGCGCCGAGTGAGCCCAGAAGAGGATCCAAAGGGCGGGAACAATCTGCCGGCGCGCGAGCAGCCACGCCACGGTCATCAGACCGAGAAAGAGCATCAGCTCAAATTGCATCGAGCTTTCCGACCGGAAGACCGGAGATTGAAATTCCTGAATTGTGTTTTTGATCCAGTCCGAGCGCAGGAATTGAAATACGTGGTAGTGCAGGTGCCACCCATAGGGATTCACGAACGTGACCGCCGTGCAGAGCGCAAAAAGGACCGCGTAACGAAGGGAAGGCCGGAGGTTCCACTTGACGCCATCCACCCTCACCGCGAGCGCCGCCTCCACCAGCGAACCGGCAACAAGCAGACCCAGGCAGCCGATCAGCCCCAGAAAGCCTCCGTGCAGATTGACCCACACTAACGTCATGGGAACCAGCAGCCAGATTCTTGCAGCCGGCTTCCTCCGATCGGCATCAATCAATAAAAGGGCGACAGTCATTCCCAGCAGAGTGAAAACATGAGGCCGGGCGAGGTAGTGAATGGAGGAAGCTCCAAACACCACCAGTGAGGCCGCAAGCGCCGCAAACGGGTTCGCTCCGCGGGCGATCATGTGGCGGAAGAGAATCGTGCCGAAGCCGGCAATCACCAGAGCGGAGAGGAGGATCACACCCTTCAGGCCCGCCGCGCCGTGCAGAGCGGCATAAAGTATATCGGTGAGCCACTCCCAGGCAAACCATGCTTCTCCAGCTTTCGAGAAAGAGAACAGATCCTGCCGGGGAACCATGCCATTGCGGAGAATCCATTCGCCCGTCCGGATATGCCAGCCGGTGTCGCCATCGTCCAGCAGGCTCGCCCAGCCGCCGCTGCCGGAAGAGAACAGCCAGACGAAGATAGCGATGAACAGACAATCCGAGAATGACGGAAGAAGAAAACGCCGCCAAAGCGGAGAAGCGGCGGGCAGCTCAACGGAAATGGATTTACGAGAAACCTCAGAAGAACTGGCCACGGGTACCTCCGTCGGACTTAGTCATCGCTTATGAGAGCGGCGCCCGCGCCCAACTCGCCGTCCGCGCTCACCAGCTTGCGCCCGTGCACCGCCAGTTCAAACCGGTCCTTCACCCCGGTCTTCTCAAAAATGTGCATCAGGTGAACCTTTACGGTGCCGGGCGTGATAGCGAGTTCCTGGGCAATTTCCTTGTTGCGCATGCCGCGGCACAAACAGCGGACAATGTCGCGCTCGCGGGGCGTGAGTCGCGGTGTCTGGCGCCGGTTGAGAAACCCAAGCGCGGGGCTGGACACCGTATGTTCAATCCAGACGTCCCCTTTTGCTACGGCGCGAAGGCAGTCGAGGGCGGCGCTGACCGGCAGCGTTTTCTTGAGAATTCCTCTGGCGCCCAACTGCAAGGCGCGGAAGCATTCCACTTCCGCGAGGTCGTTAACCCAAAGGATGGGATAGCTGGTCGGCGAGGCCGATCGGACGTCCGCCAGCGAGCGGAATACTGCTTTCAGCCCACCCGATTGGTCCATTAGCACAAGCTGCGGCCGGAGTTCGCCAACGCGGGGTAAGCCTTCCACCCAGGATGGGGCGGAGCCGATAAGCTGAAACTCCTCCTTGTCGAGAATCCGCTGCAACCCCTCAAGGACGATGGGTTGGGATTCGAATGCAAATATAGTAATTGGGCTCACGTCGGCTGACTACCTGATCGTCCAGCGGGGCTGAGAAGATTAGGGCCTTATCTGACGAGGCCCGGCCTGGTGCGTGGCGCAATACTTAAAATACGAAACCGGGGGAACGATAGGGCCGGACGGGAACAAAACGTCAACTTCTCAGGGATGACATTGGGATTCCCGAACGGAATCAACACCCGCGCACCCTTCCGCCCACAAAAGTCGAAACCCAGGCTAACCAAGGCACTCGTGCCGGCCGCTCCCGGTATTATTGCCTTCTACACCGTCTCGCACGCGGCCCGCGTTTCGATCAGTTCCGCGCGATAGAATCGCGCATTCAAACTGACCCGCTACCGGGCCGGCCGCCCGTTCAGGTCTTGATGCCCTCGTTCAGGAAATCCCATTCCACCATGCGTTTTTGCTTCGAGGAGAGGTTCACCATGTGGGCGCAAGCGGCGGCCCGATGGCCGGTCAGGGCGTCCTCGTAGGGAGGTTTCCGGGTCCGCATGGCACTTACCCAATTGGTCATGTGGGAGAAGGTCGCCTCCGCGCCCTGGGCACGAAACTGCTCCGTTCCCGCCTTTAGACGCGGCTTACGGGTCGCGGGCATCTCCGACTCGCGGACTTTTGGATCTTTGTAGTATTCCTGCTGGAGTCTGGAGGGCCAGCTTTCGACGATCCAGCGGTTGTCCTCTACCGCGTTCTCGGCGTGGAAGGTGAGGCCGTCGCCAAGAGTAATGCTGCCCTCGGTGCCAAGAATCTGAAATCCTCCGCCCTCGGAAAGCTGGTTATTGAAGGTAGAGCTCAGGTTGACCGCAAAACCCTCGGGATATTCAAGGATGGCGTTCAACGTGTCGGGCACATCGCGGCTCGTGGTCCAGCGATAGAGCTGCCCCATTGCCATTACCTTGCCGGGGGCCTTGGCATCCATCAGGAAGTGGATGGTAGTGCACAGGTGAACGAACAGGTCCGTGGCGATGCCGCCGGAATAGTCTTCATAGCAGCGCCAGCGGAAAAAGCGTTCGAGGCTAAACGGGCGCTTGGGCGCCGGGCCCAGAAAAGCGTCCCAGTTTACGGTTGCGGGGGAGGCGTCCGGGGGAATCGGATAGATCCAGGCACCGGATGCCGTATTGCGATTGTAGGCAGCGCGAATGATGGTTACTTTGCCGAGCCTGCCGGCGCGAATCATTTCCCGCGCCTTCAGCTGCGTGACGGAGCTGACGCCCTGGCTGCCCACCTGTACGATGCGTTTGGCGTTTCGCGCGGCATGCACGATTTCCATCCCTTCTTCCGCCCGGTAGGTTAAAGGCTTCTCGCAATAGACGTCCTTGCCCGATTGCACGGCTTGAATCACCATCGCTTTATGCCAATGATCCGGCGAGGCAATCACTACCGCATCGATCGACGGATCCGCCAGCAACTCCCCGTGAGAGGCATAGGGTTTCGCTTTTTTACCGACGCGTTCGAGGGCCCGCTCGACCCGGCCTTGATAAGCGTCGACCACGCCGACGATTTCCGCCCCCTGTACGCTCATCAGAGATTGCATCAGCTCGTGGGAGCGGGCGCCGGCCCCGATCACGCCTACCTGAATCCGGTCATTAGCGGCGAATGGTTTTGCTGGAGCGGCGGCGGCCAGCACGGAGGACCCTTGCAGGAAGTGGCGTCGGCTGAGAGGCATACTGAATTATAGCCCCGGAGGGACAAGGCCGGAAGCCCCGCCCGCATCCTCGAGAGCCGCGCCCACGCGCAGCAATAAGGCTTCGGCAAAGGCCGGACCAATCAGTTGCGCGCTGACGGGAAGCGCATCGATCAGGCCGGTTGGCATCGCCAACGCCGGCAAACCGAGAACATTGATGCCGCGCACGAACCGCGTGCTGGCGAGGCGCGCGTCTTCCGGCTCGCCATCCACTTGGACCATGCTCTCACCGATCCGGGGAGCAAGGATGGGGGCGGTGGGAGTGAGCAGGCAATCGGCTGACTCGAAAAGCCTGTTGAACTCGACCTGCAAGACGCGCCGCAGCCGCTGAGCCTGGACATACTCGGTACCGAGAATGCATCGCCCCTGATCGAACAGCGAGAGCACATCAGCCCCAATGTCTTCACGGCGGTGCAGAAAAGGCTCCATTGCCGACGAGGCTTCGGCCAAAAGAATCACCCGTCCAATCATGTTCAACCCGGCGATATCGGGGACCCTTACCTTCACCAGGCTTGCGCCAAGCTGCTCCGCCTGAACCGCCAGGCGCTGGATCTGGTCCACGATGCCGGGGTAGCAGCGCTCGAAATAAAAATTCTCCGGAATCCCGATGCGGAGCCCGCGGATGGAGACGCCCGGCGGCGGAAGGTAGGTATCAACGGCATGAGAGCTCGACGTGTGATCGCGTGGATCTTTGCCCGCGAGAACCTGCAGCACCAGCGCCGCGTCGCGCACGGTAGAGGTGAGCGGCCCCATGTGATCCAGGGAAAAGTCGAGTGGCATCACGCCGTAGCGGCTCACCCGTCCGTAAGTCGGCTTCAATCCCACCGTGCCGCAGTAGGCGGCGGGAATCCGAATCGACCCTCCCGTGTCTGAGCCCATTGCCATATAGGTGAGCCCGGCGGAGACGGCGGCTCCCGATCCGCCACTCGATCCGCCGGGGATGTGGCCGGGGTTCCAGGGATTCCGGATGGTTCCAAAATGGGGGTTGTTGGACGTTACACCGTAGGCAAGCTCGTGCATGCCTGTCTTGCCTAGAAGGATGCAGCCGGCCGCCTCCAAACGTTCCGCGACCGCGGCATCGCGATTGGGAATATTTTCGCGGAACAGCCGGGATCCACAGGTCGTGCGTATGCCCTTCGTTTCGAAAACGTCTTTGAGCGCGATCGGGATGCCGTGAAGAGGGCTCCGCAGATGCCCTTGAGCTCGTTCGGCATCGAGCGTCGCCGCCTGGGAGAGCGCGCCATCGGAAAGTATCGTGATAAAGGCGTTGAAGCGGGATTGCAGAGCGCCGATACGGTCTAAGCAGTCGCGTGTTAAATCTACGGACGTAGTTGTTCCCAGTTTCAGTTGTTCCGAAGCTTCCAATATGCTTTTCATGCGGACTCCTCATCCGGCAGTAACGCGGGTTGGAGCGCGAAGGCAGGTTCGGTACCCGGATCCATAGCTCGCTTCATCTCCGCCATCGCCTTTTCCATTTGCCCGAGGGCGGCACGGGCGGGTTCGGGCAAGTCGACTCCTAGCGCTTCCGCCACTTTTCCGCGGTCAATCATGAGAGGGCTCCTTGAAATCAAACAACTGGTTGGGGTTCCGGTCCGGATAGACGATCCAGAAATGGCGATCCTTGTAATATTTGAGCAATTCCACGCGCTTGGCGGTATTGCCCACATTCCTCGCCCAGACTACCGGCGAGGCATCGATGTCAGCGCGATTATATACCCACTCCTGATGGGGCTGGTGGCCGGCCGAGTATTCCACCAGGACCAGGTGTTTGCCGCCTAACGCATTCAGCTTATCTGCCATTTTCTGCCGCGAATAATTAGAGAGCAACCCATAGGAATACCACGAAGACGTCAATTCTCCGTATACGCTTGTGTTCAGGGCGGGAGCGGCGCTGCGGAAAAACATGAGGATCAGCGACGTCCCAAGCGCCGCCCGCACCAATTGCCGCCCCCCTGGAATTCCATTTACGTTCCAGCGCGCAAGTCTCCGGATACCTTCCACAAGCAAGAGATAAATGGGTCCTAGGACCGGTGCCGCATAGTGCGGCAGAATGTGCCACGGCACCACCAGATGAGAGCATGCAAAGACAGTCACCAGAACCCAGGCGAGTTCCAGGCGCGGCGTTTTCCAGGAGCGCCAAAGACCAGGCAAGCCTAACGTTAACGCCGGACCCAAAAAGAAAAACCAAAGGCGGCTCGGCTTTTCCAGTTGAACACGCCAGTAGCCAAGCTGAAGCGGGTACCCCTCCCATTCGAAATAGAAAGCGCGGAGGGCTTCGTGGTTATATTGACGGTTCATATTGGCCGGCTGCCAGATGAAAGTGCCATGAACCTGATTGCGCAGCCGGTTCTCAATATAGGGGAGGCGGAAACCGTTTCCGGTCACCCTATAGTTGTAGTATTCAGTCGCAAGGCCTCCCACCATAAGGCAACACAGCACTGGGACCGCCACCGGTAGGCCCCACTTCCTCCATGGTTTCCCCTCCTTGAAGATCCGGAAGCAGACCCAGACGAACGCGGCGGCCGAAATTAAGCCACCCTCCCAGGGGCGCGTATTGCCGAGCAGCACCATTCCGAGACCAAAAACCAACCCGTGTTTCCAATGTGGGTGGCGGCGCAGACGGGCCGCCGCTCCGAAGAGCAATGCGCCTCCTATGGCGGCAACGCACCCCCCCCAGTAGCTGTTTCCCCAGTAGCTGAAAAAGCCGATTCGAACGGCGAACAACAGGCTGCCCAATAACGCCCACGACGGGCTGGTCCAAGCCTGCAGCATCCAGCAGAGCGCGGCCGCCGCCAGCGCCGCGCTTAGCCAGACGCCGGCAATCGCTTTCCCGGTCAGGAGAATCCCGGCCGCGAGCATCAGCCCCTGCCCCGGTGGATACATGGACATGTAGGTGGGCTCGGTAAGAATATGAAAACTTTCGAAAAAGTAGCGCATGGGGTGCGCGGGGTTGGTCAGACGCCCCGATGCAAACGTATCCGCTGCAAGCAGATAGCTGTATTCGTCGTGAACTCCGGGAGCAGGTAGGACGCTGCCGGGCTCCATGAGAAAACGCCCGCCCAAAGTCACGCCGAAAGCGCAGAGGATCGAAAGACCGCGGCGCCGGGAGAGCCTGTGAAACCGCTGTGTCAGCGAAGGAAACCATTCCCCTTCGAAACCTGGCACACGTTGCAACAGAATGAACGACACCAGCACGGCCAGTTCCAGCGGGAACAGTACGGTATTCTGGGTCAGGTCCTTCCAGACTCCGTCCAGTAAGTCAGACATCGCGGCTTTCGGATCCCATATTCTCGCATATTTTCTCCGCCTGTCACGTCCTCACGCATGTACACTGGGAGCATATGGCGCCAGCGGCGGAAAGCACCGATCCAGCCCTTCCCCTCACAGTTTTGAATGAGGAGGACCGGCTCTTTCAGAACACCGTGCGCCAGTTCGCCCGCGAGCGCATCGGGCCGCATGTGCGCGCGATGGATTCGGAGGGCGTATTCCGCCAAGACCTCGTGCGGGAAATGTTTGCGCTCGGGCTGATGGGGATTGAGATTCCGGAAGATCACGGGGGGCAGGGTGGAACATTTTTCCAATCCGTACTGGCGGTGGAAGAACTGGCCGTGGTCGATCCGTCGGCGGCTGTGATCGTGGACGTACAAAACACTCTGGTCAACAACGCCATCCTGCGCTGGGCCGACAGCAATCAGAAACGCGAGTATCTGCCGCGCCTGGCGTCGGACGCTTTAGCATCCTATGCGCTCTCGGAAGCGGGGTCTGGGTCGGATGCATTCGCTCTTTCCACCCGCGCTGAGGAGAAAGGCGATTATTTTGTGTTGAATGGCCGCAAGCTGTGGATCACGAATGCGGCCGAGGCGAGTCTTTTTCTCCTGTTTGCCAATGTCCGGCCGGAAGACGGGTATAGGGGGATCACCTGTTTCCTGATCGAACGGAATACGCCTGGTTTTCAAGTGGGGAAGAAAGAGGATAAGCTCGGTATTCGCGCGTCTTCCACCTGTGAACTGCTTATTGATAATTGTAGTATCAGTCGCCGGAACGTCCTCGGAGAAATAGGAAAAGGTTACAAGATCGCCATCGAAACGCTGAATGAAGGCCGGATTGGGATTGCCGCGCAAATGACCGGGCTGGCGCAAGGGGCGCTGCATCATGCCCTTGCTTATGCGCAGCAGCGTACACAATTCGGAAAGCCGATCGCGGAATTCCAGGGTGTTCAGTTTGAGCTGGCGGAGATGGCAACCCAGGTCGAAGCGGCCCGCCTACTGACTTATAATGCCGCCCGGTTGCGGGTGGCCGGACGCCCTTTTCTGACGGAAGCGGCGATGGCGAAATATTTCGCTTCTCAGGTCGCGGAAAATGTCGCCTCGAAGGCCGTGGAGGTCTTTGGAGGTGTCGGGTTTACCAAGGATTACCCGGTCGAGAAGCTTTACCGGGATGCGAAGATCGGACGCATTTACGAGGGGACGAGCAACATGCAACGGCTCACCATCGCGAAACAACTGATGAACCGCGGCAAGTAACCACAAGCGGTTGTGGACCGTCCACAAATTGAACAGAGGAGAAGGAACCATGCGAGTTTTAAGGGTGGTGTTGGCTGGAGTAAGCCTCACGATCGCCGCAAGTGCCGCGGATCGGGAGCCATCGCAAACCGAGATTGACGCGATCATTCAGAAATTTGCCGCCAAGGAGTCGGAATTTGCCAAGGCCAGGGAAAACTACACTTATCGTCAAACGGTGAGAATTCTCGAACTGGACGAAGGCGGCAACACGCGCGGGAAACATGAAGTCCTTTCCGACATCATTTTCAGCGGCGACGGGAAACGAACCGAGAAGGTGGTGAAAGCGCCCGTTCCCACATTGAAGAATCTTCAGCTTACGCCCGAAGACGAGCAGGATCTTCGAAGCGTACAGCCGTTCGTCCTCACCTCCTCGGAAATCGACAAATATAACGTGCGCTATAACGGACGGGAAACTCTGGATGAGATCCCTTGCTATGTTTTTGCCGTGAAGCCCAAAAAGATGGAAGCCGGACAGCGCTATTTCACCGGCCTGATCTACGTCGATGACCGCGACATGCAGATCGTGAAGTCTTACGGCAGAGCGACCGGCGTGCTGAAGAAGGGAAGCGATCAGCAGTTTCCCAAGTTTGAGACGTACCGGGAACAGATTGATGGGAAGTACTGGTTTCCTACGTACACCATGGCCAACGACACCCTGATGTTCCAGGGTGGGCCTCAGCCCATCAAGATGACCGTGAAATACGAAGACTACAAACAGTTTAAGAGCGACGTCAACATCAAGTTCGAAGACAAGGAAGCGAAACCCGACAGCCAGCAACCGAAAAAGCCCTGATTTCGCCATTCACCGTTGGATATCAGGCTTTCAGAGCGCGCTTCTAGTGTCCCTTGGGCCTTTGTGCTGAAATAGGAAGTTGCCAATGGGTGACAGAGCCTTTCGAACACGCCGCCGGGTGAAGTCGATGCTTCGACGTGTGCGGGAAATTCGGATGATTGCAAAGGGTTTGATTTCCACCGATCACCCTGTTTTGGCACACCTGATTCCCATCCGCCGCTGCAATCTCGATTGCGGCTACTGCAACGAATACGACGATTTTTCAAAGCCCGTTGCAATTGAAACCATGCTTCAGCGGGTGGACCGCCTGGCGGAATTAGGAACGACGGTGGTGACCATCAGCGGAGGGGAACCGCTCTTGCATCCCGAACTGGATCAGATCATCTCCCGGTTGCGGAACCGCGGAATTATAGCCGGGCTGATTACGAATGGCTATCTGCTGAACGTGGAGCGAATTCAACGGCTGAATCGGGCCGGCCTGGATCATATGCAGATCAGCATCGACAATGCGAAGCCGGACGAGGTGTCGAAAAAGAGCCTGAAAACTTTGGATCAACGGCTGATATGGCTCTCGCAACACGCGGAATTTCACGTAAATATTAACTCTGTAGTAGGTGGCGGAATTCGACATCCCGAAGATGCTCTTCAAGTGGGAAACCGCGCCGTGGAGCTCGGCTTTACCTCCACGATCGGCATTATCCATGACGGCGACGGGCAACTGCGTCCGCTGCCCGAGCGCGAGGGTCAGGTCTACAGCCAGATGAAGGCGATGCAAAAGAGCAGTTATTCGCGCATGAACTATTTTCAGGACGCGATCGCCGATGGGCGGCCCAACCGCTGGAAATGCCGGGCGGGCGCGAGATATCTTTATATCTGCGAAGATGGCCTGGTTCACTACTGCTCCCAGCAAAGGGGTTATCCGGGCAAACCGCTGGCGGAGTACACGGTGGACGACCTCCGCCGCGAGTACCTGACGGAAAAAGGCTGCGCTCCCTACTGCACCGTCAGTTGCGTGCATCAGACCTCGTATATGGATTTCTGGCGCGATCCTCAAATCCACGCCCCTGTGCAGTTGGCCCAACCCGGTCAACTAGTGAACATTCAGGGCACAAAGATTCACTGACCGCCGTCAGGTTTTTACCCGCATCAGGAAATAGGTGCCCGCGAGAATGAAGATGGCATCGGGGCTCCATGCCGCCATCTCCGCCGGAAGTTGGCCCACGTTTCCCATCTGCTCGAAAAGCTGGTTCAGCGCCAGATAGCCGATCCCTATCCCGAGGCTGATACCAACAGGAGCCATGGCGCCGCGATTGCCCACCAGGAAGGCGAACGGAATAGAGATCAATGCCATGATGAACGCGAACATCGGCACGGCAAATTTCTTGTGGTATTGGACCAGCAGCCGGCTGGTGTCAAAGCTGCCGCTCTGCCGCAGCTCCCGGATATACAGCTCCAGCTGATGGAAGTTCATCTGCATGTACGGTTTATTGACCGTCAGGAAATAGGTGGGCGGCTCATCGAGTTCGGGAAAGGTGGCTGTCTTTCCCAGGAAATCGACCGCCTGGACCACCAGAATGCCATCGAACTCGCGGGTCCATCCATTCTGGAAGACCCAGCGACGGATCGCGGGTTCCCAACGCGCGTTCTCGGCATAGATGTGGCGTTTTAAGCGGAAGTTCGTGCGGTCCACTTCATACACGCTGACTCCCACCATCACATTGGAAGAGGGATCAAAATGCTTATAGTAGTAGATCCACGGACCGCGTCCCACAATCCACTTCCGATCGGGCCGCAGGAAGCTTTGCGGAGGCCGGCCTTTGATCTCGTTCCGGATGGCATCTTGAACCAGGTTCGCTTCCGGAACTACATAATAGTCGAAAAGCATTAACACGCCGGCGAGAACACAGCCTGCTACAAGTATCGGAGCAGCCAACCGGTAGACACTGACACCGCACGCTTTCATCGCCGTGATCTCATTGCTCTTGGCCAGAACACCGAAAGTCACCAGCACCGCGACCAGCACTCCGAGAGGCGCAAAGTCGTAAATGAGTTTGGGAGTGAGGAAGAGGTGGTATGTTCCGACTCTTGCCATGGGAATACGGTTCTTGATGATATCCCCCAGCAGCTCAAAAAAGTTGAACACATGGGTCATCATCACGAAGCTGAATAACAGTGCGAAGGTGTAGTAGAGAAATGAAGAGAGAACATACGTATCAATGAGTTGGGGCAAAAGCGGCAGCCTGAAACCGCGCGCGAACCCTTCTTCGGCCGCGTGAAACGGAGAGCGGCGGGCGATCCATTTCCACCACGTTTCAAACCGCCCTCGAAACCAGGCGCTGAGGTCGCGATCCCCTGGCAGTTCCAGCCGCATGATTAGTATTAAGGCGAACAAGCCGAAGATCAGGTTTGGAAGCCACACAGCGGTGCCGGGAGTCAGCGTTTTCTGCCGCGCGAGCGCGGTCAGGCTAATCGAACCCATGTAGTAAAAGAAAGCCAATGTCACGGTCATGACAAATGCCGCGGACTTTCCTCCCTTACGGGAGGACACGCCCAGGGGCACGGCAAGCAGCGCCAGCACCAGGCACGCCACCGGCAGCGCTAATCGGCGATGAAATTCCATTGCCGATTCCAGACTGCTGTTTACCTGCCGGTAAAGCGGCTCCATGTCCAGCAATTCGCTTGAATCGTTTGCTTTGACTTCCTTCTTTTGCGGCGCATCGAGCGTCTGCTCGCCTTTTGGAAATTCCGTTGCGAAGTAAGCCGTACCTTTGCCAACCTCATAGGTGCTGGTGTTAAGCAGGGAGAGTTGGATGCGGTTATTGGCGAGGTCGGGAACTGCAATGGCCTCAGCCGCTAGCGTGATACGCGGGCCCTCGCCGCGATCTCCGGCTCCTCCGGCACGCTGTTCGGCGGGTGTTAAGTCGGCCATAAATACCCGGCGCCAGCGGACCACCGGGCCCGGAGGGGCGTCTTCTACATACAGGATCCGGTTGGGAAACTGCTCCTCGAACAGACGGGGCCGGATTTCAGCCGTCAACTGCGCCGCGGCCATCTCATTCAGAATCCGGATGGTCTCCCGTTTCGCCCAGGGACTTACCACGCACGACGCGTACCCGGCTAATGCCACACCCAACCAGGCGAAAGTCAAAATGGGTACCAGGATGCGGCGGCTGGGAACGCCGGCGGCGCGCATGGCGATGATCTCTCCATCGCTCGACATGCGGCCCATCGTGATGAGAATGCCGGCCAATACGCCGACTGGGATGGTTATGGTAAACGTCTGAGGCAGGATCAGAAGAAACAGCTTGCCGATTTGCGCCGCCGTCGCCGAACTGGTGACCAGCTGTTCAAAGAGGCGCCCCAAGCTCCGCAGGAACAGCACGAACGTAAACAGAATCGTGCCCAGCAGGGCTCCTGTCGTAACTTCCCCGAATACGGTGCGCCCGAGAATGCCCATATCTTCCGCGCGCTATTTGTTGAGGGGCGGGGGCGGAACGACAGGCGGCTTGGGAAGCTCGCCGGGAATCTTTTCAAGTTCCAAATCGTCAAACAGCAGAGCGGGAGCAACTACAGATGTCCCTGCGACGTAACCGCCGGCGTCCATATGGGCAAAGGGAGCGCCGTTTTCCAGGTAGTGGAACACGTACAAATCATCCGATGCCGCCACAATGTCTTTCAGGGAACGCACATTGAAACCGCGAAAGCGGACGCCCCGGATCAACTCTTCGCGCCCGTCGGGAAAGAGCTTGTAGATCATCAGTGGCCGGCTGATCGCCCGGCCCTGCTGGCCGCCCCCGATACTGCGCAACTCGGCGAGACTGGCGGTGGAAGGAAAGTCCATTTTTCGCACCACGATGACGAACGGCTTACTTCGCTGCTTCCCGATTTCGAGCAGCCGTTTCCTGAGTTCGGCAACGGCGGCGGGCTGGCTGGACTTCACAAACAGGTTGGCCGCGAGAGCGCTGTTATTTCCCAGGATGCCAGGGAGGCGCGCGTGTCCATTCGAAGTTTCAACTCCCTGGATCGGTTGGCGGGTGGTGTAATACGCTTTGAGTACCCCCTTTTCCACAAGCGGCAGTGCCTTTGGAACGACGCCTTCCATGTCCACCGGGTAATAGCCCAGAAGCGGTATACCGCGCCACTCTTTCTGCGTCGGGTCATCCACCACGTCGAGCCATTCGGGAAGAACGCGCGAGCCGAGACGTCCTTCGAGTTCGCCTTGGGGAAGGTTGAGCGGGCGGTCCGGATCGGTAATCGGGCGGCGTAGGATGGATAGGTTCCTGGCAATCAACTCGGCCATGATCTGCCCGCCGGCGGAATCTTCAAACAGCACCGGCCCGGAGTAGCTTTCGAGGGAAGGCGCGGTGGCCATCGCTTTGATATTCTCCGCGACACGGGTTGCGGCCTGAATGGATTCGGCAGTTCCGGGCAGCCGCGCGGCATCCACCGCCAGAAACTCCGCGTAATCGCGGACAGGCAGTCCATCCGACCCTAGGCCCGCGGCGCGGATGCGGAACGTTGAGAGATTGTCGGGCATGCGGAACTCGGAGCCCTCGCTGTTGATGAAGTAGGTGACTGTTTGCGAGACTCCCACATTCGCATCATTCGAGAGCACCTGCTCATAACCGGAGAAAACGGCGGAAATCTCCTTCACGCGGGCGCGCCATGCGGAGGCATCGGCGGGTTTCCTGCCTACTGGCAGGAACAGGGAGACCGGTGGGGCCGCACTGAAATCGGGAAGAGTGTCTGAAACGTTAATGTTTTTTAGCGACGCCTTCTTGCGCGCCAGTGCCTCCAGACCCTGCTTATAGGCACGGTCGGTGGCGAGCCAAAAGCCCATTCGCAGCACGTCATAGTTGTCTTCAATCGCGAACTGACCCGGATCGTACCGCGATCCGCGGAAGGCGTCGCTGGAAATATGGTTCGAGTTGTCGAGTTTGGCCTCCCCTACGCGAATCCTTACGCGCGGCTGGCGCAGTCTGTTGTTGCGCTCCTGCAACACACCGCCATAGGACGCCGACACGTAAAACATCTCGGCATCGTCCAGCGTATATTCGATGTAATAGGGAGGCTCGCCGATTACCCGCAAGGAGCGGCTGCGCGCCAGCTCGTCTTTCATCGCTTTCAGAACGATGTCTTTTTCCTTATCCGCGGGTTGCGCGGAAAGGAGGCCGGCCGCCACCACCGCCCAGATGGGATACACGATCCAATCTCGCATTACTTCGAGCCTCCCGCCAGGGAGGGCCGCGGCAGGGCGGGCGGCGAATCCATGCCGGCCGGTTTGCGCTGGATCTCGATTTCGCTCACCAGCAGAGCGGGGGAAACCGCAGATACGGGCACGCTGCCGGATTCAGCACCGCAAATGCCGTTAAATACCTCCTGCTCTTGAGAGGTGGCGACGATCTTTGCGAAGCTGGCAAGCGGCGTGCCGACGATATTTACGCCCCGCACCAGTTCGTCCGGACGCCCGTCGGTGTGGATCCGGTAAACCACCAGCGGCATCACGGTGAAGGCCTGTAATCCTTGGCGTCCGGTGGTGGTGAAGCCGCCCGTCACCTGCT